>JAPLJY010000172.1 GCA_026388345.1 Deltaproteobacteria bacterium
ACACTGCTCCGGAGGTGAACCCAGAACATTGGACGGATATATGGAAATTTTCACCTGACCTTTTGTGCGTTCTTCCACCTTCGCGGCAAACTGTTTCGCTGCCAGGTGGGCGGGGTGGGTCTCTTCGGCATAATGGGCAAACTTCATCTGGACAACCTGGGCCTCTGCCTTCGGAAACCCGGCAAACATGAAAAATACTGCTGCTGTCAGTGCCACTGCTGTTGCGACAACGCGACTTGACTTCATAGATCCCTCCTTATTTTTGTATGATCCTTCGGACCGCAGAACATTTAACCAACCGAACGGACCTCCGAATCGCCATGCCCCGAATCCCTCTCACCCCTCTCCTCTTTCCTTAAGGGCCTGTTTTAATTTCTCCATCCAATCCTCCCGGGGCGGACAGAAAATATCGATCCCTTTAAATCCGGTCTTCGTCTCACCTCCGTGTACCATATTTGGCGGATGAACGCAGACGTCGCCCGCCTTCATCAGAAATTTTTCCTCTCCGCAGATATGATCCTCCTCCCCTTCCAGAATGATCAGGATCTGTTCCGCCGGGTGGCTGTGCGAAGGAAAAACACAACCCGGCGGGTTTTCGATGAAACTGATCAGTGCATTCTGACCCGCAACCATGTGACTCTTTGACTTTTCCGTTAACATCACGACGGGCAGATCCTTGATGTGATAAAAATACTTTTCTTTCTTATTGGACATTTCCATTCTCCTCTCCGTTGGATTTTGTGACGTTGAAGGGTCCGTATCCTCCCCGGACTTCCTTTTGAACCAGACCGGCATGAAACAGCGGCATTTTCCTTTACAATGGTTATTCCGAGCGATGAGATCGGGCTTGAGATGGGCACCAACTGTGTCAGGGGCTCCGCCCTGAAAGGGGAGAAGCCGGCGGTCAGACCGGTTGTCGAGGGGGGCTGCATCGGCAGGATATCGATCGTTCCCGACCGGAGGTGGGTGCGGTTCACGATGCGCCGGAATGCCGGTCCTCCGATCGAATTCATGACCCCTCCGATCGAGGATGCCGGGCGCAAGGTCTCTGCTTTCGGTTGATCGATGCATTCATCATAGAAGAAACGTGTCATCGTGGTTGAAAGAGACGAAGATGCGTCTTCCACCTTTCTTCCTCTTCGCCGTTACTCAATCCGGCCGAACACGCAACGGTAATCGTAAGAACAACGATCAGTATAGTCTATCGATCTATGACCGGGAAGATCCGGGAAAGAGCCCCCTCCCCGGTCATTTCAAATAGCCCATCTTAGACGAGATCAGGGAAGCTGCCTCTACGACCCAATTGATGAATTGCTGCTCCTGGGGGGTATCGATCTTTTTTTGCGGTCCGGAGATGCTGATCGCCGCGATCACATGCCCCAGATGGTCCATGATCGGCGCTCCGATGCACTCCGCATCCTCTTCATGCTCACTGTGATCAAAGGCATATCCTTGTGTGCGAACCCTCTTCAACTCCTCCATGAACTTTTTCCTGGAGGTGATGGTCTGCTTGCTAAAAGGTTTCAATTGGATCGCCTGCGCGATTCCGGCGACTTCATTCTCGGGCCGATTGGCCAATAAAACCTTTCCCAATGCCGTACAGTACACAGGCGCCCTCTGGCCAATCTTGCACATCATTCCCACGCTTCGCGGGGAATCGACCTTATCGACAAAGACAATCTCCGTGTCACTCAAAACGGCGAGGTGTACAGCTTCCTGAACCCGCAGGGACAAATCCAACATGACGGGTTTGGAGATCTGGATAAAATCCATCCGCCTGAGATAGGCGTTCCCAATCTCAAAGGCAGCGATTCCCACTGCATAGCCCCCTGTCTTTTCATCTTTTTCTACGAATCCGCCTTTCTCCAGCGAAAGGAGGATTCTGTATAGGGCGCTTCGATCAAGACGGAGGCGAGCAGCGAGGTCGCTGGTTTTCAAACGGCCCTTATCATTGGAGAGGCACTCCAAGACATTGCAGGCACGGATAATTGAATTGATCAGGTATCGATCTTTTATTTGGCATCCCATATATATCTATTCAAATTCCTTAAAGTTTAACGCAGCGTAACGTTGTTTCACTATTTAAACTGCGTATTTATTATTACATCCGCCTATTCCTGTCAAGGATTTTATGGAGTTTTGAGCCTGCCCGGCCGGCGGCTTCGGCGCCAACCCGGAAATGGTCGAGAGATATGATCCCTCCCTCACCGGGGAAGTCAAGCCTCTCCTTTGAAGGCGTCGGGCTTAAGACTTGCATTCACGCGGGTTTGCTCATTTTTCAGGACGAAGAAAAAGAGAAATTATTTTCTTGACATGTCCAATATATGAGATAAAATACGTACACAGTTTCACTATATGAAACGTTCATGAGGCCAAATGGAAGCAAAACTCTCCCACCAATCCCTCGAACGCGGTCTGCGGGTCATCGAAGCCATATCCGATTTTGACGGTTCAGCATCCGTTTCCGCGATTGCCCGAAAGACAGGGCTGCCGCGGAGCACCGTCCACCACCTGCTCCGTTCGTTGATCGCCTTCGGCTATCTCCTCCAGGGGGGAGAGGCCCAGCCCTATAAACTTGCCCCCAGGCTTTTCAAACTCACCGGGCGTGCCTGGACCCAAGGGCAGCTCGCCGAGATATCGGTTCCGTTCATCGATGAACTGAGCCGGCGCACTGGCGAAGGGACCAGTCTGGCCGTTCTCCGCGAAGGGGTGGTTTCCGTGATAGCCAAGAGGGATTCCGAGGGCCCGGTGCGCGTCGTCCAGAAAGTCGGGACCGTGCGACCGATCTACTGTACGGCCGTCGGCAAGATCCTCGCGGCCTGGCTGCCCGAACGGGAACTCGACGACATCATCGGTCGCATCGTCTTCGAACGGATCACCGTCAACACGATTACGGCGCCTGCCGTCCTGAAGCGGGAGCTCGCACGCATCCGGGCGAACGGGTTTGCCGTCGACAATGAGGAGCACATCGAAGGCATCCGCTGTATTGCCACCCCCGTCCGGGACCACTCCGGAAAGGTCTGTGCGGCGCTCTGCATCTTGGGACCGAAAAACCGGTTTTCTCCGCGCAGACGAAAGGAACTTCGCGGGCCGCTGATGGACGTAGCGGAAAAACTGTCGGTCCAACTGGGGTACGGAGGGATCAAGGATGACGCGATGTGACGCCGGAAAGGAGGCGAAGGGGAAGCCTGGTCCATTGCGGCAGACAAAGCAGCCATAAAAGTTCCCACGGCCAGGCAAGGTCAGGGGATGCAAAATCATGCGATCACGCAAGGAATCGTCGGGAGTGTGCGGAATGAGATTCAAGGATCAGGTGGCCGTCATCACAGGGGCGGCAAAGGGCATCGGGCGGAGCATCGCCCTGGCCCTCGTCGGGGAGGGGGCAAAGGTCGTCCTCGTGGACGTCGACAGGGAGGCTCTCCAGAACCTGCGGGCGGAGATTGAGAAGCGGGATGGACGAGCCCTGCCCGTCGCCTGTGACATATCGAAGAGTTCCGATGTGACGCGGATGGTGGAGGAGGGCCTGAAGGCCTTCGGCCGGATCGATCTGCTCGTCAACAACGCCGGAATCATCCGCCGCGGGACGATCGAGACGATCACCGAGGAGGATTGGGACCGGGTCATCGCCATCAACCTGAAGGGGACGTTCAACTGCTGCAAGGCCGTGGTCGGGCCCATGAAACGGCAGGGGTCGGGAAAGATCGTGAATGTCTCTTCCATTGCCGGAAAGATGGGGGACATCACCTCCGCCCCCGGATACGGTTCGTCCAAGGCAGGGGGCGACGCATTGATGAAGACCCTGGCAAGACAACTGGCGCCCTACGGGATCCGCGTCAACGCCGTTGCCCCGCATGCGATTGAAACGGAGATGAGCGCCCAGTGGCCGGAGGAAAAACGAAGGGAGATCATCGCCTCCATTCCCCTCGGCCGGCTCGGCCGGTCCGAAGATGTGACGGAGGCGGTCCTCTTCCTGGCCTCGGAGGGCGCCTCCTTCATCACCGGGGAGATCCTCGACGTCAACGGCGGGGCGCTCATGGATTGAGTCGGCAGCTTTCTTGCGGCAGGGTACGTAGGCTGTACGATCTTATCCGAACGATTAAAAGAACCATGGGGAAAGGGGGGGTGTAAAGGCGGTTTCCCAATTGCTGGATGAAGTTTTGGATCATCCTCCGGCAGGGTTCCCGTCTCCGGGTCGGGTTCCTGCGGAGCAGGGGAAAGGGGGAATGCGTTCCCCCTCATCCGAGTCGTTCAAGACGCCCCGCCCGAAAGGCGGGGCGGTTCACCGATGAAGGAGGGTATATGAAAGGCATCAAAAAATATTATGTTCTTTTCGCGGCAGCGATTATTTTGCCCCTGGTCATCACCTTTCCGGTCTTCGGACAGCAGAAGTTTGCTTTGAAATTCAACCATGTCCTGGGTCCAAAGGAACCTTATCACCAGGGATTCACCGACTGGGCCAAGGCCGTTGACGCGAAAACAAAGGGCGGCCTCAAGATTGACGTTTTCCACAGCGCCCAGCTCGGCGTCGAAGAAGACATCATCGAGCAAATGCGGCAGGGGGCGAACGTGGGCCAGAACACCGACTCGGCCCGGCTCGGGAATTATGTCCCCGGGATCGCCGTGATGAACGGCCCCTATTTTGCGACCACCCTCGAGGAAGTGATCAAAATCAAGAGTACCCCGACGGTCAAGGCCTGGACGGATGAACTGGCCAGCAAATTCGGCCTGAAAGTCCTCTCCTTCACCTGGGTCCAGGGTTACCGCCATTTCTTCACGAACAAGCCCATCCGAAAACCGGAGGACTTGAAGGGGATGCGCATCCGCACGCCGCCCGCCCCCATCTGGCAGGAGTCCGTCCGGGCCCTCGGCGCAACCCCGGTCGCCATGGCCTTTGGCGACATGTATCCGGCGATTCAGCAAAAGGCGATCGAAGGGGTGGAGCTAGTCTACAACAACATCCCTGCCGGCCGCTTCTACGAGGTCCTCAAGTACGCCAACGAAACCAGCCACATCATGCTGATCAACTTTGAGGTCATCAGCGCCAAGTTCTTCAACAGCATGCCGGCCGACTACCAGAAGATCCTCGTCGAGGAGTGCGACAAGGCCGGTCTGGAAACCTCCAAACGGATCCTGGCCTCCGAGAAGGAAGTCAAGAAACAGTTGATCGCCAAGGGGATGGTCGTGATCGAGGATTGCGATATTGCCGCCTTCAAGAAGGCCGGCGAGAAGGCCTATGAAGTCCTGAAGATCACCGATGCGAAGAACAAGGTCTACAAGGAAATGGGCAATAAGTAGGATTGCAGGCAAATCGGGTTATGATCTCCGGCCCGGTCTCTCGCGAAGCTTAAGAGGCCGGGCCGGATGATGCGCGCGTCCGCAGGACCGATGGTTTCGAGGCTGTCTTATCTGACGAGGATAAATGATGAAAAAATTTTACGAGTTCATCTGCAAGCAGGAGATGGAAATTGCCAAATACTCATTGGGGATTCTTTCATTATTGGTATTTGTTGCGGCGGCGGCGCGAGCTTTACATTATCCCTTGAACTGGGCGATGGATGCGGCAACATTTCTTTTTGCCTGGACGGTTTTTCTAGGCGCCGATGCCGCGATGCGCTTGGATAGACTGTTCTGCATTGAAGTGGTTACATGTAAACTGTCCCCAAAAGCGCAACTCTATCTCAAAATAATTAATCATATTATCATCGCTATTTTTTTAGTAGGCATGATCGGATACGGCTTGCCCCTTTCCTACACGACCCGATTTCGAGCCTTTCAGGGGATTCCAGGCTTCAGCTATTCGTGGGTTACGCTGAGTGTGCCGATTGGTTGTGCCCTGATGTTGATCACCGCGATTTTGAAAATCAAAACTTTCTGGCACTCGATAGTGACGGGTGAAGCGATCGCAAAGAGTGAAGGGGTTAGCGGTGAAATCATCTAAATAGAGTCTTATGGTTATTGAAAGCCGGAGGTTATGAAATGACGCTGGTATTGATTCTGTTTTGTCTCTTTATGGCGATGGGAATGCCGGTCGCTTTTGCCTTTGGTATTTCCGGCGTTGCCTTCTTTCTACAGCAGCCGACATTGCCATTGACCATGCCCATTCAACAGGTGCTATCCCAAACCCAAAACTTTCTTTTGCTTGCCATTCCATTGTTCGTCTTGGCCGGCAACCTGCTCAACGAGACCGGTCTTACCGAACGGGTAATGAAGCTGGCATCGATTATCACAGGACATATGCGCGGGGGGATGGCACAGAGTAACATGGTGATCGCGGCATCACTGGGCGGGATTACGAGTTCGGCGATTGGTGACGCCACCATGCTATCGCGCATGCTGGGACCGGGCATGATCAAACAGGGATATTCCGGAGGATTCTCGGCAGCGGTCATTGGTAACAGCGCGCTCATCACGACGATGATCCCCCCCGGTATCGGGCTGGTATTATATGGCAGTATCGCCGAAGTCTCCATCGGACGGTTATTTGCGGCGGGAATGGTCCCCGGCCTTCTGATGACGGTATTTTTAATGGTTGCGGTAGGTGTGAGGGCCAGGCAAAAAGGTTATCTTCCCGAAAGAGAAACGCGGCCACCACTTAAAGAGATTGCGAAAACTTTTGTCGATTGTATCTGGGCTTTTCTTTTCCCGGTCATCCTGATCGTCGGGTTGAGATTCGGCATGTTTACCCCGTCCGAAGCAGGCGCTTTCGCGTGCGTATACGCCATTGTTATTGGCACGATCGTCTACAGGCAGTTTACCTGGAAGAAAATGATCCAAACACTGGAGAACACGGTCGTCGATATGGGAATGGTCATGTTACTGATCGCTTTGTCGGCGACCTTTAGTTACGGTATTATCTGGGATCAAATACCACAAAAGCTGGCCGAGTTTATGCTGGGGATTTCCGATACCCCCTGGGTCGTCATGCTGATCATTGTCTCTTTCCTGCTCTTTGCCGGAACGTTCATGGACTCTACGGTGTTGATCCTGATGTTGACCGCGATTCTCGTACCGATCGCTCAGCAACTGAATGTCGATCTGGTGCACTTTGGGATCATTATGGTGCTGACCCTGACCCTTGGGTTATTGACCCCGCCGGAGGGAGCGGTCCTTTATATTGTCTGTACGATATTCAAATGCACGCTCTGGGATTTTGTCAAGGAAGGTTGGCTAATGATGTTGACTACCGTCGTGGTGGTCATATTGGTCATTTTCTGGCCGGATTTGGCCTTATGGCTGCCGAATCTGACATTCGGAAAAGAGTGAGTTTATCCGTTCAATGAAAAGGGCGTCCCGCCTTTGCCAAGCGGGGCGCCCTTTTCCTCTATCCTTTATTTATCCTTTCTTCGCTCGTTCAGCCCGTATCGGCTCAATCCTTTTCCAGGATGTTCGGCCGGACGAACGTGCTCCCCTCCGCTTCGCAGGAGAGAGTGGGGTACAGGACCGGCTTCGTGATCAGCTCCACGTCCCGGGATGTGGCCAGGATCGTGTCCTCCGATTTCGTTCCCGTAATGGACGGGTTCCAGGCAAAAGCCTGGTTCTCCTGGATGATATCCGGGGTCTCGGGATTGACCCTATAGTCCCTCGGGTTGTAGCCGATCGATCCACCCTGATGGTGGAGTTTCCATTCCTCCGGATATCCCTTGGCGCCGTAGGCTTCGACCCCCTTCCGCAGGACCTCCCTCGCGGGAACACCCGGGCGGCTCGCTGCCATGAACGCGCAGTCGATAAAGACATTCGCCTCGTATTTTTCCCTCAACTCCTGCGACACCTTTCCGAAGTGGACAAAACGCGTCAGACAGACAATCAGGCCCCCTTTTCTGGCGTTGACGGAAACCATCAGGAACTTCTCCACCTTCTTTTCCGTGGGGATGGGATGGCGGAAACGGGAGATCCGCTCGTCGGCCGCCGACATCATCCCCATGGTATCGATCCGGTCTTTCCATAATTCATGGCAGAGCCTGCCGACGACCGCCGATTCCTTCGCCCCCTTTTCCACGGCGATCATCGTTCGTTCGAGGGCCGCCGAAACCCTTCCCCCCAGCCAACGGTACCGGACCAGTTCCTCCGCGGTCAGGGAATAGCGGAGACGGGCGACCTCTTCGGCCACCATGGCCGCATCCGGGAAGGACCAATCGCATCCGACCGATCCGCGTCCGACGATTTCCCGGACCAGGGAAGGCTCCCGGTCCTCGTACCACGGGAACGATCTGACTTGGTAGCCCTGCTCTTCAAGCCTCTCCTCCTCCACCATTCGGGGGGCTTCGATATTATTGGTGATCACAAACTTCCCCTTTTCCGTGATGAGGAGGGAGGCGTTCCCCAACTCGGTCGCGGTTCCCACCACGTTGAGGCCGCCTCCGGTCATCCACGAAAAGTTGGCCTGGCGCTTCAGGAGAAGGGCCTGGAGATCCCTGACCTTCAGGAATTCCCGAACCCTTCTCTCTTTTTCTTGAATTTCTCCCAAAATCGCCATCGTCGCTCCTATTCTTCTCCTTTTTTATTACTGGGCCAGAACCTCCGCCCAGGTTGTCACCGACCATTCTTTCGAGAACAGCTCCTCAACGGCCGGTTTTGCCGCTTGCCGGAAGGAATCCGCATCCGGAATGATCACCTGCATGCCTTTTCGCTGGAGATCCACCAGAATGGCCCCCTCTTCGGTTTTGATCTTGTTGTTGGCCCAGTCTTCCGCCTCCTTACCGGCCTTGACGATGAGATCTTGGTCCGCCTTGGACAGCTTGTCGAAGAAAGGCTTATGGATCAGCATTCCCGCCGTCTGCACGAGGTGATTGGTGATGATCAAATGGCTTTGGACCTCGTCGAGCTTGAAGCCGGAAATCTGCGGCAGGTCACCCTCCGAGGATTCGGCCTTGCCCGTCTTAAGTGAACTGTAGAGCTCGGGCAGCGGGACGCCAACGGGGTCCGTACCCATGGCCTTCCAGATAGCCATCCAACTGGGGATGGGCGGCAGACGGAGCTTCATCTTA
>JAPLJY010000263.1 GCA_026388345.1 Deltaproteobacteria bacterium
CTGTGCCGTCGCCCAGCACAGAAACGACTCCGATCTCTGGCACAAGCGGTTTCAGGGGATGCTCCTCGACGTCCTGGAGGACCTCCAGGCGCAGACGGGGTTCACCTTCGACGAGGAGACCGGGGTGAACACGATCGTCAGTTGCTCCGACGATTTCTTCGACGCCCGCACGATCTCGAACAACGGCGTTGCGGACGTCCTGGGCGCCCATTACCGGGGCGAGGAGAAGATGGCCCAGGAGGGACTCAACGCCCTCGGCTATGCCCAGGCGGTGATCCTCTCCGGTCATGCCGACCTCGTTCTCGTCATGGGCCACTGCAAGGAGTCCCAGGCGGAAAGCCGGAACACCATCACGAACCTGGGGTTCGATCCCTTCTACGGCCGGGCCGTCGGCCTCGACTACCTGAACGCGGCAGCGCTTCAGGCCCGGGCCTACATGAAAAAGGCGAATCTCACCGAGGGGCACCTGGCGGGGATCGTCGTCCGCGCAAGGCAGTGCGCGGCCCGGAATCCCGATGCGAACGCCCGGGAGATCATCGCCATGGGAAAGGTCATGGCCTCGCCGCTCCTCTGCGATCCGATCCGCGAGCTCCATGCCTACCCCGTTTCGGACGGCGCCGTGGGGATGCTCCTCGCATCCGAGGCGCGGGCGCGCGAATTCACCGACCGCCCCGTCTGGCTCACCGGCTTCGCCAACTGCATGGACAGTTTCTTCCTGGGCGACCGGGATCTCACCGCGAACTTCGCCTTGCGGAAGGCGGCGGAGCGGGCCTATCGGAAAGCGGGTATCGACGACCCGAAGAAGGAGATCGATCTCGTCGAGGTGATGGACGCTTATGCCTACCAGCAGCCCCTCTGGCTCGAAGGCTTGGGTTTCTGCGGCGACGGCGAAGGGGCCCGGTTCCTCGACGAAGGCGGCCCCGGAAAATACCGGGTAAACCTCTCCGGCGGGATGCTCGCCGGGAATCCCCTCGTGATCGCCGGTCTCTACCGCGCGGCGGAGGCGGTCTTGCAGCTCAGAGGCGACGCGGGCGAACGGCAGGTTCCCGACGTTCATCGCGCCCTCGCCCATTCGACGACCGGCCCGGCGGGGCAGTTCCACTCCGTCGCCATCCTGGAAAGATAAGGAGCCGAATATGAAAATGCATGCAAAAAACAGAAATGTCGCCATCATCGGGATCGGCCAGACCTCCCTCTCCTCCCACAAGGAGGACCAGAACCAGGTGGAGATGGTCCAGGAGGCGGTCATCCGCGCGCTGGACGACGCCGGACTCAAGATCGGCGACATCGACTGCATCGTCCACGGAAACATGGAGCTCTTCGAGATGCAGTTCGCCCCGGACCTCTGGCACTCCCTGGGGACAGGAGCCTTGGGCAAGGATGAATACAGGATCACGACCGGCGGGACCACCGGCGCTACGTTGGTCTGCGCCGCGGACAACCTCGTCGCCTCCGGCCTCTACGACACGGTGCTCGCGATCGGCATGGAGAAGCTCCAGGAGGGCAACACCACGGGGGGCATCACGAACATGGCCGACCCCCTCTGGTTCCGGAACCTCCAGACGGGGGCGCTGACCGGAACCACCGCTCAGGAGATGATCGACGAATTCGGCGAGGAACGGGCCAAACGGGCCGCGATGCGTTACCGGATCATGATGGACAAGCATGCGATGCTGAACCCGCGCGCCCACCGGCGTTTCGGCCTCGAGTACGAACAGATGGCGGACCTGATGGCCAACTCCCCGCAGCTCGTCGGCGAGCTCCGCCTCATCCACATGTGCTCCCAGTCCGACGGGGCGGCCGCGATGATCTTCACCTCCGAGGAAAAGGCCAAAACGGGGACGAAGCATCCCCCCGTCTGGGTCCGCGACCACATCCAGGTCCACCGGGAGGAGACGATCCCGAACCTCTTCGGCTTTACCAAACCCGAGATGACCCACCGCTATGCCGCGCGGACGCTCTTCGCCCGGAACGGCATCCAAAACCCGGTGGATTACTTCGACGTCTTCGAGATGTACGACCCCTCCGCCTGGTGGGCGATGGACTGGCTCCGCGAGTTTCTGCTCCTCTCCGGGGATGAGCACCTCCGGATGCTGGAGGCGGGCGACTTCGACCTGGACGGCAGGCTCCCGATCAACCCCTCCGGCGGCGTGATCGCGAGCAACCCGATCGGCGCGACGGCGATGCTGCGGCCGGCGGAGGCGGCCCTCCAGATCCGCGGCGACGCGGGCGGCCACCAGATCAAGAAAGAGGTGCGCCACGCCCTCGCCTCGGGTTTCGGCGGGACCTTCTGGACGGCCCTGATGATCCTCGAAAAAGACCTGGAATGGCAGGAGGTGAACCATGACTGAATATTTCGGAACGACCGTCGCCGACATCTTCAATACGATGCCGAAGCGCTTCAAGCCAGCGGAGGCGAAGGATGTGGACATCACGATCGGCTATGAGGCGACCGGCGAGGGGGGCGGAAAATGGAAGGCCACGATCAAAAACGGCGCCCTCAAGGTGGAGACCGTGGAGGGAGAGCTGACCGGCTGCAAGACGACCGTCCATGCGGACGCGGAGATCTTTGCCGGCGTCACGCTGGGGAAGATCGGCGCAATCGACGCCCTCTCCTCACAGAAGCTCCGTGTCGCCGGAGACCCGAAGGTGCTGATGATGCTGCTCCCGAAGATCTTCACCCCCTACACGGTCCCCGTGAAGAAGCCCGGAAAGATCACCGCGCGGGCGATCATCGGCACGCTCGCGGAGCGGTTCCGGCCCGAGAAGGCGGAGGGCGTCACGATGGCGATCGGCTATGATATTGCCGGCGAGGGAGGGGGCCAATGGACGATCGAGATCCGTGACGGAAAATGCGCCGTCCGGGAAGGCCTCGCCGATCCGCTCACCGTGAAGCTGACGATGGAGGCCGACGTTTATACCGGAATGATGCTGGGAACCCTGGAGGCGGTCACCGCCTTCACCTCCGGGAAGGTCCGGATCGACGGAGACATGATGGCCGCCGGCGCAACGGCGAAGTTCTTCCGGAAATACGAGGTCCCCGGAGCAACGGAGGCCGAGGAGCTGCTCTGCCTGCGGGTGACGAATGCAATCGAGCAGCGTTTCGCCACGGGTCCCGTGATGGGACGCTGGTTCGCGGGACTCAGGGAGAAGAAGTTCCTCGCCAACCGCTGCCCGGAGTGCGGCCGGACGCAGATCCCCCCGCGGGAGGTCTGCGCCTGGTGCCATGTACGGGTCCGCGACTTCGTCGAGGTGGGCCCGAAAGGGACGGTGACCAACTTCGACATCGTCCATTTCGCCAGCCCCGACCCGCTCTCCGGCGCAGTCCGTGACACCCCATACGCCCCCGTTTACGTGGTCCTCGACGGGTCAAGCGAGCGGGAGGCATTCGCGATGGAGATCAAGAAGGAGGATATCCCCCGGCTGAAGGTCGGCGCGCGGGTTCGTCCCGTCTGGGCGGCCAAAACCACGGGGAGTTATCGGGACGTGATCGGCTTCGAACTCGATATGTAGAGACCTTTGAAAATCGTGATCCCTTTGCGCGCAGGACCTTTTCCGACCCCGCACCTCCTCGCTACGCTGCGGGGGCGGGGTACCCCGAAAAATCTCCAATGCGCGCCCCCGGGATCCGATTTCCAAGTTGCGAAAAGGAGGGTTTGCCATGACCACATGCAGAGAAGATACGAAGGATTGTTTCGTGCTGGAGGGCAAGATGGCCCTTCCCAATCAGTATTTCGCCGGGCGGCTGGGGTCGCGGTTCCTCATCGCGATTAGGGACCGCAAGAAGATCATGGGCCTCAAGTGCGGCAAATGCGGGAAGACCTTCGTTCCGCCGCGCGAGTACTGCGAGAAATGCTGGGTGAAGATCGCCGACAACCAGGTTGAACTGGGAACGGAGGGGGAACTCGTCAATTTCGCCGTCGTCCGTTACGGCGGCCGGCACCTGCCGAAGAAGCCCCCCTATATCCTGGGGCAGATCAGGCTTGACGGCGCGGACACGCCGCTCACCCATATCGTCCTGGGGATCGATCCCCGGGAGGTGCAGGCCGGGATCCGCGTGAAGGCGGTCTTCGCGGAGAAGACGACGAATACGATCATGGACATCGACCATTTCGAACCGGTTTAAGAAGGCTGAAATAACAACCATAAACAAGGAGGGAACATTATGGCAAAAGATGCAAACCCCGTCATCATCTGTGCGGCCCTGACGGGCGCCGCCACGATGAAGAACAACAACCCCTCGGTCCCCTATACGATCGAGGAATTCGCCGAGGAGGCGCACAAATGCTACAACGCCGGCGCCGCGATGGTCCACGTCCACGCCCGGACCGACGACGGCCAGTCCACCCACGAGATCGACCGGGTCCAGGCCGTCTACGATGCGATCAAGGCGAAGAGCCCCGAGTTGATTATCTGCCTCTCCTCCGCCGTGGGAGTCTTCAAGACGGCGGAACAGCGCCTCGCCCAGATCGTGGCCGTCCGCCCGGAGATGGCCTCCTACAACACGAACACGATGAACTTCAGCATCATCGACCGGAACACGGGGATGATCTTCTTCGATTACGTCT
>JAPLJY010000081.1 GCA_026388345.1 Deltaproteobacteria bacterium
CAGAAGAAGAAGCGGTCTCCAAACTCACCGGCCAGCCGGGATGCCGTTTTCAGCCCCGTGCAGTGGGACACTCCGATGTGTTCTATATCAAACGCCTTGAGGGCATCGATACTTTTCTCCCTCTGCCCATCGCTCACCGGACCGAGATGCGTACCGCCAATCACGGCATATATATGGCGCTGCCCCATTTTCTCCACGATATAACTCAGGGTATTGATAATCCCGGAATGGCAGCATCCCAAGACGACAAGAAGCCCTTTTTCGGTTTCAATGACAACCGACTGGTCATCACGGAGGTCATCCTTCACATACCCTTCGCCGGATTTTACAACCTGCTTCTGATCGCCAAGTTCATAATCGGTACGGCGGGGCACTTCCCCCGTCAGCCATAATTCCGGTTCGATCGGTCGGAATTCGTCGCTGAATTTGAACGTTGCCCCCTTGGCTTCGAGGAGCGGCCGGGGATACGGCACGCCGATGTAACGCACCGTATTTTCAGTGACGCTATAGCTTTCCTTGAAAAAATCAGGATGGGCATAGACATCCACCGCTCCCTTCAGATCGAGAACGGGGCCAAGCCCTCCTGTATGATCCCAGTGGTGATGGCTCATGATGATGCCCTTGATGGTTCGCAGATCCAGCCCCAACACCAGGGCATTGTTTACGATCGCTTTTCCCTGGCCGGTGTCCAGCAGGTAGTTTCCACGGTCGGTTTCCATGAATATGGAAAGACCGTGTTCAGCCACCGCACCGGGAAGGTGAAAAACGCAATTTTCGCATACAATTGTAGCCTTAACCTTCATTGATACAAACCTCCTGCGATCGGCATCCGGACTTGGACCATATAACAACATGATCGGAATATCAAACGGCAACCTGGACTCCGATCGGTCATGCGGTTTAAATCAGCACGGCAATGACCGTCCCGCCGAGAAACACCCACAGGATGTCCATCTTGAAATACAGTGCCGTGAATGTTGCGGCAAAGAGGATCAGGTGCGGCGCATCCCACTGAACGCCCACCGCAAACGAGCCCACAACGCGCAGAAGCAACCCCACGAACGAGCACAGGATGCCGTGAATCGCGCGGTTGAAATAGGGGGACGAGCGGAGGCGCTCGAAATGGGGCGCGATCCCGATCACCATCAGGAAGGAGGGCAGAAAGATACCGATGGTGGCAATCGCCCCGCCCGGTATGCCGTAGAGGAGATATCCCACGAAGGTTGCCGTGATGACGATCGGCCCCGGAGTAACCTGTCCCAGCACGATGCCGTTCATGAAGGTCCGGGCGTCGATCCATCCGCGGACATCGACAAACTCATGGAGCATGAGGGGAATGGACGCAAATCCTCCCCCGAAAGCGAACAGATCGATTTTGGACATCAGGATCGCCAGATCGAAGAAACTCTTCTGTATGAAAAACAGCAGCAGAAAAAAACCCGCAGCGCCGGCGACGAGGAGTCCGAACGAACGATTCGTTCCGGAATGACCGGGAGAAAGGATCGCAGCCGTCCCTGTTTTTTTCTGCCCGGCGCCCGTGATCAGAAGGCCGGCGAGGGACGCGAGCACGATCACGAGAATCGGGCTCACGTGAAACGCGAACAGGGCGGCCGCCGCTCCGGCGATGAGCATGTCCCTCCACCCCTTGAGCGCGTTGCCGCCGAACGATACGGCGGCGTTGGCGACAATGCCGACGATGATCGCCTGAAGACCGGCAAACAGTGAGATCGCGGCGGGCAAATCATGGAAACGCGAATAAAGAAATGAAAGAACCATCATGAAGAGAAATGCGGGGAGGCCGAAACCGACAAAGGCGGCGGCGGCTCCCATAGCGCCCCGCGCCCTGAGCCCGACGTAAGCGGCCGACTGCATGGCGGTCGCCCCCGGGATGACCTGGCACAGGGCCACCCCGGCCTTGAAGGTTTCCGGATCAAGGTTTCCGGATCAAGCCAGTGTTTCTTTTCCACGGCCATCCTGCGGATGTAGGCGATCATGGCCGGACCTCCGAAGGCGGTCAGCCCCAGGCGCAAGAAGGACAGAAAGAGCTCTTGTATCGCCGGTGTCTTATCCATCACGAAAGTTCTCCTCGCCCCGCACTCCTTTTACTCTTTTTCCTTTTCGTCCCCGCAATCGCAAGGATGTTCCGTTTCCCCGTGGCATTCCTTGATCTGCTGAAGTGTGCACTCCTCGGGTTTCCCTTTTAACTTCTCCGGGTACTGGCACTTGCAGTCGCACATTTTTTCTTCCTCCTTGTGACAATCGATTTTGCTGTTCAGTTTTTTGATGCAAACGCCTTCAAGACAGGGCTGCAGACGGGTCAAGTCTCCGAGGAGTTCGGCCAGCTCATGCAGCTTCTCCTTTTCCACCGTGTAATGGGTCCAATAGCCCCGCTTCTCCCCCCTGACCAATCCCGCTTCCCGCAAAGATTTCAGATGTTGGGAAACGGCCGCTTCCGATATGCTCAAATGTTTTGCCAGGGCGCCCACGCAAAGGTCATGGGTCAGCAGCAGCCTGATCAGCTTGAACCGCGTCTCATCCGCCAGGGTTTTGAAAATCTGTACAGGTTCCATCGTCATTCTTCCGGTATTTGTATTCAATATGCTTTAATCAATTAAGCGCATGCCTAAATAATTATGTCAAGGATTTTTTATTTCGGCATCTCCTCATCAGGTCTCTTCATTTTTTACGCTTTCCGATCGTCGAAGTGGATACATTATGAACAGGCGGATACTTGTCTGTATCATTGGTATCCAGTTTTCGCATGGTCGGTGGATCTCTCAAGCGTCCAAGGCGGACCTATGACAGAAAATAGATCTGATATTTTATATGGTTATCATTTTATGAGCCGCTTGGCATTTATGTTGCTTAATTACCATTACAACAGGAGTTTTTATGTTCCGCAGAAAGAGACTATTCATCCTGATACCGGCGCTGCTTCTCATTCCCCTGCTGTTGGGAATGATTCCCCTCAAGCTGACCAATAAACTGGCGCACGGGGGGCCTTTTACGCAGTGTCAAGACAATCATGGATGCGGCCACAAGAATTGCTCCGCCCATTCCCTCATCTCACAGAACCACTTTGACGGCATAATCGTTC
Organism: Deltaproteobacteria bacterium; assembly: GCA_026388345.1. The sequence continues at coordinate 3,098 of JAPLJY010000081.1, forward strand.
ATTCGACGGCTCCGGATCAAGGGCTATCGTATTTGGAAAAGCTCTCCTTCGCCGGGCCTGAATCCTTTCACTCCCACATCGGCTTTACCGCCATCCCTCTTCGCTGTTGATTTTTTCAGCGGCAACTCGTCTTTTCAATAAGCGCGGCACGGGTTCGCTTATCTAAGGGAATTCTGCCATCCGCTCTCTCCTCAGAGGTCAAGAAACTCACACTGGGGATGATGAAACCAAGACGAAAGGAGGTGATATCCATGAAAAAGACCATCATCATCGGCTTAGCCCTGACTTTGGCGCTGGCGCTCATCGGCACTGCGGCGCTGGCCTGGGGGCCGGGATTCGGTCGCGGCTTCGGCGCGGGACCGGGATCCGGCTATCCCGCGATCCCCAACCTGACTGCGGAGCAATCCGCCCAGATCAAGGCGTTGCAGGAAGCCTTTTTTAAAGAGACCGAACCTCTTCAGAAAGAAATGGCGGAAAAGGTGAACAATCTCAGAGCCGAAGTCCAGAAGGTGCTCACACCGGAACAACTGGCTCAGTTGCCGACCGTTGGTCCGGGACGGGGTTTCGGCCCGGCTGCGGGATTCGGTCCTCCCATGATGGGACCGAGGGGACGTTGGTAGCATTATAACTTGGGGCGGAGAGACCTCTCCGCCCCTTTCCTCTCCGCAAGGTGCGGGGAAGCATGGGGTTCGCCGGAAAGGAGGATGAACCATGAAAAAGGCAATCGCGATTTTATCGGCGCTCCTCCTTCTGACGCAGGGAACGGCCATGGCGGCACGTGCGGGACGGGACCGCATCGAGCGGGGAATGATGGGCTACGGGAAGGGCTATGACTGTTCCAGCTTGATGGCGAACGCCAAACTGAAACTGACGGAGGAACAGACCGCCCGGCTGCGGGCTCTGGACGAAAAATATGCACAGGAGATTGAACCGATTCGTGAGCAACTCTACAACAAGGGACGGGAATTGAAATCGGAATGGCTGCAAACGGAGCCCGACCGCGGCAGAATCGAGGCCATTAAGGGCGAGGCGGTCAAGCTGCGAGAACAGATGCGCGCCCCGCTGGCCGCGCACCGCGCGGAGGTCCTCAAAGTCCTGACCCTGGAACAACGGGCGCACGTGCCGGATGACGGACCCGGGCGCGTCATCTACAAACCCGCCGGTTTTGACCGGCGGTAGGAAATGGAGGCAAGAGATGAGTTTATTGATCGCCGATCAGATCGGCAAGAATTATCAGGTGGGGGAGGTGGTCATCCCGGCCCTCCGGGGGGTCAGCTTCGAGATCGATCCAGCCTCCTTTGTATCCTTCATCGGGCCTTCGGGGAGCGGCAAGACGACTCTGCTGAACCTGATCGGCTGTCTGGACACGCCGACGACCGGGCAGCTCACCGTGGCCGGGGTAGACGTGGGAAATCTTGACCGCAGGCAGGGCGCCGCCTTCCGGGGCGCCAACATCGGCTTTATCTTCCAGGACTTCAACCTGCTGCCGGTGCTGACGGTTTACGAAAACATCGAGTACCCGCTCCTCATGGTCCAAAAGGTCCCGTCGGGGGAGCGGCGGAAGAGGGTTTCCGCCCTGTTGGGGGCCGTGGGCATGGCGGATCAGAAGGACAAATATCCGGACCAGATTTCGGGCGGACAGAAGCAACGGGTCGCGGTGGCCAGGGCGTTGGTGACCAATCCCAAGCTCGTCCTGGCGGACGAACCCACCGCCAACCTGGATCACAAGACCGCCTATATGGTTCTGGAACTTATGAAAAAGATGCGGAACGAATTCAAGACCACCTTCATCTTTTCGACCCATGACCAGAAGATCGTCGGCGAGGCGGAGATTATTTACATGCTGGAGGACGGAGAGTTGAAAGGCAAGGAAATCAAGGGAGGCAAGAATCATGGGTAATCTCTTCAAAATAGCCATCCGAAATCTTCTCAGATATAAGCGCAGAACATTGCTGACCGCCTCCCTGATCACCGTGGGGGTGGTCTTCGTCCTGGCGTTTATCGCCGTTTCCGGTTCCTTCAAGAACATGATGATCGGCGAGATCACGGACTCCATGATCGGACACCTGCAGGTGCACCGGAAAGGGTATGTCGCTTCCATCGAGACCCTTCCCATCAACCTCAATATCAAGGGCGGCGCTATCGCGAAGCTGGAAAACATCCTGGCCGAACAACCGGAGATCGAGTCCTGGTCGGCGCGGATCAAGTTCGGCGGCATGTTCAGCAACTTTACGGAGACGTCGAATATCCGGCTCACGGCGATCTACCCGGAAAGGGAGTTCAAGACGGTCCCGCTTCTGCCCGCGCGGGTGACGGACGGCAGCAAGGATCTGAAAAGGGGTGAAATCCTGATTCCGGAACTTCTGTCCAGGGGGATGAAGGTGAAAACGGGCGACGTGGCGGTCATCGTGGCCACCAATGCCAACGGATCGGTCAACGGCAAGCAGTTTACCGTGGCGGGCATCCTCCAGAGTGCAACCGGACCCGGCGGAAGGGACGGTTACATCCACATGGACGACGCCAAAGATCTTTTGAGAATGGAGGGCCAGGAGATCAGCGAGTTCGCCATTCGTCTGAAGGATTTCGGGCAACTCCATAAATTCAACGAAAAACTGGAAGCCCTGTTATCGCAAGCGCTGAACCAGCAGAACAAACCCATCTTTGAACTTCACACATGGGAAAAGCTTTCGCCATTCTTCAGCATCGTCCGGATGATCGACCTGATGACTTTTTTCATCAAGCTCATGCTGATCGCCATCGTGTTGATCAGCATCATGAACGTCATGATCATGGCCGTCTATGAAAGGATCCGGGAGATCGGGACCATTGCCGCCATCGGCACGCCGCCGGGAAAAATCCTCAACATGTTCGTGGTCGAGGGATTCTGCATGGGGATTGCGGGCGCCCTGATCGGCGACATCGTGGGGATCGCCCTCGTCTATATCCTGAACCTGTCCAAAATCAGTTACGACTTCGGCCAGCAGAAGGGGATCATCCTGCAGGCCGGCGTTTCTCCGGCCGACATTCTCGTGATCTCGGCCACGGTCATCATCGTCTCGGTCATCGCCAGTCTCCAGCCCGCCTTCAAGGCGTCGCGCATGGAGCCGATCAAGGCGCTCAGGCACGTATAGGAGGTTTTAATGCTTAAAATAATGGTGGTGGTTTTATCGCTGTTGGTCGCCCTTCCGGTTTACGCCCTGGATGGCGAGGCCCTGCTGAAGAAAATTGACCGGAACCTCAATCCCGAATCCTTTGAGTCATACCGAAAGCTCATTAACATCGAGCCGGATGGCAGAAAGAAGGAATACACCCTCTTTACCATCAAGAAGGGGATTGACAAGGTTGCCTCCCTGTTCCTCGCCCCGGCGAGCGAAAAGGGCAGAAGCACCTTAAGGCTGGGCGACAACATGTGGTTCTATATCCCGAACGTGGGCAAGCCGATCCGCATCACGAGCCTGCAATCCGTCGTCGGCGGGGTCTTCAACAATTCCGACATCCTGCAACTGGATTACGCCGCGGAGTACGACGTGGAAAAGGTCGAGGAAAAGGGAGGCGAATATCTCCTTTTTCTCAAGGCAAAGACCAAGACCGTGGCCTATGACCGGCTGAAAATATGGGCGGATAAAGGGAAACTGCTCCCAACAAAGATCGAGTGCCTCACGGAGGCGAACATGCTCATCAAGACCCTCTACTTCAAGGATCACAAAGATTTCGGCGGCGGCATCGTGAGACCTGCCGTTATCGAGACCGACAGCCCACTGTACAAGGACTACAAGTCAATCCTGATCTATGCGAAGGTCAAGCAGCGGACCTTCAAGGATGAGGTCTTCACGCTGACCTTCATGCCCAATCTAGAGTCGCTGCGATGAGGAAATTTATCTACCTCGCTATTGTCATGGTCATGAGCCTCTTCCTCCCGGCTTTGGGCGCCGCGGAGGGTGACTATACCTTCAATCTCTCGGAGACGGAGAAGAAGCCGTACCACTTCGGCGGCTACGTCGAATTCAAGCCGGTCCTCTTCGGATTGGACCATGATGCCGCCTTTTACAAGCTCCGTTTTTACAATAACCCGCAGGGCCAGACCCTGCCCGAAGCAAACGGCAGGGTCCAACTGGAGGGAAGTTACGAAAGGGAGAGCTATCGTCTCTACGTCAAGACAAACACGGATCTTAAGTATTCTGACTATGCCGGCAGCTCCGAACATTCGGTTTTCTATGAGGCCTACGGCTCCCTGAAGCCGTCGTCGCTGAAGATCGATGCCGGCAAGAAGGCCCTGAAATGGGGCAAGGGATATGCCTGGAATCCCGTGGCGTTCGTGGATCGGCCCAAGGACCCGGATGATCCGGAACTGGCCATGGAAGGCTTTATCATGGCCACGACGGACTACATCAAAAGCTTTGACGGACCGCTGAAGACCTTTTCCTTTACCCCGGTAATCCTCCCCGTCTATGACCACATCAACGACGCCTTCGGAAACAACAATAAGCTGAATTTCGCAGGCCGGTTCTATTTTCTCCTCTATGACACGGACATCGACCTGATATTCATGACGGGAGGAAGCCGGCCGGACCGGTACGGCCTGGATTTTTCCCGGAACATCACCACCAATTTCGAGATCCACGGCGAGTATGCCTACGTCCGAAACGCCCGCAAAACCCTCCTGGACGCAAACGGCAACATGAGCGCGGTGGAAACGGACGCCCAGAGTTACCTGGCCGGAATCCGCCACCTGACCGCATTCGACCTGACGACGATCGTCGAATACTACCACAACGGCACGGGCTTCAGCGGCGATGAGCTGGAGAATTATTTTGCCTTTGTCAACCGGGCCTACAATCTCTATCAGTCTACGGGAAAGACTGCCGCCCTGGACAGCGCCAAGAACCTGGCGGATGGTGCCTATGGCCGGTCAAGCGCCGGGGAAAATTATCTGTACGTTCGCTTCAGCCAGAAAGAGCCGTTCGATGTCCTCTATTTCACCCCGTCCCTGACCTGGATCCTGAACCTGGACGATCGGAGTTATTCCCTGACGCCGGAGCTTCTCTATACCGGCTTCACCAATTGGGAACTTCGTTTCCGGACGGCGTTTATCGCCGGTGCGCGAAACACCGAGTTCGGTGAAAAACAGAACGATTACCGGATGGAACTTCGGATAGGATATTATTTTTAAAAGTAAATTCTTAAAATTTACCAGCGCATGGGTGTATAATGGGAAAAAACGCCAAAGAGGAATTTCAGCAGATGAAAAAGGATCTTGACCTGTAAAGTTGTGATAGGGAATAGCCGTTATGAAGGTTTTTCCGGTTGCTCGTTCCGCACAAGACATTCTGAAGAAAACGGTCATCGCAACATGGCCTGCATTGGCCATTCTATTTTTGACGGTGGTTATCTCTGTCTTTTTTTCAGAGATTACTTTTACTGTCGGAATGGAATCGATATGGAAGATTCTTCTGCGCTTTCTGCGATTTTCGTTCATCCTGGTCATTCCCATCCCTTTGCTGCCCAATGTCTGCGGCCTCATGCAGGGTCTCTTGAACAGGCGCAACCTTCGTTTGATCCAGATTCGGGAGGAACGTCATCCCGTCCGCATCCCCTGGCAAATCTGGCTCATCCGACCCTTTCAGGGGATCGGTTTGGCCATGCTCATCGCAACCAAACTCATTGTCCTGGTGCAAATCTCCACAAGCTCGGCGATCAACTCTTCCATCGTTCTTCCTCCGACGCAATTCCATTGGGGGCGATTTCTGAGCGCCACGGCCGTTGCCGTGACGACCTCACTGTTGCTCTCATTTCTTTGGTCGCTGGATGATCTGGGCATCCGCCAGCACAACCGAAAAACCGGGGAAATCAGGATCATCGGAAAGTATCTTAGCGCCCTTCTGCCGATTCTGTTCGGCTTTTACGGCATGTTCAGCCTTTTTGGAAGTCACGAACACCTTTTGGCCGTCCGGTATATCGCTCAGATGGTTCTTGCTCTTTATCCGCCGTTCCTGTTTCTGGCCGTTGTTCACAAATTTTATACGGAGAAGCGTGAACTCCTTATTCTTAAAAGGCTGAAGGCGCTGCCGATCGTTCCGATCGAGGCGCAGCAGTTGCCCATTGCCTGAAGGGAATGGGTATTAAAAACGTCGCCACCAGGAACCCACATTTGACAGACGCCCAAGACAATGCATTGTCGGATGAAGAGCTCATGGCCAGGATTGCCGGGAGCGACGCACAGGCGTTTGAAATCCTGGTAAGACGCCATCAGCGGCATATTCTGAATCTGCTCTATCGTACCATCGGGGACCGCACACAGGCCGAGGACGTGGCCCAGGATGTTTTTCTGCGGGTATGGCGAGCGGCTGAAGACTACACACCGAAAGCAAAATTCACTACCTGGGTCTATCGCATTGCGGTCAATCTATGCCTGGATGCAATGAAGTCGGCGCATTACCGACAATCGTTCGTCCATCCTGAGGGTGGCTCGGAAAGTCCCGCCGAACAAGAAGGGTCTGTTGGCGAAGGCGACCCATCACCGGAGGAGCTTCTGATCGATGCAGAAGAAAGCGGCAGGATCTTCGCCGCCATCCAGGGCCTGCCTGCCAACCAGCGTCTGGCCGTCGTACTCAAGAAATTCGACGGTCTTTCCTACGATGACATCAGCCGGATCCTGGGGTGTTCCGTCGCGGCGGTCGAATCACTGCTGGTCCGGGCAAAAAAGACCCTTCGCGAAAGACTGCTTCTTCCCGGTTGACGACCCGGCTCTCATGGCAGACTCTTTCCGCGATCCCCAGGATGGGGAGATAGCTGTTAAAGAACGGGTCACTGAATGCCAAGAACCTTGAAATGGGCATAACCCGGTGTGTCATATCTTAAGCCAGCCCCTCCGCAACGAGTTGTCCAGAACGACGCCCACAAGGAAAGCCGCACCCATGTTCCACATGGCAAAGGCGGCGACGATGAGCATCACGTAGAAATCGGATTTCTTGCCGCCGATGTCCCTGACCACGATTGCCAGTTCGGAACCCGCGAAGAACAGGATCACGCCCAGGATCGCGTTGGGGAATATCTTGAAAAAGATGGCCACGGAATCGCTGAAAAACAGGGCAATCAATACGAGGATGCTTCCGAGGATCACCAGCGCCCCGCCCGTCTTCGCCCCAAAGCGAACATGCCCGGCCATCCCGCCTGCGCCATGGCACATGGGAACGCCGCCGAAGATGGGCGCAACCAGGTTCATGATGCCTTGAGAGATGGCGATCTTCTTTTCCGTGACCTTTCTGTCCGGAAAAAGCTCGTTGTTCTCGGCGACAATGGCGATCACGGCGTTCCCCAGGGTCAATGGGATCTGGGGGAGCGTGAACAGCAAGGTGCCCACGACGAGATCGTTCCAGGTCATCGCGGAGAGGCTGAAAACCGGCAGCTTGAAGCCGATATGGATCTTGGCCAGTTCCGACATCAGTTGAGGGTCCATGATCACCGCGGAGACGGCTCCGATGACGAGGAGGATGAACATGGCCGGAATCTTGGGGTTCGTCAAGAGAAGGTACGTGACGACGAGAGCGATGCCCGCAAGGACCGGCGCCGTCCTCATGCGATTGACCCCATCCACCATGAAGGAGAGCCCCAGGCCCAGCATGATGCCGCGCACAACCGGCTTGGTTGCCAGTTTGGAGATCGGCCGGATCGCCCCCGTAGCGCCAGCGAGAAGCCAGAAAAGCCCTGTCGTCAGGCCTGATCCGAAAAGGGCCGCCGGGCTGATGCCTCCGGCAACGGCCGCCGCTCCGATGGCCTTCATGGGCTGGATCGGCAGCGGCGTCCGGTAATAGAATCCGGATGCCATCAAAGCCACGCCGAACATGAGCAGAAGCCCGAGAGGTTCCACCTTCACGATGGTGATGTAGGCCACCACAAAGGGAATCAGGGTGCCGACGTCGCCGAAAGCCCCCGCCCACTCCATCTTGTTATAAAGGTTCTTTGTTTTCGGTGTCGCTGCACTCATGGCGTTCTCGATCCCCCTGTTTTCAGGCGCACGGTTTTCAATCCAGCCATCCGACGAGTTTGCCTTCATGAATCGTCCACGTCAAAATAAACGCGGCCATCAATCCGATTCCCACAAGAACTTGTTTTTGCGTGGGGTCAAGATAGAAAAAGCGATCTTTTATGTCAAGGCGATTTTACCGCAACCCCCGTCACAACTGTCTCAAGATATCGGCCGGCTTCATCTTCGCCATCCGCGTCGCCATGAAATAACTGGCCAGCCCCCCGGCCGCAAGCGTCAGGGCCAGCGAGGCCGCGATCAGACCCGCCGATAGATGGACAGGCAGGCGGATCGTCTGAGCCGCGGCGGCCGCATCCTTGGCAAAGGCAGGCATGAGGTTCACCTCCCAAGGGGTGGAGACGGGGATGGAAAGATAGCCCAGGAGGTATGAGATCAGGTAGCCCGCCACGATGCCCGAGATGCCGCCCAGAAGGGCCTGTACAAAGACCTCCCCCATGAGCTGCTTGCGGACATCGGCGCCGGTCCACCCCACCGCCTTCAGGATGCCGATCTCGCGGGCGCGTTCAACGAGGTTGGCGAGCATCGTCTTGATGATCAGAAAGATCGCCCCGCCCAGCGCGACCAGGGAGACGACCAGCGCAAACTGGTCGGAAATCCGGGAGACGCCGCCCATCACCTCAAGAAACGAATCGGAACTGGCGACGGAAACGCCCGGCAGGCCCTGAAGGATCTCCGCCTTGATCCGGTCCAGGAGGGAGGGATCCTTCAGGCGGAGGTAAACGGTGTTGACGCTTCCGGCGTCTTTCCCCAGGAGGACCTGGGCGTCGGCCAGGGAGAGGTAGATATTCGCCGCGGCGATCTGTGATCCCTCTTTAATCTCCAGGAGCCCCACGACCTTAAAGGAACGGCCACCGATGGCAACCGGGTCGCTCAACTGGGTTTGATGGAACTTGGCGTAATGCTTCTCCAGGACAACCTCGCCTTCGCGGTCGGGAAACCGCCCCTTGGCCAGCCAATCCTTCACCCGGACCGGCCCCAGGCTCGGCTGAGCCAGGTCCACGCCCATGATCGTCCGGAAGCCGCCCCGGTCGAACTCCCAGAGGAGGAGAGCGGTAGAGAGGGCGTCCACGCCGGGAACGGCCCGGAGTTTTGCGAGATCATCGGCCGCGAGGATCTGGCTGGAGATGGGCAGGCGGATCCCGCGCATGGACTGGGCCGGCTGACCTGAGTCCACGGCGCGCATTTCGGGCCGCTGGACGACGAGATCCGCCCCGAGGTTCTTGAAGGGGAGGCTCACGGCCTCCCGGTAAGCGGCGGAAACGGCGTTGATGGAGACGAACAGGGCGATCCCCACGGCAATGCCCAGGCAATTGACCAGCATCCGTTGGCGATGGTGGCTGAGTTCCTTCAAAACGTAGCGGTAATACATAATCTCCTCACATGGTTGTCATGGTTGTTTCAGACATCGGACACAGCGGCTCCGCCACCACCTTATTTCTTGCCGACGGCCTGATCGAGCGCCGTACGCAGATCGCCCATGTTCCAATCCCCCTGGAAGGAGGGGGGACCGGATCCCGTGGGAAAACCGACGAATTGAACCTCTTTCCCGTTGATCTTAAGGACCGGTTTGCCGGCAATCCAGATGACCAGGGGCACATGCTGATGGACCCCCTTTTTGTCCATGAACTTCTCCCCTTCCTGGGTTCCGGAGTCGTACCAGGAGACGGTGAGAGCCTTGCCGTACCCGTTGCAGAGCTCCTTGATCCCCTTGATCGTCGAGAGCAGGGGGCCGTGGTTCATGTAGAGAACCTCCACGGAAACCGGTGGGGCGGGTAGAGCGGCCGCCGGAATGAAAACCAGGCAAAAGGCCAACAGGCCATACAAAGCAAACTTTTTCATGAAAGCACCTCCCCATCCTGCATGCGGATAACACGTTCCGCCGTTTTGGCCAGTTCCGGTTCGTGGGTCACCATAAGAATGGTCATCCCCTGTTCCCGGTGCAGCCGGTTGACGATCTCCATGATCGCGTCGCCGGTAGCGGTATCGAGGTTCCCCGTCGGCTCGTCGGCGAACACGATCTTCGGGTTGTTGATCAGGGCGCGGGCGATGGCCACCCGCTGCTTCTCCCCGCCGGAGAGAGCCGCGGGCAGGTGGTCCACCCGGTGCCCCAGTTCCATCCTCTCGAGGATTTCCGTCGCCCGCCGGCGCCGCTCCGCTTCGGTCATCTTGACGGGAAACAGCGGCAGGGCCGTGTTTTCCCAGGCGGAGAGGGTTGGAATCAGGTTGAAGGACTGGAAGATGAACCCGACGTTCTGACGGCGGAAGAGGGCCAGTTCGTCCTCGGAGGCGCCGGAGATCTCCTTCCCGGCGATCGTCACCCGTCCCGAGGTCGGGCGCTCCAGACCGGAAAGAATAGAGAGGAGGGTGGTCTTGCCGCAGCCGGATTTGCCCACCAGGGCGACAAATTCCCCTTCCCGGACGGCGATCGACGCACCCTTGACCACCGTCAGCTTGTCGAACATTTTGGTCAGATCATCACCGACCAGAATCGCTTCACTCATGTCTTAATACCTCCGAAGGTTTGATTTTGGAAATATGCCGGCCCAGCAGCGCACCGGTCAGGCCGCCGATCACGACGGAGAGCAGGACGGCAAAAAGGGCCAGCGTTATTGGAATGTGCACGGGAAGCCGCAGGGTCTTGTACACGGCGGCGCCGCCGCCGGGAAGGAAATGCGGGGTCGGACTCATCTCCCAGGGAATAGGGATGTTAACTGTCATGAAGCCGAGGGCAAAGGCGGCTGCGTAAGCGATCAGAAGCCCCAGAAACCCAGCGATGAAACACTGGACGACTGACTCCACAAGGAGCTGCAGGGTCACGTTCCGATTGGTCCAGCCGACGGCCTTCAGAACGCCGATTTCCCGTGCACGCTCCGCCACGTTTCCCGCCATCGTCTTGAAGGCGATTAGGACGGCGATGAGAATCGCGATCAGCGAGGCGACCAGCGTGAATTTATCCGACACGGCGAAAAAACTCCCCAGGAGCTTAAGGAAGGAGTCCGGGGTGGCGACGGCGACTTTATTCCCCAGAATCTCCTTGAGGGCGGAAGCCACGGAGGTGATCTTTTCCTGATCCGCCCGGATGAACAGCAGGTTCACATCCCCCGCGGCGAAGGGGGAAACCGACTGGAGCGTCTTGGAGGCCGCCGCAATGGCCTGCGCCTCCGACAGGGGAAGATAGAGATTGGCCACGGCGATCTTCGCGGCATGGGAGGCGTCCACGAGACCCACGACGGGGAACGACCGGCCCGCTATGGATACGGTATCTCCCGGCTTGATCCCGAATTGCCGGGCGTAGGCCGCCTCAACGAGGGCCTCCGGTTTACCTTCAGCGAGGTAACGCCCCTCCGCGACAAAGTTCTTGAGGATCGACGGCCCGATGGGATTCTCCCTCTCGATCCCCAGGAGGATCCAGGCCCGGTTCGGTTCGAATACCCAGAGGAGCACGGCTGTGCCCGTACCCTGGACGCCGGATACCTTTGCAATCCGGTCGATTTCATCCCTGCGGATTGTCACCGCTGAGCAGGGAAATACTGCGCCTGCCAAATCCTCTGGGACGTTTCCGGGCCGCTGCACCGTGATGTCGGCCCCGATCTCTTTCAGGGGGGCGCGGGCCGCCTCGTGGTAGGCGAGCGACAGGGCGTTGAGTATAACCAGGAGCGCAATGCCGATGGAGAGGCCGATCACGGCCATGACCGTTCTTCGTTTCTGGCGGGTGAGTTCATGAATAACGTATTGCAGATTCATCGTTTGCCTCAGTTTTTGATGAACTCGTAAAAAGTAGAAACTGGTCCTTATATTGTCATTCCCGCGAAATCGGGAATCCACTGATATTCGTATGTTCTGGACTCCTGCTGGAGTTTACCCTCGCGAAAGCGGGGGCAGGAGTGACAAATCTACAACTTTTTGCGAGATCGTCAGTTCTTGGGAAATGGCGAGTGGTCTCGCCCGTTGTTCGAGCTTGTCCGCAGGAGCTCGATAAACCGCTTTTGCTGAGCGGGGTTCATGATTTTCTTCGACTCCGCGATGTGCGCAATGACCTCCTTTTGAAGCTCATCCTGGAAACCCGCGATTTCCTTTCGGATCGCCTCCGTCCGCGGCAGATCGATCTCCTTCTCCCCCAGACAGTCGATCAGGAGATTTCTCTTGGCCTCGATCCCCGCTTCGAGCTCATTGAGACGGCGGTGAAACGAGTTGGCCAGCGACGCCATTTTTGCCAGTTGCCCGGGGGAAAGACCGAGATCCTGATAGAGATAATGGTCTTCCTGGTTGAGCGGACAAGGCGCCGACGGCGGGAGGCATGTGTTGCGCCAGTAGTGGTATCCGATGGTGGCGACGGCGGACGCGTTGACGACCAGCGACAGAGTCAGAACGACGATCAGCAACTTCCCCTTCATTTCCGATACTCCTCCGTAAAACGGGCCATGCGCAGGTAGCCGTCACCCAGTGTCCCCGGCGGCGCGGCGGAAAAGACCCTGAAAGAAACGATGCCCGTGCCCGCCCTGGAAGCCTGCACCTGAGCGGGAGCGGACGAGAGACCCGACACCAGGGCGTTTCCCAGATAGCCCCCCAGCACCATCCCCACGAGCAAGAGAACAGCCGCCATCGCCGGGGCGGGATACGCCCGATAAATCCAGGAAAGCCAGGGGAAGCGCCACCGCGAACGGGGCTCGGGAACGGCATCGATCCGTTCGAAAAGACGCCGTTCGAATCCCGGAAAAGCCTCGATTTCCGGAATTTTCTCCAACCGTTGCCAGACCTGTTCCAGTTTGGCATGGGCGCTCCGGCAAGCCGGACACCCTTCCAGGTGCGCGGATATTCGATCCCGTTCTTCCCCGCCGATTTCCCCATCCTGGTACGCGGCAAGCCTTTTTCGGATGTGATGGCACCTCATCTTGATCCCCACTTTATTATCCCTATTCATCTCATCCCGATCCCGATTCATACTGGATTAAACGACACGGAATGCAAAAACCTGCGGTGATTTTTTAAACCTGATTTTCGCCACCATTGGAGGGAGTAATGCAATAAGTGACATTGGATAATCTTGGATTTGATGGGGCTTATTGTGATCGGGTGGTTCACTTAGGCTTTTTTTGTTAACTAAGACAATGAATCAGGAGCTACCAATAATAGCTCAAATCAGTACATCTTCCATCCAGCCGAGCTTGATCAACTGAATGCGGTTCAGATCGCTGACGCCCAGGTGATATTTTTTATCAGCAACGTTAATGTGCGTGGGCTGGACGTCGAGTTCACGGTCTTCGCCGAAAAATGTGATTCGTTTCTTTTGCAGAAGATGAGCGCCTACCGCATCCACGGCTACAGGATCGGTTCCCAGGAGCAGCCCCCTGTAAGGCCAGACATAGCGACGGTCAAAAAAACTGGCCCCTCTTCCATAGAACTGGGGTTGGAGTGCGCAAAGGATGTTCAGGCGGGTTTTCCCCTTTACGATCGGCAGATCCCAAATCCTGGCCAGATCCGCGCAGGCATCGGCATGGTATTCCGAGGGCCGGGGGACGAATTGGATATAATTTTTGATACAGCTTCCAATCCCGGCCCAGTGGTGCGTCCTTACCGGCCGCACATTGACAAGGGCTGTGGAGTTTTGGAATATTGGGTTGTTCCGGACACCCCGGTCATCGATACTTATGTTTTTTTCCAATACGCCTGCGTCCATCAGTCGCCGCCGGATGGCGGCTTCCAGTTCTTTCGGTGTTGGCAAATCCCTCCAGCTGTTACTCTTAATTCCCACCACATCCGAGGAATTGAAGAGCTGCTGCCAGGCCTGCAGAGGTTCTTTTTCTGAGAGAAGGGTTTTCAGCGCATCATCCACCATGGATTGGACGATTTCCCCATGGATTTTCCCCTCCGCAGAAACAGCCTCCGGGTGGCGTATGAGGATTACCTTGGTCTTTCCCTCGGCATATGCTGACTCTTTCCAAATCTCCGGCGCTAAAGACGCGGCCAGCGCCATCCCTGCCGTTCCCCAAAGAAAATCTCTGCGGGTAATCGCTCTCTCTTCGGCCATACTCACATCTCCCCAATCTTTTTTTCCGTTCCTCTGATCAATTCTTCCCCTTCCCGCTCGCTCCCTGCACCGAAAACGATCAGGACAAATTCATTTACCTTTTTGATTGCTGTCCATTTCTTGTCTTCTGTCTGCAGTAGGCCCTTTTCGGAAACCTCTGGCATATAGGCTCTCTTAAAACTCTGCAATGCCGCTTCGGCCTCTTTCACGTCCGGATATCGTACCAAAAGCAAATGAATCTTTTTCCCTGCACGCAGGTATTGGGCAAGTATAACCTCGGTTTTAGGATTCAGGTTAAGGATATTCCGGGTTGCTACGAAAAACCGCTGATTCAAAAGGATATGGCTATGAAGATAGCGAATGTTCGTTTCTACAAGCCCCGTCTTCCCGTCCGGAAGGGCGCTGATCAATTTCGGCGCTTGACCTGTCCACTGGATGGAATTAGCAACTGCCCGTCCCAAACTAAGAATGGCCTGTCCCACTTCCGGCCCTTCCCCATCCGCATAGACGCTGACAAAGAATTTCCCCTTCCAGAATCGCAGCAGCCCTCCCCCGAACTCCGACCCTTGACCGATTCCGGCTTCTTCGTCCTGGCGTTCCAAGGAGAAGATTCCATAGGCGTCGTTCGAGGAGCCCATGTCATACAATTCAGCAATGATGTGGGGATATCCGGTTTTTTCAAACTGGCGAACAATCAGATTCTTGAAATTATAGGCAAGATAAACCTCCCCGGCGCCGTCGATATAATTGAAGATGGCCCGAGATCCATAAACTTCCTCCTTTCCGTCCCATTTCCAGCCTTCTGCTGCCGCAGGCCAAGAAATCCCCAGGCTTGTTTTCTCTTTTTCTCCCCCTTCCACTCCCTGAGGTATCGTCATAATATTGAATACTGCCACTATGAATAAGATCCAGTTTCTCATTTCAAAACACCGCGCCAGATGGAGGAGACTCCATGGCAGGGAATAGCATTCGGATGAAGCCTATAAAAACAGAAGAGGGGGGTCTTTTGACCCCTCCTCTGTGTATCGCTATCATCCTTAATCGATAAATCATCTTCATTCATGATACTTGAATGAAAGGTTTAACCTTATCCTGAAGGCGGTTATCTTTCCTTTCTCGACGGTGACATCCTGCCTCACAACCTCCGCAACCCTCAGTTCTTCGAGGGATTTTGCGGCAGTCGCCAGGGCCTTTTGGGTGGCGTCTTCCCATGACTTTGGACTTGTCCCTACAATTTCAACGATTTTGTACACAGACATAACAGTTCCTCCTTTTTTTTAGTTGAGTAGACCACTTTCTCCAGATACCGCAGGTCGATGTTTGTTTTCTCCGTTTACCGCTTGGTTTCCCGGCGGTGCCACAGCATTTCAAACATGTTTCCTTTGGCCCCAACCCTCACATAACAGGTTATACATATCAAAATGATCAAGGAAATAACATCGTGCGTCATGATTAAATGACTCCATCGCGGCTCATCTGGAGGCATTTTGTGATAGCGAAATTCAGGAAGAGATCGCATGCCTCCTTCCAAGCCCGGTTTTCCACGTAGTGGGCCACGTCCTGGGGATTACTGAAGTCGCAACGGCAGAGGGCAAGGCAATCGGTAGCGCCGAAGGTTTTGATGAAATCGGCATAGAGTTGCTTGACGCCCTCGATGGCCCGGCTTCTCTGGTTGGGGTACTCCTCGGGCGGCGCTCCGATGTTGCGGCCACAATAGAGGCCAATGGTGACACCGCTGCCTATCAGGGTGCCGCAGGCCGCCTGGCCAGCTATGATGGCTCCCGTGTACCCGGCCGTCGCCCATGAATCGGAAGCTGGCAACTCCCAAAGGACCTGCAGTCCCTGCAGGCTTGCTTCGGCTCAGGTGTAACGGTGCATCCGCTGGCGGGCTTTTTTAAGCGTTTCCTGGATGACTGCTTCATCTTTCTGGTCCAAGTTTTCACCTCCACGAACCTTATATTTGCTGGTCAATTTACCTGGTCTTTATAGAGTACAATCAGGCTTTTTTGCCGACACAATACGAAATGAAATCCGGTTTCTGATCAGGTATCCGACGACTCTAAAAACCGCTGAGGTGCTATCCGTGATTACCCAGAAACGGAATTGGAGGTGTGCAGAAGGAGAGGAACTCCATCACGTAGCCCGATGCTAAAGGAGAACGGGCGACGTGTCAATAGAAATATAAATGAGTCGATTACAGCCAACAGGGATTACGGTTAGAAAGGATTGATCTCTGTCAGAATCGCCGGATGCTTTGTTTCAGGAAGCAAATGACCCAATAAACCTATCTGCCAGAACGCACCGGGAGTGCCCGGGTGCCGCTGTCGCGCGACTGGGGAGCCCAGTACCGATTGCCAGGGTCGAAACCTAAGATGGCAGCTTCGGAACCGCGTGTCTCGGAGGCCCAGGGAGCAGTACAGGTAAGACGAATCAATTCCGTTAAATGGGCATCCCTCCCACAGTAAGACTTATAAGATTTCCCCGTATCATACAACCCCGCCAGCTCTTCCTGCGTTGGCATCCGCCAGTCCATATAACCGCCCCCGCGATAGTTCTCGCAATAACTCTTGGCCTCCGCCCAATTTATATTTCTCCCGTTGTCCTTCGCCGCCCACATCAGGTTCGTCCGAGTGTCCAGAACCGTCCCATTGTCATAGGCGATGAAACGGCCGTCCCTGGCGGTCTCGCTGGTTGTGGGTTGAGAGGGGCGCTTCGCCATGGCAAGCTGTTTCTTTTCCTCAGCCATCTTGCTGCGCTCCGCCTCCAACTCCTTTCTCTCAGCATCGAGCGCCTTCTGCCGTTCCAGATCTTGTTTTTCCCGCGCCAGTTCCTGCTTCTCCCTCTCCAGAGCAGCTTTCTGCCGCACAAAGTCATCAGAATCCTGTCGCAGCGCCGATTTCTTCAGATAAGAAGGGGCATCAGAAGTGGAAAAGGAAGCGGTCGTTAAGGCCACGAAGACAAAACCTCCCCCTTGGTCACCTGTGTCCCGGACGGGGCTGCACAGAGGCTGCTGCTCCGAATTGTTGGCAATGATCGGTGCTATCTGGCTGTAGAGCTCCTGGGTCGTGATGTATGGCTTCTCATTTTTTGTCAGTGCCTTGATCAATTGGTAGGCAAAGATGCTGTGGCCTTCCGAACCGCTGTCCGACACCGGCGTCTTGTTCCCCGATGTCATTCCCCAGCGGCTCTTTTCGTTATAGAGGTTCAGGTAATACCGGTCATCGATGACGGTCGGCAGAGACCTGCTTTCACCGAAAAGAGTACCGGAATAGCAGGAGTCCGACACCAACAAGACATGTCTGGCCTTCATGCCCCTCATTACCCGCTGCACATAATTATTGTCCAGATAGGTTGCAGGGTTGCCACCTGTCGCATCTGCCGGAACCCACCAGCCGTCATTCAAAACCCGGTCTACATCCCCATGGCCGGCGTAGTAAATCAAGACACTCTCATCAGGCGATGTGCCCGCGGCAAGATCACGCATTTTATCCATGATCGTTTGCCTTGTCGCCTGCCGATCCAAGAGCAAGGTGACCTGGAAACCGTAACGGGTTTGAAGCAGACTCGCAAATTCCCTGGCGTCATTAACGGCAGTTTTGAGGGCGGGGATTTTCGGATCCTTGTAGTCGTTGATGCCTATCACAAGAGCCCTGTATTCACCCAGCTTTCCACTTTTATGGCTCAGATCATCTTTGCTATTTATCTCCACACCACGTGCGGCCTGGAACTCACAGGGGATCAAAAGAAAACTTATAAAGACGAGGCAGGTTATCGTGAATTTGAACAATAAAATCTTTGATAAACATCTCATTCTCGTTCTCCTCTTTCTTCGCCTTTATGTAAGATGTTTATTCTATTGTGATATTGTATTGAAGAAATGTCAATGAGATTCTATAGTAACATTAAAACCTCTTCTGATAAGTTTTCTGATGTCCTTGACTTGGGTAAAAAAGGGTTGATTTATAGAATGGTAATGCCGTACTTTCTTATATCAAAAATCTTAAAAGAGGTTTGAGAATGAATAAAATCAGAATCGGTATGGCCGGCGCGCGCTTTGGAGCGGAGCTTCATCTTGATAATTACAAAGGATTCAGGGGCAGTCAGGTTGAAATAACCGGGGTCTGCTCTCGAAGCCGTGAAAGTGCAGAGGCCTGTGCGAAAAAATATAAGATCCCTTTTGTGACGACAAGTTTTGAGGAGCTTCTGAATCGTTCCGATGTTGATGTGATTGATATCTGTGTTCCTCCTTCCCTTCATCATCCGTTTGCAGTCAAGGCGGCCGAAGCTGGAAAGCATCTCATTATGGAAAAACCTCTGACGGGGTATTTCGGCGAAACAGGCGACGCTGAACCGATCGGCGATAAGGTTTCCCGGGTCAAGATGCTTGAAGGGGCTCGTAAAAACGCATGGGCAATTCGCGATGCGGTCCTCAAGAACAAAGTGCTTCTGTGCTATGCCGAGAACTGGGTCTACGCGCCTCCGATAGCAAAACTTCGCAGGCTGATTCAGGCGGCCGCCGGCGGACGGATTCTCGATCTTCGCGCGCAGGAATCTCACTCAGGATCGAGTTCCATGTTCTCAAAGCACTGGAAAAATGCGGGAGGCGGATCGCTGATCCGTATGGGAGTGCATTCAGTCGGTACGTGTCTGCATCTTAAAGACTTTGAAGGAAGAATCAAAGATGGAAAGCCGATCAAACCGATATCGGTGATCGCCGATACCGCGGTGCTTATGAAAAGCGAAGCGGCTGCCCGCTCCGGCAAAAAATGGATCGCGGCTGATCCCGCGGATGTTGAAAACTGGGCAAATCTTTCCATCACATTCGATGACGGATCCAAAGGTCTTGTCACCGTGACGGACGCGGGACTTGGCGGGCTCAATACGACGGTGGATGTGAGAATGACCAATGCGACTCTCCGCGCAAATATGACGCAGAATGATACGGTTCAGGCATATGCTCCTGATGATTCTGTTTTCAGGGATGAGTATTTTACTGAAAAGCTTGAGACCCGTGCAGGGTGGAACTCCCCCAGCGCCGATGAAGGATGGTTCAGGGGATTCATTCAGGAGATTGAGGATTTTGTTTCTGCGATTCGCGAAAAACGTGAACCTCTCGCAGGAATTGATCTGGCGGTGGATTGTGTTGAAGTTATATATGCGGCGTATCTTTCGGCGGCTGAGGGACGAAGAGTTGATCTGTAGATTGCCGTTGTAAGGGTTCTGCGGCGTTATTATTCCGGCAACCAAATATATCAAAGCGCGATCGCCGTTCTCGGAAAATACGGACATTCCACAGAATTTATTTACATGTTTCATTGCCGGGCGGAAGCAACTTATCGCGAAGGGTTCTTTTTGCCCGGACAAGCAGCGATTCGACCGCCGACTTTGAACATCCCATGATCCGGCCGATATCATCGTAGGACAGTCCGTCAAATTTCTTGAGAACGACGGCCAGACGCTGGTTGGCGGGCAGGCTTTTCAGAGCGGCGAATATCCTGTGGCTTTCTTCGGCAGCTAGCAGAAGCTCTTCCGGCGATGGGGCGCCGTAGCCTTCGCCAACAGGAACCTCATGTTCGGCGGGACTTTCCGAGCCTCCTTCGGGATGGACGAAAGATTGCCGGTAATGCGCTGACTTGATCGCATCCAGGCAGAGATTGACCGCGATGCGATAGACCCAGGTGGTGAATTTTGCTTTTGGTTCGTACCCTTCGGCGGCCCGCCATATCCGCAGAAAAACCTCCTGGGCCACGTCCTCGGCCTGTGCCCGATCGCCGAGGGAACGGTAGATCAGATTCAAGATGTGTTGCTGATGGCGCTGCACCAGGCTCGTGAAAGCCCGCCGGTCGCCCCGGGCGACCCTGGCCATGAGCTCTTCATCCGACAATGCGTTGTCTTCGTTGTCCGTCAAATGTGAAACCCAGGTGGTGAAGTTTTAATACCCATTCCTTCAGTCGATTTCTCCGGATATTTGAAAGGTGTTTCTTTCGCCCTGCGGCGGGGTTCATTCTTGGGGACATGGGCGTTCCGGAAGAGGCGCCGCGGAAAGAATATCCGGCGCCGGGCGCCGCTGCTACCCCCCAAGCAGAAAATGGCCGAGGACGGCAAAGACAAGGATCAAGACCCCGGTGATCAACTGGGAATGGAAAAGGTGGCCCCTTTTTTTCAGGAACGCCGGGGCTATCCGGGTTTTCAACACCAGCCCCCAGACACCCTGCCAGGCGAGAAGGGCCAGGACGAGGCGCAGCGGCAGCAGGTTGTAAAAACGGGAGATGAAGTAACAGTGAAGATAGACGAGGGCAATGGCCGACACCCCGAAATAGGGGTGACTCTTGTTCAGGTAAAACAGGATTTTCCCCGATGCCGTCTTGATCCCTGCATAATCGATGTTAAACGGTTCGAGGCGCTTCCAGAAAGAGTCCTTTCGCACCAGCAGCTTGAATGCCGTCCGCGCGTAAACGAGGACCAGCACGGATAAGCCGGCCAGCCCCAGCCACCCACCGAAATTCCTGATGAAACGGTCATTTCCAATGGCGTATCCCTGACCCTGCAGATAGACATAGAGGATATAGGCGGCGGCGCAAAGCAGGACCATGCCCGCAAAAACGATGAGAGAGAGGTTCTTTCCGATCTGGTTTTCCTGGTTCACGATTGATCGCTCCGATTCCGCGTGATCCCCATCGGATGATCCGGGGCTCCAGTCCGCGCACCGTTCCCGCAACAGCCCGGGTGCGTGTTCTATAACAGGTAATAGACCGGATTGCCATTGCATTATTTGCCCTGCCGGTATATGAAACAGCCATCTCCATTTTCCCTGCAATCGGCATGACCATGGATCGGCGACGGCGGCCGAAACGTTTGCCGCAGTGTTTTTATGTATCCTAAGTAACAACGTTTTTCTTAAAAAAAGACGAAAGGAGCCAAGATGGACGGATCGTTTTATGCCTGGCAGGTGGTTCGGGACGGGGAGGCTTTCCAGGGCAGGATCGCAACGCTGCCGATCAGCGCGCTGCCGCCCGGAGATGTGCTGATCAAGGTGGGCTATTCGTCGCTCAACTACAAGGATGCGCTCTCCGCGACGGGGAATCCCGGTGTGACCCGGAAGTATCCCCACATCCCCGGGATCGATGCGGCCGGCACGGTTGCCGAGTCCGCGGCGGCGCCGTTCAAGCCCGGCGATCCGGTGATTGTGACCGGCTACGACCTGGGGATGGATACGGATGGCGGATACGCGGAGTACTGCCGCGTTCCCGCGGGCTGGGTGGTGCCGCTTCCCGTGGGCTTAAGCCTCCGGGAGACGATGATCCTGGGGACCGCCGGCTTTACCGCCGCTCTCGGGATCCGGCACATGCTTCACAATGGCCTCACGCCGGAGAAGGGACCGGTCCTCGTCACCGGCGCCGCGGGCGGTGTGGGGAGCGTGGCGGTTTCGATCCTCGCGAAGCTCGGTTTCCAGGTCACAGCGGCGAGCGATCTGGCCCAGGCAGACTACCTCCGGGAGATCGGCGCCGCCGAGGTGATCTCCTGGGAGACCCTGAACACCGAATCCCCCAGGGCGATGCTCAAGGAGCAGTGGGCAGGGGCCTACGACACGGTGGGCGGGAAGACCCTGGAGAATGTGATCAAGTCGATCCGCTACCTGGGCGTCATCGCGAACTGCGGGATGGTGGGCGGCGGGACGATCTCCACCAGCGTCTTCCCCTTCATCCTCCGGGGCATCAAGCTTCTGGGCACCGATTCGGTGCAATGCCCGATGGACCTGAGGCTCAAGGTCTGGGAGAAGCTCGCCGGCGACTGGAAGCCCGACCGCCTGGAACGTCTGGTCCGGACGATCACCCTCGACGGCCTGGGCGATGCGATCCAGATCCTCCTGAAGGGGAAGGGCACGGGCCGGACCCTGGTTGTTCCGAAGACTGGCATAGAAGCGTGAGGGGGCGGCCTTTTTCTACTTCTTTCCGAAGACCGCGGCGAACGGGTTGTTGAACGGGACCTTCTCGTCGCGCGGTTTCCGCTGTTGCGGCCGGCCGTGGCCTGACTTCTCCCGCTGCGGTCGCCCATGTTCCTGCCTTTCCTGCGACGATGTTCCCGGCATGATTTTCGGCCGGGGTCCTTCCCCGGCGGGCTGGTTCTCCCGGATCTCCTTTTTCTCGGGCGGATTTGCCGGTTTTTCGGCCGCCGCCGGCTGCTTTTTCAGCGTGAGCGAAATCCGTTTCCGCTCCAGGTCCACGGCGAGAACGGTCACTTCGACGGTCTGCCGGACCTTCAGCGCCTCGCCCGGGTCCTTCACGAACCTGTCGGCGATCTGGCTCAGGTGGACGAGGCCGTCCTGGTGGACGCCGATGTCCACGAAGGCACCGAAGGCGGTCAGGTTCGTCACGATCCCGGGGAGCTTCATTCCGGGCGTCAGGTCCTCCATCTTCTCGATCCCCTCGGCAAACCGGAAGGCCTCGAACCGCTCCCGCGGATCGCGGCCGGGACGGGCCAGTTCGGCGAGAATGTCGTTCAGGGTCGGCAATCCTACCTCGTCCGTGACGTACCGGGTCGGATCGATCCGCTTCCGGAGGGCCTCGTCGCGCATCAGGTCGGCGATGGAACAGTTCAGATCGCCCGCCATTTGATCGGCGATCGCATAGCTTTCGGGGTGGACGGCGGAGGCATCCAGAGGATTCTCCCCGTTGCGGATCCGGAGGAAGCCCGCGGCCTGCACGAAGGCCTTCATGCCGAGGCGGGGCACCTCCTTGAGCGCCTCGCGCGACGGGAAAGGGCCGTGCTCGTCCCGCCAGGCGACGATCTTGCCCGCCAGGGCCGGCCCGAGGCCGGAGACGTAGGTGAGGAGCGCAGCGCTCGCCGTGTTCAACTCGACGCCGACCGCGTTCACGCAGCTCATAACGGTATCGTCCAGGCCCTGTTTGAGTTCCGTCTGGTCGACGTCGTGCTGGTACTGTCCCACGCCGATCGCCTTCGGGTCGATCTTGACCAGCTCGGCCAGCGGGTCCGTCAGCCGCCGGCCGATGGAAACCGCACCGCGGACGGTGACGTCCTCGTTGGGAAACTCCTCCCGGGCGATCTTGGAGGCGGAATAGACCGAGGCGCCGCTCTCGTTGACCATAATGATCTGGATCGCCTCCGGCAGGCCCGTTTCCCGGAGGAAGGTCTCGGTCTCACGGCCTGCCGTGCCGTTCCCGATGGCGATCGCCTCGATCCGGAACCGCGCGCAGAGCGCCCGGACCGTCTCGGTCGCCTGCCCCCGCGCCCTCTCCGAGAGGTGGGGGAAGATCGCGTCGTAGTGGAGGAGCTTTCCCTGGGCGTCGAGGCAGACGAGCTTGCACCCGGTCCGGAAGCCGGGATCGAGGGCGAGGAGCCGTTTCTGACCGAGCGGCGCGGCGAGCAGAAGCTGGCGGAGGTTGTCGGCGAAGACGCGGATCGCCTCCGCGTCGGCCCGTTTCTTCGCGGCCAGACGGAACTCCGTCTCCATCGCATTGGCGAGGAGCCGCCGGTAGCCGTCCTCGACGGCCAGACGGACCTGCTCGGCGGCCGGGCCGCTCCCCCGGACGAACATCGCATCGAGGAGGGCAATCGCCTCCGCCTCCGGCGGAACGACGCGCAGGGTCAGGAATTCCTCCTTCTCGCCGCGCCGCATCGCGAGGATCCGGTGGGACGGCGCCTTGGCGGCCGCTTCTTCCCAGTCGAAATAATCCCGGTACCGGCTTCCCTCCGCCTCCTTCCCGGGGATGACCCGGGACTGGAAGACGGCCTTCGCTGCGAAGTACTCCCGCATCCGGGCGCGGGCCTGTTCGTTTTCGTTCACCCATTCGGCGATGATGTCCCGGGCACCCGCGAGCGCCTCCTCCGCCGTGGCCGCGCCCTTTTCCGGATCGACGAACGCGGCCGCCGCGGCCAGCGGGTCGAACGCCTCGGCTTGGGCGAAGATCCGCTGCGCAAGGGGTTCCAGCCCCTTCTCCCGGGCCACGGTCGCCCGGGTTCTGCGTTTGGGGCGGAAGGGGAGGTAGAGATCCTCGAGGACGGAGAGGGTTCCGGCGGCGGCGATCTTCGCTGTGAGCTCGTCGGTCAAAAGTCCGCGCTCCGTAAGCGATTTGAGGATCGCCTCGCGCCGTTTGTCCAGCTCGGCGAGTTGGGCGAGACGATCGCGGATAGCGGTGATCTGCACCTCGTCGAGCGTTCCCGTCACCTCCTTACGGTAGCGGGCGATAAAGGGCACCGTCGCCCCCTCGCCGAGGAGTTGCGCGGTCGCCGAGACCTGCGCCTCTCCGATCCGGAGTTCGGCTGCGATCTGCCGATGATAGCGTTCCGCGGGGTTTTCCATGGGGGTGTCGATTTTCGAGGGTTCCATCTTTATTCTTGCCGCCTTTCGGGGTATTCCAGTATTGCGCCCCTCATACCACAAAGAGGGCCGCTTTAGAAAGGGGCAACAGACATATTCAGTCATTGACAAAATCTCCTGCCGGCGTTAGGGTTCTCAAGCATATCGTTCCGGATCGCGTTCTTCAGCCCGCATTATAAAACAGATTGGGGGAAAAGATGCTGCTCCGATTTCCGATGTGATTCCCATCAAATCGTCTGCAACCCCGTGGACGCGGGATTCCTCATTTTCACGGTCCTGAGCGACTGATTCTCCGCACAATTCACCGGCAGCGCCCCGCATGACTCAGTAACAGCTGCGAAGGATGCCATCCGCGCAGCCTTTCAGATCAAGGAAAAACGCATGAGCACACTTTACCGCCATGTGGTCGTCGATCTTGAAACAACGGGGCTTTCGCCGCGACAAGGCCACCGGGTTATCGAGATTGGCGCCGTTGCCGTCGAAAACGGCGCCGTCGTCGGGGAATTCACGACCCTGATCGACGCCGGGGTCCCGGTCCCACCCGTTGTCCAGGCGATCCACGGCATCACCGACGAGATGCTCGCAGGCCAACCCAAACCGGAGGAGATCCTCCCGCTCTTCCGCACCTTTATTGCGGACAGCGTCCTGGTGGCCCACAACGCCGCCTTCGACATCAGTTTTCTCCGTCACGAGTTCGCCAGACTGAAGATGGGCCTCCCCAACCGGCACGTCTGCACGCTGGAGATGAGCCGCTTCCGCTTCCCCCGCCTGCCGGACCGCACCCTGGAGACGGTTTATCTCCATCTTTTCCCCGAAGCCGGCCTCCACCGGCAGAACCACCGCGCCCTGGACGACGCGAGGATGACGGCGAAGACCTGGCTCAAGATGGAGGGGGGATAACGAGTAGACCGATGTCAGGAAATAAGGGAAATTTGAAATGACGGAACTTTTCTATGCACATTCCAAAGATGGGGAGCCGCCCGAACACTGGCAGCCCCTGGAAGATCATCTCAGACAGGTAGCCGAGCGAGCGTCAACTTTTGCCGCAGCCTTCAAGTCCGCCGCTTGGGCAAACGTTGCCGGGATGCTCCATGATGTAGGCAAGGCTCATCCGGATTTTCAGGCTTATCTGCGTAGTAGCGCGGGGGGCCTCGACGCCTCGGAATATGATGATCAGGGCACAGGTTCCCACCCCAACCACTCAGGGGCCGGCGCTATTTTTGCCCACGAACAATGGCCAAATATTATCGGGAAAACCATTGCCTACCTCGTCGCGGGCCATCATGCAGGCCTGCCGGACTGGTTCGGCGGGCGGGATTCTCTGCCCTACCGCTTTGTGAACGAGAAAGGCGTCGCCGATGCCATTCGCGATTATGCGAAGCCACGCCTTGAGATGCTTCCGCCTCAAATACGTCCCCCGGCTTTCGCAATACACTGCCGAAATCAGGACGCCGTCGCTTACCACCTCTGGGTCAGGATGCTCTTTTCCTGCCTTGTGGATGCGGACTTCCTCGACACAGAAGCCTTCATGGATCCGGACAAACATGCCCGGCGTCCGGCCTTTCCCTCGCTTCAGGAACTAAAATCCCGTTTTGATCACCAAATGGCAAAGATGGCACAGGACACCCCGCACATCTCTATCAATCGCATCCGGGCCGATATCCTTGCCGCCTGCCGATCCGCCGCCGAACAATCCCCCGGCCTATTCTCCCTCACCGTCCCCACGGGGGGCGGCAAAACCCTTTCGGGAACAGCATTCGCCATCGACCACGCGATCCAGCACAACAAGAACCACATCATTTACGTCATTCCTTACACCAGCATTATCGAACAGACCGCCGATGTGCTTCGCAAACATTTCGGTCAGGAAAACGTGGTCGAGCATCACAGTAACATTGCCCCGGAAAGAGAAAAAGAATCGCCAACGCTCACCCTTGCGGCAGAAAACTGGGACGCGCCGGTGATCGTCACCACTAGTGTGCAGTTTTTCGAATCGCTTTATGCCGCCAAGCCTGGACGCTGCCGCAAACTGCACAACCTGGTCAACAGCGTAGTGATCCTCGATGAAGCCCAGCTTCTTCCCCCGGAATTACTCTATCCCTGTGTCGAGGCCATCAATCGGCTTGTTTCCGATTATGACGCAACGGTCGTCCTTGCCACCGCCACCCAACCGGCGTTGCCCAACCTCTGCCAAACACCTCGCGAAATCATCCCCAACCCGCCCGCCCTTTACAAAAAATTAAGGCGAACAAAGATTCTTTTCCCCACGGAGATGAACCTGCATCGCGACTGGGCCTCCCTCGCCGCAGAACTTGTCGGACAGGAGCAGGTGCTGTGCATCGTCAACACCCGTCCCGATTGCCATGCCCTATGGAAGGAGATGCCGAAAGGAACAATCCACCTTTCAGCGCTCATGTGCGGCGCGCATCGCTCCGAAATCATCGCCGATATCAAAGGGCGGTTGCCTCGCGGTGAGGCATGCCGCGCGATCAGCACGCAACTTGTCGAGGCGGGCGTCGATATCAGTTTCCCCGTCGTCTACCGCGCCTTGGCGGGACTCGATTCGATCAACCAGGCTGCCGGGCGCTGTAACCGCAACGGCGAAAGACCCGAACCTGGAACAGTGAAGGTCTTCATAGCACCCAAACCGGCCCCCCCGGGTTTACTCCGCAAGGGAGAAGACGCCACCAGAGAGTTGGAGTCCCTGCCCGGCTTCACACCGGACAGGCCGGAAACATTTCACCGCTATTTCGAAAAATACTATTCAAGCATCAACGACACGGGAGAAAATTGGTGGCGGGAAAACCTGGTGAAAAACGTCAACACTCCCGGACCGCATGGCCCCGACGGAAATGTCCAGTTTCGCACGGCAGGCAAGGAGTTTCGACTGATCAAGGAACTGTCCGTACCGATCATCGTCCGCTACGGCAGAAACGAGAAGCTGATCGATCGATTGCGGTTTGCAGGTCCGTCCCGTGAGGTGATGCGCGCCCTCCAGCGTTATGCGGTCAACCTCAAGCCGAAGGTAGCCGAACGTTTACTGGCCGAAGGCCGCATCGAAGAAATCCACGACGGCATTCTTGTTCAGGCGGACTCGACGCTATACAGTCCGGCCATTGGTCTCGACATTTATCGGGAGGTTTATGATCCGAAAGATCTGTACATCTAACCCTTCACGAAAGGAGGCTGCCTATGAAAGGATTCTGTCTTGAAGTCAGCGGCGATTACGCCTGCTTCACCCGGCCGGAGATGAAGGTTGAACGCGTCAGCTATGATGTGATCACCCCGTCCGCCGCCCGCGCCGTCTTCGACGCTATCCTCTGGAAGCCCGCCATCTATTGGCAGGTCAAGAAAATCGAGGTGCTGTCGCCAGTGAAGTGGATTTCTGTCCGCCGCAACGAGGTCGGTAAAGTCGCCTCGCCGCGTTCGGAAGGAATCTTCATTGAGGTCGACCGCCAGCAGCGCGCCGGCCTCTTCCTGCGCGACGTGAAATACCGCCTCCACGCCGAATTCATCTTCATCCCGCCGGAGAAGCGCAGCAAGGTGTTCAATCCCGTTCCAGAATGGCTTGTCGATACCGACGAGGTTGTCGATCTCAAAAAACCCGACGACCGCAAGGACGAAACCGAGGCCAAGTACGCCGCCATGTTCGAACGCCGCGCCCGCAAAGGCCAGCATTTCCATCAGCCCTACCTGGGCTGCCGAGAGTTCGCCGCCGCCGTACAGCTGGTCGATCCCGGGACAGAACCCATTGCACCCATCTCCGAAACACGCGACCTCGGCTGGATGCTCTACGACATGGACTACTCCGATCCCGGAGATATCAAGCCCATGTTCTATCAAGCCAAGATGAAGTCGGGCATTATCTGCGTCCCGCCACCCGACAGCGAGGAGGTGCGCAGATGATTCTGCAAGCTCTCAAGGAATATTATGACCGGAAAGCTGCCGATCCGGCCAGTGACATCGCACCGGAAGGATTTGAAAACAGGGCAATACCCTTCATTGTTGTGATCAAACCCGATGGAGAATTTGTGACCCTCAAATCCACCCGCGAAAAGGTCGGTGGTAAATTCATCGCAAAATCATTCCTGCTCCCACGATCCCGCACAAGAACGAGCTTCATAAGCCACGAAACAACCTTTCTCCTCTGGGATCATATCGGCTATCTGTTCGGGTATCCCAAAGGCGACCCGAAGGCTGTCAAACAACATATAGCGTGGCTCAAGTCGCTTGCTCAGCTTCCGGACACTCTGAAACAGGATGAAGGGGTACAGGCCGTTCTGGCGTTCTACGATAAGAATGGCGTTTCGGCTGTCAAGAACCATGCAGCCTGGGCTGAGTGTACAAAGATGAAATCATGCAATATGACTTTTAGCCTGGCCGATGACGATCTTCCCATCCCCTGCCGTCCGGCTGTGCAGAACTATGTACGGACATCATTGCTCCAGCCAAATATCCCCGATGATGAGAAAGATGACGGGGCAAAGGTGTTCGCTTATTGCCTTGTTACCGGAGAATACGGCGAGATTGCTCGAATCCACGGACGCACCCCGATCGATAAAGACACTAAGCGTCTCGTGGCATTTCAAAGGAATTCCGGTTACGACTCTTTCAGGAAGGAGTATTGCTATAACGCACCTGTATGCAAAAAGGCCGAATTCGCCTATACAACCGGCTTGAACACACTGCTCAAGTCAGAGGGACAGAGGATCCAGATTGGCGATGCCACGACCATCTTTTGGTCGGCAAAGGCTTCCGCTTTGGAAAAGGACGCTTTCTTATTCTTTTCCGAACCTCCCAAAGATGATCCCGACCACAACACCCAAGCCATCCGGGCGCTCTATCAATCGATTTGGAACGGTGCTTACGTCGTCTCCGATGACAGCACCCCGTTTTATTCCCTCGGCCTTTCCCCGAATGCGGCCCGTATCGCCGTACGTTTCTGGCATGTCGATACCGTCTGGGAGGTGGGAATGAGGCTCAAACAACACGTGGAGGATCTGGCCATAGCGCACGCGGTCAAGACGGAATCGGCCTTGCCGATGCGAAGGCTACTCCGCATTGTTGCACCGCAGGAAGATATCGAGAAGGTTCCACCGAATCTGGCCGGGGAAATGATGCGGGCCATACTTGAGGGGACCCCCTACCCTGTCACGCTTCTTCAGGCCGCCTTACGTCGTTGTCGCGCGGAACAGGGAAAGAAAAACCGAAGAACCGGGAGACAGGAACCGAATGTCCCGTATGAACGGGCGGCCTTGATAAAGGCTTGCTTGAACCGCTCATTGCGCTTCAACAATCCCAAACACGAAAAGGAGCTTGCCATGTGCACCGATCCCTCAAACATG
The DNA here is from genome assembly GCA_026388345.1 of Deltaproteobacteria bacterium. The sequence continues at coordinate 32,854 of JAPLJY010000081.1, forward strand.
AACATTGGGTACCGGCTCGGAAGGCTTTTCGCCGTGCTGGAAAAAATTCAATCCGACGCCCATCCCGGCATCAACGCCACCATCCGTGACCGCTTCTACGGCGCCGCCTCCAGCACTCCCGTAACGGTCTTCGCTATCCTGATGCGCCTCTCCAATCACCATCTCTCGAAATTGGAGAAAGAAAAACCGGGACTGGCAGTAATACGCAAAAAACTGATCGGGGAGATCATGTGCCTTATCTCCGATTTTCCACCCCATCTCGACTTGGCTGATCAGGGCCGCTTTGCCATCGGTTATTACCATCAAACACAGGATCTGTGGACCAAGAAACCTGTAAAACCATGATGATTCACAACCTCTCTTGAAAGGAGAAGCAACCATGAATACACCTCTCAAAAACCGTTACGATTTTGTTCTCGTTTTCGATGTTCAAGACGGCAACCCCAACGGTGACCCAGATGCCGGTAACCTCCCCCGTGTCGATCCCGAAACAGGCCGGGGACTCGTCACCGACGTCTGCCTCAAGCGCAAGGTGCGAAACTTTGTCCAACTCACCAAGACCGAAGAAGGCGGAAAGGCTCTGTCGGGCTATGATATCTACGTCAAAGAAAAAGCCGTTTTAGGACAAGCCCATTTCAAAGCCTTTAATGATTTGAACATATCTATTGGCAAAGTTTCAGAGAAGGAAATCCCCACCAACCTTCAAGGCATCTTTGGTGATCTTGTTCTTCCCGATGGATTGTCAATCGATACGGATGAAAGCGGGGAAAGGCAGACGCTCGTGGTTGCGGCCGACGCTGATAAAAAGGACATACAGCAGTGGATCAAGGATGTGGACCCGCCCAAGGATGCCGCTGCCTTGATCAAGGCGGCCTTGAAAGAGGCGAAGCCCCGGAAACCGACGGCAGCAGAGACGGAACTGGGACGAGGTAGGATGTGTGAAGATTATTACGATATCCGGACCTTCGGCGCCGTCATGGCCCTGAAATCGGCTCCAAGTTGCGGACAAGTCCGCGGTCCGGTGCAAATGACCTTCGCCCGCTCCGTGGATCCGATCGTCACCTTGGAACATTCCATCACCCGCATGGCCGTGGCCACGGAGGCGGAAGCGCAAAAGCAATCCGGCGACAACCGAACCATGGGCCGCAAACATACCGTTCCCTATGGCGTGTACATCGCCCACGGTTTTGTATCTGCCCATCTTGCCGCGCAAACCAAGTTTTCCGAGGAGGACCTGGAGATTCTTTGGAATGCCTTGGCAAATATGTTCGAGCATGACCGTTCCGCCGCCCGGGGGCTTATGGCCACCCGAGGTTTGATCGTATTCAAACATGCTTCGGCTCTCGGCAATGCATCGGCGCATAAACTGTTTGAACTCGTCCAGGTCAAACGCAAGACCGATCCTTCAATACCGGCAAGGGAATTTGGAGACTATGAAATCGTCATCGACAAGGCTCAGGTGCCTTCCGGCGTAACACTTGATGCAAAAGTCTAAATTCGAAGGCGTTTCGTACGCTCTTGCATGATGCACAAGTCATTGAAAGGCCATATCCATGAAAAAGAAGAAAGAACAGGTCCCTGAGAAGGGCGAACTGATCCTCTACCAGACGGAGGATGGGAAGACGAAGATCGAGGTTCGGCTCCAGGACGAGACCGTCTGGCTGACCCAGAAGCTGATGGCGGAACTGTTCCAGACGACCCCTCAGAACATTACCATCCACCTGCGAAACATCTTCACCGAGGGGGAGTTGGACGAGGGGGCAACTTGTAAGGATTTCTTACAGGTTCAAACCGAGGGAAACCGGCAGGTTGAACGGAAGCAGCGCTTCTACAACCTGGACGCCATCATTTCCGTGGGGTATAGGATCAAGTCCCACGTCGCCACCCGCTTTCGCCAATGGGCCACCCAGCGGCTGCGGGAGTACATCATCAAAGGATTTGCCCTCGACGACGAGCGGTTGAAGAAGGCCGGGGGCCTCGGCTACTTCGACGAGTTGCTTGCCCGCATCCGGGACATACGCTCCTCCGAAAAGATCTTCTGGCACAAGGTTCTGGATATCTACGGCACCAGCATCGACTACGCCCCGGACGCGGAGGTTTCCCGCCAGTTCTTCGCTGCCATCCAGAACAAGATGCACTGGGCCGCCCACGGCCAGACGGCCGCCGAAGTGATCTACCTTCGCGCCGACGCCGCCAAGCCGCACATGGGCATGACGGCCTGGTCGGGAGAGACGCCCCGGCAGGCGGATGCCGAGGTCGCCAAGAATTACCTCAACGAAAAGGAACTGGACCTCCTGAACCGGATCGTCAGCATGTATCTGGATTTTGCCGAGCTCCAGGCGCTGAGCCGCCGCCCCATGCACATGCGGGACTGGCTTGAAAAACTGGACGATTTTCTCAAGCTGAGTGGGCGGGACATCTTGACCGACGCCGGAAAGATCAGCCACGATGAGGCGCTGGCCAAGGCCCATGCCGAATACGATCGGTATCACCGAGAGAGGATCGACGCGCCTTCCGAAGTGGAACTGCATTGCCTGGAGGCGATCGAGGAGATCAAGCGGATCGCCGAGCCCCCAAAGCGAGGGCGCAAAAAATGACGGACGACCCGATTGACGACCTTCTCATGATCTCCGCCCTGCAGCATTACGCGTTCTGCCCCCGCCAGTGCGCCCTGATCCATATCGAGCAGATCTGGCAGGAGAGCGGGCGCACCGCCGAAGGCCGGATCATGCACGAGCGGGTGCATGACGAAAGCCGCGAATCCCGGGGCGACGTCCGGATCGACTACGGCGTGTCGCTCCGGTCGCTCCGCCTGGGGCTGATCGGGAAGGCCGATGTCGTGGAGTTCCATCGCCAAGCGAACGGTACCTGGCTGCCTTTCCCCGTCGAGTACAAGCGGGGGAAGCCCAAGGCGGACGACTGCGACAAGGTCCAGCTCTGCGCCCAGGCGGTTTGCCTGGAGGAGATGCTCTCCGGGTCGATCTCGGCGGGGGCGCTCTTCTATGGCCAGACCCGGCACCGTCTCGACGTTGTCTTCGACGAGGCCCTTCGCCGGGAAACGGAGGAAACGGCCCAGCGAGCGCACGACCTCATCGCCTCCGGCCGGACACCCCCGCCGGTCTATGAGAAGCGGTGCGAGAGTTGTTCGCTCCTGGCCGACTGCTTGCCGAAAACGATCCAGAAGCAGCGTTCGGTGAAGAATTACCTGACGCGGATGTTGGAAGAACCCTGAAGAAGCAATTGAACATTTCTCAAGATTTTTAAC
>JAPLJY010000147.1 GCA_026388345.1 Deltaproteobacteria bacterium
CTTCTCCCGGAGCTGCTGGAGCAGCCGCATCTTCACATTGGGATCGTAACCCGGCAGGACGCGGGCGGCATGGTAGTCGAAAAGGAGCTTGCCGCCGAATTCAAGATAGAGCTTGTTGTCGAAGCGACGGACCCTCTCCAGGATCTCCGACGTCTGTTCCTGGAGATAACGTTCATTGTCGAACCCCGGTGTTCCCATCTCTCCTCCGGTCACAATAAAAAGGGGCTGGAAGACAATCTGCCCTCTAACCCCTTGCATGGTTTGGTAGCGGGGAGAGGATTCGAACCTCTGACCTTTGGGTTATGAGACGGAAAAAATGGATAAAGCAACATAAGCGGCATTTGAGATTATCTCCATTAATCATGGGCTTGAGCTTATTTTCGTGAAACCAGTATAACACAGAATAAAGAGCTTTTGAAGGGGTTCCGTTAGAAATCCGTTAGAAACTTTTCTGACGGAAAAAGCGGTCTGGATTTTGTTTCAGGGAAAAAATAAAGCAACGGCCCACAACCCAAAAGGCATCTCGGGAGGTTTCCGGGATGCCTTTTTCATGTCCGATGGCTATACCGTCGCCGGAGGCATTGGACAATCATCTCTGACATTCCCAGGAATCATACTCCACCCCTCCCCTGTCAATTGATGCGACGGACGCACGCATAAAAATGATTGCGATAATTATCATCTGGTGATATTATACCTAACCATGAAGGAAAAACCATCTTCCCGGGAAGATGAAACCCTCGTCGGCCTGCTGAACCTCGACGGCGAGATCTTCCCGATGGACAACGGCTATTGGACCAAGTTCGAGGCATGGCGGGTGGATCCCGAGCCGCATGTCCCTCATGGCGTCCGGTACAGCCTGACCCTTCATGACCGGTACAACCGTCGTGTCCTGGGATTCGACAACGCTCACGCCATCCGGCCGGCGCGGAAGGGTTACGCCGCCCGGAAGATCACCTGGGATCACCGGCACAAATGTGAAAAGATATCGCCCTATGAGTATGAGTCGGCCAGCCGCTTGCTGGAGGATTTCTGGCACGAGGTCGAGCGGATCATGGGGGAGAAATGAGAGGAATAAAAATGGCTCAGAAAGTACTCCACATCGGCATCATGCCCTATCAGGATTACAAGACGCGATCCCTGGCCATCGCCCGCGGGGAATACCGGCCGCGGCCTAATGAACCCAAGATTTGGTTTGAATCGGTGCGATCCATGGCGCAGGTCCTCAGCAACGAGAACCAGGTGCTACTGAAAACCATCCTGGAGCGGAAACCGGAATCGCTCAAGGAACTGGAAGCGGCGACGGGACGGAGCAGCAGCAACCTTTCCCGTACCCTCAGGACGATGGCCCGGTACGGCATTGTGAGAATGGAAAAGGTGCGCCGAAATATCCGCCCGGTTGTCGAAGCAACGGATTTCACGGTTCAGTTCGGTTTGTACGCCTCTTCTCGCCGCGAACATGGCGCAGGCGCCGTACGGATTTAAAAGAACGATACAGACAAGAAGGCAACCCTGATCCTCTCAGAGCTGCCTTTTCTTTTTCCCCGGTTCAAATCCTTCATCTATGATGCAGAACGGGATCTCGACATCCTGACGCTGACGGTACTGCAACTGCCTCCGGACGCCGATCCGGGAGCCCTTCAAGCAGAATTCGCCGACGATCTCCACGACCTTTTTCGACAAAAAAGGCGTCTCCAATCATTCCAGGAAGCACGGGTGGAATCTTTTTTTACATCCGGCCCCGCTTCGAGGCGGCGTCAAGCGACGCAGCGTCGGGAGCGGGGAGAGAGGCAGAATGCCGATACATCAATTCCACAGAACAACGATCCCCGCTCGATAGCAACGCAATCCTCGTGACAGTCATTCTCATCTCTTTTCGGCGAGGTTCAGTCTCTCGCGCCCGACCGGACGGTCTCGACCGAAGGGCGGGGCCGACCGGCGCCCTGGAATCCGCGATAGCGGTTTCGAGGGCGAGGGCGCGAACAAGGGAGACGTGTCTCGTCCGGAGCAAAGCGGAGGGCGAGTCACGGCGACCATCGAGGCGGGGCGGCATGTAGGTGCCGACACGACGAGAAAAAGTGAACGCCCGCGGCAGCCTGTCTCCGACGAAGGAGGAGGCAGGCTGCTGTCGGACGCACCTTATTCATGTTTACACGGATGAGCGGAGCGTCCGCGAGGTTTTGCGGTCGCGGAGCCATCCGTGGAAAAGCCCGAGGACCGGCAGTCGGAGCGAAGCGAAGTCTGCCGGGACCGGGCAAAACAAAGGTAACTTCAGCCGGAGGGTCGCGCCTGTCGCCGCGAAGCGGTCGTCAGGCGCGGCCCGGAGGCGTAAAGGGAGCCCCAACGGGGCGGACGGGAGCGGGGGTGAATCGCCCGCCGGGGCGGCGCGACGCGCGGCACCTCGGGCGATTGCAATCGCGAGGGAGGGCGGGGGAATACTGGGGTGGCTGCGGTGCACAAAGCCGGTGAGGAGCGACGCCTCGGCGCGACCCCGGCGACTGCAACGCCGCTACCATCCTCATGGAAAGCCCGAGACCCGGTGCGTCCGAGCAAAGCGAGGCCGCTCCGGGCCCGGGCAATAAAAAAAAGACCGGAGGGCAGAGGCAGTCACCGCGAAGCGTGTGTCTGCCGACGGCCCGGAGCTCAAATTAATTTTTGCGCGGATGAGCGGAGCGTCCGAAGGACGCGGAGCCGTCCGCGTAAAAGCCCGAGACCCGGCAGTCGGAGCAAAGCGACGTCTGCCGAGACCGGGCAAAGGAAAGTACCTTTACCGGAGGGGCGCGCCTGTCGCCGCGAAGCGGTCGTCAGGCGCGACTCGAAGGCAGGGAGAAAGTCATTTGGAATGGTCCCCGTTCCGGGTGCGTCCGAGCAAAGCGAGGCCGCTCCGGGTCCGGGAAAGAAGAGAAAAGCCGGAGGGCCGAGGCAGACACCGCGAAGCGCGTGTCTGCCGACGGGTTGACCTGGTTCTTTGTTGCAATGGTAATAATCAAGCGTATGCGCCCCGAGACAACCCGGCATCTTTTCGCCGGGTAGTTCGAGGGACGCAAGCGGGCCACTGGCGCGGGTGTCTTTGCAGGCTGGATGAGGTGTCACTGAAAGGTGGCGAGCAGCGCCCTTAGCGACCTTGGCGCGACAGGGTGATGCGGACAAGCGATGCCGATGCTTGTTCAGAGCAGCGGCGAGCGGGCGGATCGTGAGCAATTAAGCAGCGCCCTTAGCCGTCTCACGGCGACAGGGTGATGCGAGAAATAGGCAATTAGGGAGCGGTAGCGACCGGGGTAGCGGAGCCGCCCGCATGCGCCGTGTATCGGCGCAGAGGACGGCGGAGCGGGCCATCAAGTAACAATGTAGTGAGATGGAGCGGAGTAAGCTGGCGCGCAAGTGCGGGAGAATAAGGGGCGGCTGCGGTGCACAAAGCCGGGAGGAGCGACGCTTCGGCGCGACCCCGGCGACTGCAACGCCGCTACCATCCTCATGGAAAGCCCGAGACCCGGTGCGTCCGAGCAAAGCGAGGCCGCTCCGGGCCCGGGCAAGAAGAAAAAAGATCGTCGGCCCGGAGCTCAAATTCATGTTTGAGCGGACGAGCGGAGCGTCCGAAGGACGCGGAGCCGTCCGTGGAAAAGCGCGAGGACCGGCAGTCGGAGCGAAGCGACGTCTGCCGGGACCGGGCAAAGCGAAGGTGACTTCAGCCGGAGGGTCGCGCCTGTCGACGCGAAGCGGTCGTCAGGCGCGGCCCGGAGGCGTAGAGGGAGCCCCTTCGGGGCGGACGGGAGCGGGTGTGAATCGCCCGACGGGGCGGCGCGAAGCGCGGCGCCGTCGGGCGATTGCAACCGCGAGGGAGGGCGGGGGAATACCGGGCGGCAGCGGTGCACAAAGCCGGTGAGGAGCGACCCCGGCGACTGCAACGCCGCCACCATCCTCGAGGCGTAGCGGAGCGGAGACTCGGTCTTGACCTTCGTGGCCACCGTGAAGCAACGCCGTCCCCGCCTGCGGCCGCTTCGGACGTCTGGGTTGGCGGGGACGGTGTTGCCGGTCGGGTTGGGGGTTTTGACCTTTCGATTTGGCGACAGGGTAAGCCGTCCGCGGCTGCGACCGTTTCGGGCGCCTGGGTTGACGCGGACGGCGAGGATGTCGGGATGGTTGGTCTTGACCTTTCGATTTGGGCACACGAGGCGATGTCCCTGCCTGCGGCCGCTTCGGACGCCTGGGTTGGCAGGGACAGCGCCGCCGATCGCGTTCCGGGACAGAAGCCCCACAGACGGGCGGAGCCTGGCCCTGGCCGCTTCGGGCAGGGAATGGCGAAGCATCTGATTTGTTTCAGCCACGTGAAGATAAGCACAGCAGACTGCGTTTGGTAGAGTTGCCCCCTTAGCGCCCTCGGCGCGACAGGGGGATGCGGTCAATCGGCTACGAGGGAGCGGTAGCGACCGGGCAAGCGGAGCCGCCCGCAAGCGCCGTGTATCGGCGCTGAGGACGGCGGAGCGGGCCACGAAGCACGGAGCCGATTAGTGAGCGAGCGGCGGGTATATGGCAAGCGGATCGAGGGCGACCCGAGCATCAGTCGAGGGACGCACGAGGGAGCGGGCCATAGGCTATAAGCCTGCAAGATGTAACGAGTTAGCGTAGCGAGCGATGGTATTGTGAGTGTCGGCTCACAATACCGAGGAGCGAAGCGGGCAAGAGGCCACGAGGGAGCGGTAGCGACCGGGCAAGCGGAGCCGCCCGCAAGCGCCGTGTATCGGCGCTGAGGTCGGCGGAGCGGGCCATCACGTAACAGCGTAGTGAGATGGAGCGCAAGCGACAGCGAACGGGCAAGTTGGCATCTACAAAGCGGAGCGCCTCCCGAAGGGTGGCGCGGAGCGGGCCACGCAGGCGATTGCAACCGCGAGGGGCGGGTGGTCGGGAATTCCCCCTCCGGGGGATGCAGGGGGGACAGGGGAAAGATGCAAGGAGCGTGACGGCCATCCGTCAGGTGGCCGGCGCGCACCTTGCGTACCGTTTTCTGAAAGCAACACATCGTCAACCGCGATAAAAATACAAGATTCCGGCGGGTAACCAGTATCGATCAGACCACATTTCATTTGACATTCCTATGGATAGTCAGCATTGTATTCATGAATAAAGACGGCTCCCAACAAGCGTCTCCTCTTTTCCTTCCAGCCGTCATCGTTTCTCGCAACCCAGGGTGACCTGATGAAAGATTTATCCAGAAACAACCGGACACCGATAAAAGAACAGGAGTCTCCAAGACGGAGAGCCCGTGAGGCGGAAAGGCGCCGCAATGACCGCAAAGAAAACAAGACGCGATGATTCCGCCGATTTGCGCCAGCGGGCGGAGGAGATAGCCCGGGAAAAGGCCGCCCGGATGACGGAAAACGCGGCGGCGTTGTCCACTGACGAAGTGCGACAGACCATCCACGAGCTGCGGGTGCACCAGATCGAGCTGGAGATGCAGAACGAGGAACTGCGCCGGGCGCAGGGAGAACTGGAAGCGGCACGGGCGCGGTATTTCGACCTGTACGACCTGGCGCCGATAGGCTATTTCTCCGTCAGCGAGGCGGGGATGATTCTGGAGGTAAACCTAACCGCCGCCAATATGTTGGGCGTGGCGAGAGGCGCCCTGGTCAAGCAGCCGTTGACCCGCTTTATCCTCCCCGAGGATCGGGACATCTATTATCAGCGCCGTAAATTACTCTTTGAAACGGGGACGCCGCAGGTATGTGAGATGCGGATGGTGAAAAAAGACTCTGCACCTTTCTGGGCGCAGATGGAGGCGCGCTTGACGCAGAACGCCGAGGGCGCGCCCGTATGCCGCGCTGTGCTGAGCGACATCACTGCCCGCAACCGGGTGGAGACGGAGCTGCAACAAGTGCACGATGAACTGGAGCATCGTGTGACGGAGCGTACGGAGTCGTTGAGGCAGGCCAACGAGGAACTGCGGACGGACATCATCAACCGCAAGCGGGCGGAGGAGATGTTGCACCGAGCGGAAGAAAACTTCCGCCGTTCTCTGGAAGACTCACCGCTGGGTGTGCGCATTGTGACCATAGAAGGTGAGACCATTTATGCCAACCGGGCTATTCTGGATATCTATGGCTACGACAGCGTTGAGGAACTGAGAACGACCCCCATCAAGGATCGCTATACGCCGCAGAGCTATGCAGAGTTTAAGATAAGAAGGGGGAAAAGAAAAGAGGATGATGGGCCGTCCGAATATGAAATAAGCATCGTAAGAAAAAATGGTGAAATCCGCCAACTCATGGTCTTCCGCAAAGACATACTCTGGGATGATGAAAGACAGTATCAAGTAATATATCAGGACATCACAGAGCGCAAGCGGGCGGAAAAGGAAATTGTCGAGACCTTGCAACAGTTGCAGGAAACAAGAGACATGCTGATTCAGTTTGAAAAACACGCGGCCGTCGGACGCCTGGCCGTCGGCGTCGCCCATGAAATCCTCAATCCCGTCAGCATCATCTCCTCCCGCCTCCAGTTTCTGGAAGCAGAAAACCTTGCGGAAACGGCCAGGGAAAATGTGAAGGTTTGCCGGGAACAGCTCAAGAGAATTGTAAAGATCAACCGGGATTTGCATCAATCTGCCGCTAAACAACCAGGAATGCTTGTCGGCGGCGACCTCCGCCGTGTCATCGAAGTGAGTCTGCAAATGACGGAGCGCCGGATTAAAGAAGATCACGTCCAGGTCGAATACGATCCCCTACCGGAGATCATCCCTGTAAAAATGGAAAGAGACAGGCTGGTGAAGGTGATGGTCAATCTTATCCTCAACGCCTGCGACGCGATGACGGGCAACCAGATAAAACGACTGACCATTACCGTTCATCGTCCGGAGGATTCCCCAAAAAGATATTCTATTTTTTTGACAGTCGCCGACAACGGCCAGGGCATTCCGGCAGGAAACCTGAACCGGATTTTTGAGCCGTTTTTTACCACCAAAGATCCTGGAAAAGGCACGGGATTGGGTTTGTCCGTCTCTAAAGGCATCATCCAGGAACATGGCGGAACGATTCACGCGGAAAACAATGACATGGGAGGGACATCCTTCATCGTTGAATTGCCGCTTGACCACCCATGAAGCTGTAACGGTATGGTTCATGCATAATATCGGTGAGTCGTCATGCGGGGCTTAGCTTATAAGCGACGATAATGACCGGTTCCAAGCATTAAATTTCGCTTCGGGCTCTATTCCCCGCAGCTTGCCGCGAGTCGGACACGGAACCCTCAGATTAATCACCGCTGCTTGCGGCGGGCATGGTTTATTCATGCCGTTGCATTCGGGATGTACTTGATATGCTGGAATGGATTCCGTATAAGTATGGAAATATTTCCATAGAAACGATTCCATATTCTCTAACCTGATTGGAGAATCCATGACCTCACGCACCCTTTTGTACTTCCCGATTGTTCATAGCCAATTGGATATGGGGGCACTGAGCGAATCCATCAGAAAGGTAACCCTTCAGAAGCTCGGCGAGCGGGTCTGGCGGCAGAAGATCAATCTTGTCAAACGTTTCTGGTCTGACGTGGAAAACATTCTCAATAAACTTACCCTTTCTTGGGCTCAAACCCGCGTTTACCAGGATGGCCTGCCCGTTTGCGGCAAGGAATTGGATATTGTTACGGAACTGGCAAAGAAGGGGAGCCCGAATCACCAGATCCTGTTTCGCCTGATGGAAAAAGGGGCGACGGTCATGGGCACTGAATCCGCGGAACTGCTGATCGAAGAATATCATCTCATCAAAAAGACTCTCGAAACCGGGGATGTCAAAGACGCCATCGCCATCGAAGTCAGGCAGAAAGCGGCAAGTGACCTTCTCCTTAAAAAACGGGATGAATTTATAGCGGCAAGGATCGACCAGACCCTGCAACCGGCGGAGACAGGCATCCTGTTCCTGGGCCTTCTGCACAACCCTGCCGTCCTCCTGCCGGAAGATATTCATGTTCATTATCCCCTTAACCGACCTCTGACGACTTCGCATAAAAGGAATAAACAAGATGGCTGAGCGTAAATCGCGCGTCCTGGTTGCCGATGATGAAGAAGAAATCCGTAAGATCCTGAGCAACATCTTGGAAAAGGAAGGTTTCGAGGTCATCACGGCCTCGGATGGCGAGCAGGCGATGCAAAAGATCTGTTCCGATATCCCTGATGCCGTGCTGTTGGATGTTCGCATGCCGGGTCTCAACGGCATGGAGGTCCTCAAAAAAATCAAGGCAATAGAAGAAAATCTTCCGGTAGTGCTGGTTACGGCGTATGCGGATACTCAC
>JAPLJY010000249.1 GCA_026388345.1 Deltaproteobacteria bacterium
TGGCGCATCACCTCTTTCAACCGGGCGGCGGAGCAGATTACCGGTGTCCGCCGCGAAGATGCGGTCGGCCAGCACTGCAAGGACGTGCTCAAGGCGGATGTATGCGAAAAAGGCTGCATCCTCCGCAAAACCATTCAATCGGGAAAATCCATCGTCAACCGGACCGTCCATATTGTGGATGCCGCGGGCCGCCGGGTTCCGATCAGCATTTCCACGGCCCTTCTCAAGGATGAACAGGGCCGGATCGTCGGGGCCGTGGAGACGTTCAGGGACATCAGCGTCGAGGAGAAACTTCGGAAAGCGATCGCCGAACGGTACTCTTTCGAAGACATCATCTCGAAGAACCACCGGATGCATCAGTTGTTCGACATCCTGCCCGATGTGGCCGACAGCGCCAGTACGGTCCTTCTGGAGGGGGAAAGCGGCACCGGCAAGGAGCTGTTCGCCCGGGCCATCCATCATTTGAGTCCGCGAAAGAAACAGCCGTTCATCGCGGTGAATTGCGGCGCCCTTCCGGATACGTTGCTGGAATCCGAGCTTTTCGGTTACAAGGCCGGGGCCTTTACGGATGCCAAAAAGGACAAACCGGGACGCTTCCGGCTGGCCGAAAGGGGGACCCTCTTCCTGGATGAAATCGGGGATATTTCACCGGCTCTTCAGGTCCGGCTGCTCCGGGTGCTCCAGGAAAAGACCTACGAACCGCTGGGTTCAGTGGAGAGCGTCGCGTCCGACGTCCGGATCATCGCCGCGACCAATAAGCGTCTGCAGGAGCTCGTCAAGGAGGGAAAATTCCGCGAAGACCTCTATTACCGGATCCATGTGATCCGGATGGAATTGCCGCCGCTGCGGGACCGGATGGAGGACATCCCGTTGCTGGCGGATCATTTCATCCACCATTTCAATGTGCTGCAAAAAAAGGAGATCGCCGGATTGTCCGGTGAGGCCCTGGCCTGTCTCGTCTCCTATGACTACCCGGGTAATGTCCGGGAACTTCAGAACATTATCGAGCACGCCTTTATCCTCTGCAAAGCGGGGTTGATCGAGCCGCATCACCTGCCGGAAAACATTTGCCTGCCCCACAGCATGGAGTCCTCCGGCAGAAACGAGACCATGAACATGAAAGACCTGGAAGCGGTCTTCATCACGAACATGCTGCGTCGGCATCAATGGAACCGCATCAAAACGGCAAAGGCCCTCGGCATTCACAAGAGCACCCTCTTCCGCAAGATCAAGGCATTGCGCATCCAAATTCCGGCTTAACCGGAGGAATAACCAATAATATTGATGTTCATACGCGTTTATTAACGCTGCCATCCTGATAGGTTTCCGCCTTCTTGGTTGGCAGCCTCTGCTTAAATTGGTCTACAGCATATTGGCAGGCATTGAAGCCTTCACCGCGATGCGCTGAGGCGACCGCGATCACCAGATTTATTTCTCCGACACTCAGTTTGCCTATCCGGTGGGATATGGCCATATTGTTTATTGGCCACTGTTGTTTGACGACCTCGTAAAAAGTCGAAAAATGACCCCTTTTGAAAATTCGCACCTAATAATTACAGCAATTTACAGAGCTACATTTGGCAAATTTTGACTTTTTACGAGCTCGTCTTGTTTGGCTTCATTGGCAATTTTTTGTAACTGAGCTTTGGCCTCTTCGTTGGGATCTCTGTATTCCACCGAAAGGACCAGCTTCCCTTCGGAGTAATCGCGAATCAGTCCGATGTATGTGACCACGCAGCCGCAATCGCTGCTTCGGACTTTAGCGAACACCCTTTCCGGAGAAAGCGGGCGTTCCGTAATCTCAATCATATCGTCTGCTCCTTTTTTGCTGTGATTTTGGACGAGGTCTTCTCCCAATTACGCTTCCACCACCGACCCCACGTTGCAGAAGAAGAAGCGGTCTCCGAACTCACCGGCCAGACGGGACGCCGTTTTCAGTCCCGTGCAATGGGATACGCCGATGCGTTCTATATCAAACGCCTTGAGGGCGTCGATACTTTTCTCCCTCTACTCATCGCTCACCGGGCCGAGATGTGTGCCGCCGATCACGGCATAGATACGGCGCTGTCCCATTTTCTCCACAATATAACTCAGGGTATTGATAATCCCGGAATGGCAGCATCCCAGGATGATAAAAAGCCCTTTTTCGGTTTCAATGACAACCGACTGGTCGTCCAGGAGGTTGTCATTCACATACCCCTCGTTGGACTTCACGACCTGGTTTTTATCCCCGCGTTCATAGTTCGTCCGGCGGGGCACTTCCCCCGTCAGCCATAATTCCGGTTCGATCTGACGGAATTCGTCGCTGAATTTGAACGTTGCCCCCTTTCCTTCAAGGAGCGGTCGGGGATACGGCACGCCTATGTAACGCACCTTTTCCCCCCCGATGTTATAGATTTCCTTGAAAAAATCAGGATGGGCATAAATATCCACCGCTCCCTTCAGATCGAGGACGGGACCAAGCCCTCCCGTATGGTCCCAGTGGTGATGGCTCATGATGATACCTTTGATTGTTCGCAGATCTATCCCCAACACCAGAGCATTGTTTACTATCGCTTTTCCCTGACCTGTGTCCAGCAGGTAGTTTCCGCGGTCGGTTTCCATGAATATGGATAGGCCGTGTTCAGCCACTGCACCGGGAAGGTGGAAAACACAATTTTCGCTGACTATTGTAGCTTTTATCTTCATATGTGGAACCTCCTTTGATGACCATTCTGATTCAAATCATATGCCAATATGATAAAAATATCAAATTACTTTTTGAAATTAATTGGTTAGAACATTATCGGATGCAACGGTATGTCGTCGAACCTTCCGTGTCGTGCGGATTCATCCGGGGGGGTCGCATAATTGCATCCTTTCACCTGCCGCCGTTGTTGTCATTTGCAACCACGCCGCCGGTCATTTCTTCTTTTCGAAGCAGGCAAGATATTATTATGATTATTGATATGTTCTTTTCGGCCTGTTCACGGACTTTTGGCACTATTTTTGATGGAAGAGTGGCAAAGGGGGTACCATGAAAGTCGCGGTGACAGTCTGGGAAGATACGGTTTCAACGGTTTGTGATTTCTCCAACCGTCTGCTGGTTTTTGATGTGATGGGGGAGGAGGTTAAAAACAGATCGTTCATGCCCTTTGAAACCAGAATTTTGCCGGAGAGGGTGAATCAACTCGAAGAGCTTGGGGTCGAGGTGCTGTTGTGCGGCGCCATTTCCCGGCCCCTGGAAAGGATGATCCGCGCATCCGGGGTGAAGGTGATCCCCTGCCTGCGCGGGTCCATCGAAGAGGTCATCGGGGCTTATCTGGACGGCGGTCTTTCCGATGCCCGCTTCATTCTGCCCGGTTTTGGCCCGGGGGCGAGCCGCGTGCGGGGCAGGAAAAGGTGGCGTCGCGGTGGCGTCTGCCGATTGCCCGACAAGGTGAAGGGCGACGATGGGGAAGGACGAGGGTGATTCAAGCCTTCTTTGAGACAACAAACCAGAGGAAAGGACGGTAAAGATGAAAGTAGCGATTACAGCCGGTGGAGAGGATCTCAACAGTCCGGTCGACCGCGTCTTTGGCAGGGCGAGGTATTTTGTGATTACGGATCCGGAGGAGACGAATGTCGAAGTGTTGGAAAACAGTCAGAATGTGAACGCGGCTCAGGGCGCAGGTATTCAGTCAGCCCGCCAGATAGCCAACAAATCCGTAGATGTCGTGCTGACCGGCAATGTCGGGCCCAATGCCTTCAGGGCATTGGATGCGGTTTCCATCAAGGTTTTCCAGTTTGAAAGCGACATCCTGACGGTCCGCGATGCACTGACCGCATGGAAGGAGGGGCGCCTGCAGGAAGTGAAGGCACCTACTGCCAAGGGACATGGGTTTTAAACCAAGGGAGTTGAATCCCTGAAACGGTCATCCATCAGCAGGTTCAGAATGTTCCTGTTTGTGGGAGACGAGATAAGGAGGTGATCGAATGCCAAGAGGAGACGGAACAGGACCAAGGGGAATGGGAGCGGGCGGCGGAATGGGGCAAGGTCAGGGAGGCCGAAAACCCGGCCGAATGGGCGGACCCCGCGCGGCAGGACCAGCAGGCGCCTGCGTATGCCCACAGTGCGGGCACAAGGAACCGCATAAACGCGGAGTTCCCTGCACGGATCGGAAATGTCCTAAGTGCGGGGCTGCGATGACCAGGGAATAGAAAAATAATCTTCAAAAAAAGGGAGGATACGACCATGCCAAGAGGCGATGGGACGGGACCCAGGGGAATGGGAGCGGGGACGGGACGCGGTTTGGGCGGCTGCAAGGTGAGAGGCGCAGGTGCGGCAAGGGAATCAGGCGCGTCAAAGGATCGCGGCGCCGGATTTCTGCAGAGGATCACGGCTTCCGGATCAGGTTCGGAAGGCCGGTTGACAGGTCGTAGCAAAGGAATCGGCATGGCGGTTCTTGATGTGCTGTTTTCATTCTTCGAGCGCGCTTCCAGGAAGTGAAGGCGCGGCAGCGAAGGATTGCAGCGACTTCTGATGACTTGTAAAACATCGTAAAGGAGGTAAAGATTATGCCAGGTGGAGACAGAACAGGTCCCATGGGTATGGGACCCAGGACAGGTTGGGGCGCGGGTTACTGCGCCGGATACGGGGTTCCGGGATTTTCGAATCGCGGTTACGGTGCGGGCGGTGCTGTTTTCGGAGGGCGCGGCGGCCGGGGGCGGCGCAACCGCTTCTTCGCGACCGGCGTGCCGGGATGGCAGTATTTTACCGGGAATCCGATTCCGGGTGGAATGTCCTTTTCCGCGCAGCCGGAAACGCCGCAGAATGAATTTGAGGTCTTAAAGGGACAGGCCCAATATCTGGAAAACGGCCTGAAAGAACTTCAGGCGCGTATGGAAGCTTTGGCGTCGAGAAACAAAACCGAATAACCGTTTGGAGCGTCGGCAAAGGGTTATGCGCAACCCCCTTTCATCCCCTTGCCGGCGCTCATTTTTAAGCATAAGGAGCATGTGTTGAAGATCGCCATTGCCAGCGGAAAAGGCGGGACGGGGAAGACGACGATTGCCGTCAATCTTGCCCTGACCATCGCATCTTTGGGTCAACCAGTCACCCTGCTCGATTGCGATGTCGAGGAGCCGAACTGCCACCTTTTTCTCAAGCCGGAGATCGTCGGATCCCACCCGGTGATGATCCCCCAGCCGGTGGTGCAGGAGGAGAGGTGCAACGGTTGCGGCGTTTGCGCCGACGTCTGTGAGTATCACGCCCTGACCGTGATGGGGGGGCAGGTCCTGGTCTTTCGTGAACTCTGTCACGGCTGCGGCGCCTGCTTTCTGTTATGTCCGGAAAAGGCGATTGTCGAGGAGGGGCATCCCATCGGGTCGGTTGAAGAGGGTGTCAGCCACGGCATCCGTTTTGTTCAAGGACGGTTGAATGTGGGCGAGGTGATGAGCCCCGCCGTGATCCGCCAGGTGCGGACTCAGGATGAAACCACGGGCGTCTGCATCATCGATTCGCCGCCGGGAACGTCTTGCCCCGTTGTGGAGTCGGTCCGGGGGACGGACTTTGTCCTGCTGGTGACGGAACCGACGCCCTTCGGCCTCCATGATCTGACGCTGGCTGTCGAGATGGTGCGGGCGCTTGCGAGGCCCTTCGCCGTGGCCTTGAACCGTTGCGACGCAGGAGACGAGGGGGTCCGTTCCTACTGTGAACGCGAGGGGATCGAAATTCTGTTGTCCATTCCCGATGACCGGCGGGTTGCGGAGAGCTATGCCCGGGGGGATATCGTCATCGAGAAGCTGCCGGAATACCGGGAGGTGTTCGATCAATGTTACCGGCGCATCGCGGCCCTGGTGAAGGAAGGAAACGCCAGGCCGGGCGGATCGGAGGAACATATTATGAGTGATAACAATAATTTAGATAAACGCTATCTTGAATCATGCCGGAAAGAGTTCTGGCAAAAGGTCTTCCAGCTTGAGATAGAGTACCTTGTTGAGAGGCTGGAAGGTTGCCGTGATGTCCTTAGTGTCGGCTGTGGTCCGGCAATTATAGAAAGTGAATTGTCTAAACGAGGCTTCAATGTCACGGGGCTGGATGTATCTCAGGAAGCCTTGAACTGCGCTCCGGACAACGTCAGAACCGTGGTGGCCCGGGCCGAGGATATGACCTTCCCGGTATGTTCTTTCGACGCCGTAATATATGTGGCCTCACTTCAGTTTATCGATGACTACCAAAAGGCTTTGGAAAAGTCGGTTTCGGTTTTACGTCCGTCCGGAAAGATTGTTGTCATGCTGCTTAACCCCGCCTCGTCGTTTTTCAAGGAAAGATTCCGCGATCCCAGTTCTTATGTCTCAAAAATAAAGCATGCGGATCTGAAGGCCATGGAAGACCTGATCGCTCATAGTTTCACTGTGTGCACCGAATATTTCCTCAGCATGGAAGGGGAAAGATTACTCGCGAGAGCAAATACAACTGATGCGGCGTTGTACATCATTTTGGGCACGAAGCGGGCGTTACTTTAGGGAGAGAGGAATATGCGGGAGTTGGTTGTCGTCAGCGGCAAGGGCGGTACGGGAAAGACCAGTCTGGTCGCGGCTTTTGCTGCGCTGGCCGAGCGGAAGATCCTGGTGGACTGCGACGTCGATGCGGCGGATCTGCATCTTGTGCTCAATCCGCGGATCGATCGCCGGGAGGATTTTTCCGGAGGGAAAAAGGCCGCCATCCTGGAGGATCTATGCACCGGTTGCGGCAAATGTCAGGAGATGTGCCGCTTCGCTGCGGTGTCGTCCGTTGCCGGTCCCGATGGGCAAAACCGGTTTAGTGTGGATCCGATTTCCTGCGAGGGTTGCGGCCTTTGTGCGCGCCTCTGTCCGGCAGAGGCGATCCGGTTTGAACCGGTCGTCAGCGGACAATGGTTCGTATCGTCGACGATCTACGGGCCCATGGTCCATGCGCGACTCGGCATCGCCCAGGCCAACAGCGGGAAACTGGTCAGCCTGCTGCGCCGCGAGGCGCGAAGCATCGCGGAAAAAGATGGATTCAATCTGCTGATCGCTGACGGTTCACCCGGCATCGGTTGTCCCGTCATCGCCTCCATCACCGGGGCCGATCTCGTGGTCGCGGTGACGGAACCGACCTGTTCCGGTCTTCACGATGTTCAGCGCGTCGTGGATCTGACCAGCCATTTCCGAATCCCCCTGATGCTCTGTATCAACAAATGGGATATCCACCCCGAGATGGCCGATCGGATCGAGCGGGAAACTGCGCAGCGGGGCGTCCGAATGGCCGGAAGGATCCGTTATGATCCGGCGGTCACGCGGGCGCAGATCATGAAAACCACGGTCGTGGAGTATACCGGCGGCGCGATTTCCGTCGACATCCGGGCTGTTTGGAGAAACGTGGTCTATGCCCTCGGTTGATCTTATACGGTCGTTAAACGCGATGCCGTAAGTAGATGCGATATCAATATTAATGAGCGGGTAATATGTATGGTGTTTTCGGTTTTTCTGATTCCCAAAGGAAAGTGAGAGGTAATGCCATGAAACGCTGGATGCCATTAATGCTTATACTGGTATTACCTTGGGGAGGTTTCCTTTCCGTAAAATCTGCCATGGCCAAAGACGCCATCGTTTATGCAGTGCTATTTTATTCTCCGACCTGCTCTCATTGCGCTAAGCTGGAGAATGAAGTCTTGCCAACGCTTCAGAATAAATATGGTAAGAAGTTGGCGATCGTCCATGTGAACGTAGTCAGCGCAGCCGGAAGTAAGATATACGAAAAGGCTCTTGACCGATTTAAGGTTCCCGAAAACCGCATAAGAGTTCCCGCCCTGATCATTGGTGAAACGTTTCTCGTCGGTACTGTTGAAATTCCCGAAAAATCTCCCGGCCTCATTAATGCAGCACTTTAATGCAGCACTTTCTAAAGGTGGGTTAGATTGGCCGGATCTACCAGGTTTGTATGAACAGTTCTTCGCACAGAGGAGCATCCACCTAGATAATCTTTCTATATGGCAGTTTATGACCTATAAATTCAAACAAGACCCGCTTGCTAACGGCATCGCCGTAATTATTCTGATCATCATGATCATCAGCCTGGCCGCTGCGGTGGTGATTCCTCTGTCATCCATAAAAGCTCCGAAAGTACTGACCATTCTGCCTACCTGGATTATCCCGCCTCTGGCGGTGATCGGACTGGCAATAGCTGTTTATCTTTCCTACGTAGAAGTTTCAGAAATGAGTGCAACCTGCGGGCCCGTGGGGAATTGCAATGCAGTGCAAAGCAGCCCTTATGCGAAGCTGTTTGGCATTCTGCCCATTGCCGTTATGGGTATGGGTGGGTATATAGCCATCCTTGCGGTCTGGCTTTTTCAACAGTTTGGACCGGCGCCACTCCAAAGACAAGCCCGGCTGGTTCTCTGGGGACTGGGCATCTTCAGTGTGTTATTTTCGTCATATCTGACTTTTTTGGAACCATTCGTTATCGGAGCTACATGCGCATTTTGCCTCACTTCTGCAGTTGTCCTTGTAATTATCCTGTGGGTTTCTATCCTACCGGCAAGGAAAGCGCTGAGAAAAATTGGGGACAGCCAATATTGACGGCCTCGTAAAAAGTTGGGAAATGGCCCTTTTTGAAAAGGGGCACATAATAATTACAGTATATTACAAAGCGGCATTTGGTAAATATTGACTTTTTACGAGTTCATCAATATTGATGGCCGCGGAAAAAGGATCGGCGGGAGAAAAGATGAAATCATATCGGGAATGGATCATGAGGTGCCCGCGCCTGGGCGGGGAGGTGCCGTTTTCCTACTGCGAACGGGAGGCGGGGGATCTCCCCTGCCGTCAGGTCGTCCGCTGCTGGGAGTCCGGTTTCCCGGTGGAGAAATACCTGCGCGAAACCCTGACGCCGGAGGCCTGGGAGCGATTCTGCGGTCAAACCCCGAAGGACCGGATGACAACGATCCTCGACATCGTCGAGGCGGCCAAGCAGCGGAAGAAATAGAAAAAGAAATGGGGACGGCTTCAGAAAAAAGCTTCAGAGGCAAGGCGCGCGTGGTTCGTGGTTCAACAGGTTCACCGTGACGGAAA
>JAPLJY010000023.1 GCA_026388345.1 Deltaproteobacteria bacterium
GCGGGTAAATAGCGGCAAGAAGTTCATCCGTGTGCAGGTGGAACAAATAGCCATCGTCTTCCCCCAGGAACGGGAAGGAGAGATGGCCACCGTGCGGTTTGTTCAAAAATACCGTTCCAACAATTTCGAAAGCCATTCAAAGAAGTTATTCTATCTGAAAAAAGGACAAGAGGGATGGACAATTTTCGGCGAGTCTGCCTTTTAGCCGTAGCGGCATTCCTTCCATAGAGAGTGAGATGTATCCGAACCAAGAAACACTGGGCCAATACCTGAAACGTGAGCGGGAGTCACACCGGGTGCCCGTTCAAGAAATTGCGCATTTCGTTGGGGTGAACAGGTCCTTCATCGATGCCCTGGAAGGGGATGACTTCGACGTCTTTACCCGGCGTTCCGAATGTGTACTGCTGGTCAAGCAGTACACATCCTATTTAAAACTAAATCAGATTAATGCATTGCGGCTCTTTGACGCGCAGTGGAAACTCACCGGCGGGGTGAAGCGATATCCGAAATTGACGCAGTTTACCGACGGAGATTCTTCCCCGGTCAAATCGGTCCTGTTCAAAGGAAAGAGGCTCCTGATCGGTCAGTCTCCTGCAAGGCGGGTATGGTTGCCCGTTGTCGTCGGGGCGCTGATCGTCATTTCCGTTCTTTTCATTGACTTGCCCAATACGAAACGGGAAATAACGCCGCCCGATCCTCGGCCGCCGTCCGAGACGGTGATCAAGGTCCTCCCTGCCAAGCACCGTGTCCCCCCGCCCGCTGCCAGCATGGAGGGGCGAACCGTATCACCGAAAAAGGTCTCTGCGCCTGATGCCCCTCACCCCCGGCCGGGCGTTGCCGAGGGAAAAATCCTCCCTCATTCCAATAAGGGCGTCAAGGTGATCGGGAATCGTGATTCGAAGCGGTATCACATGCCGGGAATGAAATACTATGACCTGGTCAAGGCATACCACCGGGTCGTTTTTCAATCCGAGAAGGAAGCCATCCGGGCCGGTTACAGCAGAGCCCGGGAATGACGGGTGAAAGAGGGTTCAGCGGCGCCCCCCGCGGCCTTGAGATCAGGCTCGGGGAGCTCATGGTTTTTCGGGTCGGTGTAAGACCCGTCGGCGGAGACCTCGACAAATTTGCCGTCCTGCCACTCACCGGCATACTTGTCTCCGCCCGGGTTGGTCAACGTTCCCTGACCATGGTACTCGTTATCCCGGAACTGTCCCACATATTTTGAACCATTGGTAAAAATGACCGTTCCGTGTCCGTGTTTCTTTCCGAACTTGAACTGTCCCGTGTATTGTCCGTCGGGCCGGGTCAACGTTCCCTGACCTTGGGGCATGCCGTCTTCAAATTGGCCCACATACGTTCCTCCGTCAGGGTAGGTCAGAGCCCCCTGGCCGTCAAAGAGGTTGTTCTTCCACTGCCCGGTGTATTCCTTCCCGTTGGCGAAGGTTGCAGAACCCTGTCCCTCCATCAATCCATCGCGGAACTGACCGGTGTATTTCCGGCCGTCGGTAAAAGACATGGTCCCCTGGCCGTTCATGCCGTCATCCTTGAATTGACCCGCATATACGCGACCGTCGGGGAAATGGACGGTTCCCTGACCGTTCAGGGCATCGTTTTTCCATTCGCCCGCGAACTGCGACCCATCGGGGCGGGAAAGCGTTCCCCGGCCGTGTTTCCGGCCGTCGTGGAACTGCCCGATGAACCTTCCCCCGTCCCGGTCGATCAGCGTCCCTTGGCCGTTGAAGTTGTTGTCGATGAATTGTCCTTTGTAGGTCCGCCCATCCGGATAGGTCATGACCCCGTTGCCGTCAATCTTGTTTTCCTTCCACTCCCCGACGTAATGCACCCCGTCGTGTTCGGTCATCGTTCCCTGGCCGTGAAAAAGGCCGTTTTTGAACTGCCCGACATACGTTCGACCGTCGGGGAAAGACATGGTCCCCTGGCCATGGAACGAGTTGTGGCTGAACTGACCGATATATTTTGTGCCGTCCGGAAAGGTTATTGTCCCCTGGCCGTGCTGTTCACCATCCTTCCATTCTCCAACATAGGTTTTCCCGGTGGAAAAGGTCATGGTCCCCTGGCCGCTGTATTCTCCGTTGGAAAAGAGGCCGACGTAGCGGGCGCCGTCGAGAAAGGCGACGCTCCCCTGGCCGTTCATTTTGTTGTTTTTCCATTCACCGGTACAGGTCATCCCTCCCGGATACGTCAGGGTGCCCTGGCCTTCCCAGAGGCCTTCCCTCCATTCCCCGGTGTATTTCATTCCCCCGGGGTAATTCATCGAGCCCTGACCGCTTATCGGGGGCCTTTTTTCCAACCCGTCTTCTCTGACGATCGTCTTCCGGGATATTTTTTTCAGAAGCCTTTTCAAGAAAACCGGCATGATTCTCCCTCACTCCAGCAACAAAGTCACCGAATGCGATTTGGATTCATATAGATGGAAACACATTGACTGCCGATAAAGAACGCTTTGATAATATCATAATACCGAAAAAACAACACTAATGATTCTTCAGATTGGAATGCCGTATCTGCATCGATGTTGAAGATTTTGAAGCGGGAAGCGGCGCCCCGGAACCATCCCGGGACGCCCTTCCCGCCCCCTGCCCTATTCATAAAAATTCTTGCCGTAGAGCTTCTGGCTCAGGCCAATCAGGTCGGCCCACTTCATCGGCCCGCCCTTGTCGGGAGGGAAACCGATCCCCCAGATCATCCCGACGTCGATCATCCGGACGTCATCGACGATCTTCCGGTCGAGGATGTCTTTCCCCATCTGCATCATCGCGGTGAGGATCCCCATCTGGATCTCCTCTTCGCTGACCTCGTGCGGCGAATGCTTCGCAATAAGCGGCAGGACCTCGGGATCGACGCTGCCATCCTTCAGGAAAAAGCCCTTCCCCGACTTTTTCAGCCCGAGGCGCCCCGATTCCACCACATTCTTGAGGGTTTCCTGTTTGATGCCCATCCCGACAAAGACCTTGTAGGGGATGTCGATTCCCACCTCATCCGTGAGCTTGATGGGTCCCACGGGCATCCCGAAGCGGGTCATCGCACGGTCCACCTTTTCGATGGGGTTCCCCTCCTCGATGTACTTCAGCGCATTGACGAGGTTGGGGAAGAGCATCGCATTGACGACGAAGCCCGGGTTGTCCCGGCAGACGATCGGCCTCTTCCGAATCAGGCCGACGAAGTTGAGGAGGTTGTCGATCGTCTCCTGCGCGGTCTTTTCGCCCCGGATCACCTCGACGAGTTGCATCAGCCAGACAGGGGAGAAGAAGTGGAGCCCCCCGAACCGCTCCGGTTTCGTAACATAGGGCGCCATCGAGGTGATGGGGATCGAAGAGGTGTTGCTCGCGACGATGCAGTCCTCCCGGACGACCCGGCAGAGCTCCCCATAGACCTGTTTCTTCACGTCGATCGCCTCGAAGACCGCCTCGATGACGATGTCCACCTCCCCGAAGGCCGCGGTGTACTCCGAGACGGCAGTGAGGCGGGCCATGATCTCATCGACGGGCTCCTTGAGCCGCTTCTTCTCGGCCATCCCGTCCAGGATCTTCCGGACGAAGGCCTTCCCCGGCTCCAGCGCCTCGGGAATGTCCTTCACCAGCACGGGAAGCTGGGTGTTCCGGAGGATCTCGATGACGATCCCGCGCCCCATCGTCCCGAAGCCGAGGACCGCCGCCTTGCCGAGCGGCTTGGGGACGAACCCCTTCGTCATCATAGCCTTCGGCTTGTCCGTCATCCCCTTGATGAAGAAGGTGTTGATGCTCCCCTTGGCCTCCTTCGAGAGGACAACCTCGACGAAGTTGGCCTTCTCCAGTTCCAGACCCTGCTCCAGCGGAAGCTTCAGCCCCTCGTGCATCGATTTGAGGGCGAGCATCGGCCCCGGGATCTCCCGGCCCTTGGTTGCCTTGAGGATCCCGGCCTTGGCCATCTCGGCAATGGCGTCGATCTGGGAGAAATCCTGGACGGGCCGCTTCAGGTCCGCCGTTCCCGCGATGACCTGTTCGAGGAGCGCCCTCGCCGATGCAAGCAGGTCGGCTTCCGCCGGGATCAGCCGGTCCACGATGCCCAGTTCATACGCCTTGGCGGCCGGAAGCATCGTCCCCTTCAGGATCAGTTCGAAGGCGCCGTAGCCGATCA
>JAPLJY010000014.1 GCA_026388345.1 Deltaproteobacteria bacterium
GAGTTTGTGCTGAAGAACGCCTTCGGTTTCGGGGGGTGCAATGCGTGTCTTGTGTTTCGCCGCCTGGCCTGATATGTATCCCGAATGAAAGCGCCGCAGAACAGAAAGGTTTTCGTGATCGGTTACGGGGCGGCCACCCCGCTGGGGCGGACCTTTACCGATACGTGGGCGCGCGCCGTCCGCGGCGAGGCGGGCTTCCGGAAGGTCACGCGCTGCGCGGTCGAGTCCGTCTGCGACGTGGTCGGGGAGATCCCGGATTGGAATCCCCGGGCGCTCGATTTCGTCGATGAAAAGGAGGCGCACAACTGGAACGCCGGCTTTGTGATCCTCACCATGGCGGTCTGCCGTGAGGCCCTTGCCCATGCCGGCCTGCCGATGAACGATGAAACCGGCCCCCGGACGGCCTGTCTGATCGGTTCCGCCATCAACGGGGCCGACGCCTTCCGGACGGCCATGGTCCATTTCCGGGAGAAGGGCCCCCTCAAGGTCAGCCCCTATCTGCTGCCTAACCTCTGCGCCAATCTCCCCTCGGGAAAAGCGGGAATATTGCTCGGTTTCACCGGGCCGATCTTTTCCCCCCAGGGGGCCTGCGCCTCCGGCAACCACGCCATCGGCATCGGGTCCCGGATGATCCGGGACGGGGACTGCGATTTCGTGCTGGCCGGGGTGGTGGATACCCCCATCATGCCGGAGATCATCCACGGCTTCACCAACATGAACGCGACCGTCAAGGTCCTTCCGGGGGACCGCGCCTTTACCGACCCCGCGCAGGCCTCCCGGCCGTTCAGCATCGACCGGCGCGGCTTCGTCCTCTCCGAGGGGGCGGGCGTCATCGTGCTCGCGGCCGAGGAGATGCTCGCCCGCTACGGGCTGACGGCGCGGGCCGAGGTCCTTGGGGTCGGCTGGACCTCCGATGCCTATCACTTCACCAGCCCGAACGGGGAAACGATCATCCGGGCGATCCGGGAGGCGATCGCCGACGCGGGGCTCAAGCCCGCGGACATCGGGTACATCAATACCCATGGAACCTCCACGCGGAAGGGCGATCTGGCCGAGATTGATTGCCTGCGGGCCGTCTTCGGGAAGCCGCTGGCAAAGATCCCCCTTTCCTCCAACAAATCCCAGATCGGCCATACCCTCGGCGCTGCGGCGGCCATCGAAGGGGCCTTGACCATCGAGGGGATGCGGCAGGGCATCATCCTGCCGACGATCAACCACCGGCCCGATCCCCGTTTCGACGACATCGACTGCGTGCCCGGCGCGGCGCGCCGGCAACACCATGAACTGGCCCTCTCCAATGCCTTCGGCTTCGGGGGGACGAACTGCTGCATCATTTTTCGGGGGAGCTGACATGAAGCCGAAACCATTCCGGCCGGAGGCGTATGGCGAAGGGGGGCGTTATGTCCGCGATGCGGCGACGGGGCTCGTCTGGCATCGCTGCGGAAACCGGACGCTCTATGCCGATACGGACCGCTCCACCGTTGTGTATCATGCCAATTATCTCCGGTATTTCGAGCTGGGCCGGGCCTCCCTCATGCGCGACGCCGCCTATCCCTACCGCGAGATCGAGGAGAGCGGCTACGTCTATCCGATCATCGAGATGGGCGTCCGGTTCCATGACCCCCTGCACTACGACGATCCCATGTGGATCCATACCCGGCCCGGCCTGCTCGAACGGGTGAGGCTCCGGTTCGATTACATCATCACCCATGCGGAGACGGGCGCCGACGTCTGTCGCGGATTCACCCAGCATTGCGCGCTGAACGCCAAGGGAATTCCGGTGGCCGTCGATCCCAAGACCGTGCATTTATGGAAAGCCTTTCCCAACCAGTAGAGAAGATCGCGATCCCCCTGGCCATTCCGGCGCCGGCCTATCTGCGCGATCATCGCGTCGGCGGTCTCGCGGTCCTGCCTGCCGTGGAGGCGCTGCAGAACGTGGCGCGGTCGAAACCGGCGAACTGGGGCGCCGATCCCTGCCGGCAGGTACGGGCCGTTTTTCACCATCTTCTCGAGATCGATCCCGGGGCGGGGGAGATTCCGGCGCTGCACGAGCATGTGCGGTATGCCGACGGCCGCTGCCTTTCCCGGTTGACGACCCTCCGCTCCGGAAGGCATCTGAAATTCACCCGCCGGATGGAGCACGTCTCCGTCTGGTTCACGCCGGAGGGACGGGATGCGGCGGGGTGTGGGGCTGGGTGTGAGACAGGGGATAGGGCGGGGAACCAGACCGGCTCTCCAACGGACCCGGCCCGGGCGCGGAGAGGGCCGTCCCGATACGGGGAAGATTTCGGGCTGGAGATGGATTTCCCGCCGGACTCGGTCGATGCGGGCATGCCCGAAGGACCGACATTCACGGTCTCCGACAGCCGTCTTTACGACGAACTCGTTCCCTTCGGACCGGCCTACCGCAATGTGCGGGGCGACGTTTCCCTCACGGAGGGCGGCGTCTCGGCGACCGTCTCCGGGGGGGATTTCCCCGAGGCCGAAGGTCCCCTGGGTTCCCCCTTTCCGCTGGATGCGGCCATGCACGCGGCCTGTGCCTGGGGGCAGAGGTACCGGAACCGTGTCGTTTTCCCCATCGGGTTCGATCGGCGGGAGATCCTTGCCCCGACCCGGGCCGGCGAGACGTATCTCTGCCGCATCACGCCCCTTCCGGATGCCGGCGCGGTCCGGCGGTTCGACGTCCGGCTGTATGGTCGCAACCGGCGGCCGGCCGAGGTGATCCGGGGGCTGATGATGAGGGACATCTTCGGGGGAAAGCTGACCCCGCCCGCCTGGGTGAGGGAGGGGGTGTAGGATGCGCCTGGCGCTGATGCTGCTGTTGGCCTATTTCGCCGGTTCGATCAATTTTGCGATCATCCTCCTCGGCCTGCTTCACAAGGAAGACCCGCGGACGAAATTCAGCGGGAATGCCGGTACGACGAATGTCTATCGTCAGGCGGGCAAAGGGTGGGCGGCGGTCGTCCTCCTCCTCGACGCCGGACGGGCCGTCGGGCTGGCGGCGCTGGCCCTGTGCGGCCTGCCTGCCGTGCTGGTCCCCTGGGTCGGAACGGCCCTCGTCGCGGGGAATTGTTTTCCCTGTTTTCACCGGTTTCAGGGCGGCAAGGGGGTTGCTTCATTTTTGGGTTTCACGATCCTGATCGCCCCCTGGGGGGCCGTGCTGTCGTGCCTCGCCTGGGTCGCCGTTTACGGCATCGTGCGGATTCCCTTCATCGCCTCCTTCTTCATGGTCCTGACCCTCGGGGGGGTGGCGGTATGGGCAGGCGACCCCCGGGCGGCGTCCATCGCCGGCACGGCGGTAACGGTCCTGTTGATTTTCTTCAACCACCGGAAAAATATCGTCGCCCTGCTTGCAGAGAGGCGACAAAAGACGTAAACGGAAATCAAGGATGATGCTCTCGCCAAAAGTCGCAATTGGACCCTTTTGTCATTCCGGGCTTGACCCGGAATCCAGTGTTTTTAGGTAGTTCTGGATATCGGTGCCTGCCCCGGACCCGATCCGGGGTTCGCCGGTATGACCGTTTGGGGGACTTTTGACGAGAGCATCAAGGCTTCCAGGAAGGCAGGATTCTCCATGCGCATCGTCCTGGTCCATCCGGCCGGGTCCAACTGGGTCCCGGGCCGGAAGGACATCACCGCGACGGCCAACCGGATGGCCCCGCTGGGGCTGCTCTCCATCGCGGCCTGTCTTGAACGTGCAGGCCACGAGGTCTTCGTCCACGACTGTCTGGGTCCGCGGGCGGTCGCCGGGGTGGGGAAAAATGTCCGCCTCATCCTCGGGCATGACCCGGAACTGGTGGGGTTTTCCGCGACGACCTCGGGGTTTCTCGACGCCTGGGAGATGGCGGCGGCTGTCAAGGAAGTGCGCCCCGGCGTCGTCACCGTTTTCGGCGGCGTCCACGTTTCCGCGCTGGGCAAGGCCCTGCTCGAGCGCTTCGACCATATCGATTTCCTCTGTCCGGGGGAAGGGGAGGCGACGCTGACCGAACTCGCGGCGGGGGAGGATCCGGCCCGGATCGACGGCCTGATCCGGAGGGCCGGGGAAGAGGCGGTCGTCAACGCCCCGCGGGCGCCGCTTCCTGACCTCGACGACCTGCCGTTTCCCGCCTATGAAAAGCTGGCCGGGTTTCCCCGGGGGTACAATCTGCCCCTGTTCAGTTACATCCGGTTTCCCGGCGCCACGATGATCACCAGCCGGGGCTGCACCTACCAGTGCTCCTACTGCGACCGCTCCGTGTTCAAGCGGGGGTACCGCTGGAACTCCCCGGCCTACATTTATGACCACATGCGCCACCTCCAGACCCGCTTCGGGGTCCGCCACCTCAACATCTACGACGATCTCTTCACCGCCAACCGGCCGCGGATCGCCGAGCTCTGCGACATGCTGGCCCGGAATCCGCTGGGGGTGCAGTTCAACTGCGCCGTCCGCGTCGGCCAGACGGACTGGGAACTCCTAAGGATGCTCAAGGCGGCGGGATGCCTGATGGTTTCGCTCGGCATCGAGTCGGCCGACCCGGAGATGCTCCGGCGGCATAAGGCCGGCGTGACGCTCGAGGAGGTCCGCAAGACGGTGGAGATGATCCGGGCAGCGGGGCTTAGGGCCAAGGGGCTCTTCATGATGGGGCTCCCGGGCGAGACGGAGGAGTCCATCCGCCGGACGGGTGATTTCGTCCTTTCGCTTGGGCTCGACGACATGAACATGACGAAGTTCACGCCGTTCCCCGGCGCCCCGATCTGGGAGACGATCCGGGAGGAGGGGACATTCGTGGAAGACTGGCGGCTGATGAACTGCCTCAATTTCGTCTTCGTTCCCAGGGGCATTGTCTCCCGGGAGCGGCTCGACCAGCTCTACAACGAGCATGTGAAGCGATTCTACACCGACCCCGCCTGGCGGAGGAGATTCCGGGGCCGCCTCTGGGAGCACCGCCACAGCCTCTGGCACATGGCGAGGCACCTGCCCGATTTCATCGCCGCCCGCCGCCATTTCGAACCGGCCAGGATTTCAGGGTAAAAGAACGCCTTGGGAGAAGTTTTCTCCGGAATCGTCCTTGCTAACAGGGATGATATCTGCCATATCGAACCTATGATCAGTGACAACTTCGGTTAATAGAGAGAAAACATTTTATTCTTTCATCAGGAAGGAGGAACTTTTCATGGCGACATATGCCCCGAATCAACTCCATTCCGTCCCGCTGGCCGAGCTTCAGCCCGATCCGATGCAACCCCGGAAATACCTGGATCCCCTGGCCCTCGAAGAATTGACCGCCTCCGTCGGCCAGGTCGGGATCATCGAACCGATCGTCTGCCGTCAGGACCCGCAGACCGGCCTGGTGTACGTCGTCGCCGGAGAGCGGCGTTGCGCCGCGGCGCGGAAGGCGGGTCTCGCTTCCGTCCCCGCCGTCTTCATCGACGGCGACAACTACGCCGAGATCGCGCTGGTGGAGAACCTCCTCCGCCAGGATCTGAACCCGATCGAGGAGGCCGAGGCGCTGAAGCGCCTCATGGACGACCATCCGTACATGCAGGAAGATCTGGCCCGCATCATCGGCAAATCCCCAGCCACCATCTCGGAGGCCCTCTCCCTCAACAAACTCCCCAAGGAGATCCGGGACGAATGCCGCAAGGATCCCACCGTCCCGAAAAAAGTGCTGGTCACGATCGCCCGGAATAAGCAGCAACGGAGCATGGTGACCCAATTCCAGCTATACCGGAAACAGCAGGAACAGGCCGGCGTCAAGAAGACCCCGGGCGCGAAGCGCACCAAGGCGGAGGCCCTGGCCAACCACCTCGGTGCAATAGTGCTGAAGATCGCCGCGCTGAACCTTCAGGAATTCTCAACGGAGGATCGGGACATGATCATGGAGACCCTGACCTCCCTGAAGAACACCTTGGAGGAGGCCATTGCCGGGGCGACCAAGCCGAGCAAAAATTTGGCATGAAAATGATCGGACTCGTCGGAGTATCGTTAATGATATCATGTCGATTAGTCACTTCAGCGCGCCGAAGTGACTTCAGAATCGGCAAGGTGCGCCTCGCTGGTGCTGAGCCGATGACCATTGAAGAACTGTCTTTTCTTA
The DNA here is from genome assembly GCA_026388345.1 of Deltaproteobacteria bacterium. The sequence continues at coordinate 6,078 of JAPLJY010000014.1, forward strand.
GCTTCAAGGCGACTGATCGGACCAGCTCACTGAATATCAAGTGAAATCTACACTTTTGGGAGGGTTATTTTTCTGCGGACTTGAATGTAAAACCCAGTAAGAACTTTTATAAGGTTGCGCGGTGGACATACAAAATATTAATGATAGGGACACATGTAAATTATTGGGGGCTGAATCGTGAATACGAGAATCATTCCTATAGGGGTATGCTGTGTTGGTTTCCTCTTGGTTGTTTATCTGATGTCCGGTTGCGCGGGAACGCCAAAAACACTGAACCAGCTCGATCAACTGAATACGAATGAACTTAAGCGCGAATTGAAATGGGCTGAGAGATTAAAGCCAACTTACGTAATGTGGCAGGGTCAGGGTAGACGCTTTTTCAAGGAATCTACGTTCACTCGTGATGAATACGTGGCATATATCCAACAACGGCTATACGCTTCAAGCCAAACGGACAATACCACATACAAGGAACAGCCGAAAATTTCGGTTTCTACTTCGTCACCTCAGGTAAAAGCGCAATATGATTTCCCCGATGACTCAAATACTATTTGGAACCAATTAATAGTAGAGACCGCTAACGAACAATCTAAAAGAATGGTTGCCAAGAATAAAGAATCTCTTATCAGAATAAAGCATCTGGGATTCTACATAATCAGTAATGAAAACAATGAATTTGAAATACCATCAAATGGAATTGAACCTGATACAAAAAAATATGGTCTAAAAAGCGGTGATATAATTCTCGATGTTGACAATATTCATTTTAAAGATAGAAAATCTCTAATGGACTATTTGGGTGATAAACAAGAAGGGGAAACAGCAAATATAAAAATTAAAAGATTGGGGAACATTTTATACATAAAAGAGCTAACTTTAAAATCAGATTATATTTTCAGTGATATTCTTATGATATTAAGAGAAATATGGAAAGGAAAAATGATAAATTTAGCAATAATTACAGATGTTAAATACATAAATACACTTTTGCTCTCCGATCAAAATCGTTTTAATAACATTATGGCTAATATTAGAAAATCACAGCAAGCAGAGATACTATCTATGTTTGAAAATAGCTTTTCACGGTTATCATTTGTTGAAAAGGGATTTACACTCATTGATCGTAATAAAACAGATTTGATTCTAAACGAACTCAAGTTTCAAAGTTCAGGTCTAATATCAGATGAAAGTCAGATGAAACTTGGTAGGATGATCGGCGTGAACCGCTTATTCTTTGCTGAAGTTGAAGGGGATATGAGTCCGATTTCACCTCGTTTGACATTAAGGAATAAATGGGTGGATGTTGAATCTGGTAAGATCATAGCAACTGCTCGTTACCATTTAGATAATGAAATGTGGGAGAAAGTCGTCGATTGGATTGTTTATAATGACAGTTTTTTTGAAATTACCCGATTAAGAAAAGACTTCATTGAAGAATACAATAAGATAAACGCTTACACGGATAGATATGCCGTTTACAGAGAGTTAACAGAAACCTGTATCCCTAAACTCACCAGGGTTATCCAAAATCTTAGCATGCTGAACCCAATAACAAAAGAGCTCAAGGAAATTCATGGGATATGTTTGGATGGGGATAATAAGTTTCGTGATTATCTTCTGATAATGGCAAATTCTATGAAAAATAATGACCGAAATAAATTCAATGAGGCGGAAAATGTTCGGCAGAAAGCAGTTTACAATCAGGATCTATGTAAAAAGATGTATTATGAATTTGGCAGTAACATTATAAAATAAACGACACTTTGAAGCTTCTTCGTAGAGTAGCCTCATAGTGTAACCCCCTTTTTACTGAACGGACACCTGGGATTTGAAAATAAGCGAGGAAGTAATTCATGGATGCCAACCTTATTGATTATATCAATCGTTATCTTAGAACCTATATAAAAACGAAGAGGGATGGCGTTCTTAATTCACTCAGTGTTGCCTTGAAAGAAGAGAAGTCAGATCAAATAAAAATAGAACTAATGGCTTCTGCCCTGTGGATTCGTGTAGACATGGAGTTGCTTTTTAGGGCAGTATTTTGGGCAGACCTTGAAGAGGATCAATTGCGTGCTCGAATACAGTCTGATCAAAAGGATATTCTACAGAAAATTAAGGACCGTCTAGAACTTAAGGATGCTAAAAAAATTGATGGTCTCTTGACCGAAGTAACGAATAGGCAAAAGAGCCTGCCCACTGTAAATAAACAAATTGAAAACAATGCTGAAATCTTAAAAAAAGACATCTGGCATAAAGAAATACTTCGAACTTTATATGGTGCTTTTTATGGCAGACTATCCAAGTTAGCACATCCAGACCCATACTTTACATTCTGGGATGAAAATCTTATTGTGACAGAGGGAGACGAAATAATCCGAATGCTTTCTTCATGTGCCAAAGAAATCGACAGAGAATGGTGCGATTTAAAAAAAGAATCACTTCACTTAAAAAATTTGAATAAGACCTAAAAGCAACTATGCTAACCTTAAACTCGTAATCTTCATTACTCATCATATAATGTCTGTCAACAGTTGTAGATACCGCCAATAACCGGCACATTTCATTTTTTTCGATCGCTCCTGAGCAGTACGGGTTGAAAGGTGCTACCCAGGTGCTTCAACCCCCAATCTTGACTCTAATAAATGGTTGACCCATGTCGCCATTGCCGAGGTTGCCCTACGTTTGGTAAACAAGTTCACCGCATTCCCGCCGGCCCACAACCTTCACCCCCTTGTGCAGGTAGGTTTCACTTCCGCCGTAGATCAATGAGGGCTTCATCGCTGAATCACCGGCAAGGGTGCGGGATTAAGGAAGGCCATCGCGGGCAGGTTGTGAAGAAGGGGGCATGGCCGTGTGAAGGGGGGCTGACTATTCTGCGGTGATATCGAAGATTTTTGTGACCTTTGTCCCGTTATCGTCCTCAACGGCGGCGCCGAAGCGAATGGATCCCTTCTGGTCCGGTTGGAGGAGCCATGAGATCTTTCCTGAACGCTCGTCGATGGTCATGCCCGGAACAAGGGGGGCCTCCAGGCTGAAGGCGACCCGGTCGCCGTCGGGAGCGGCGCCGACCAGTTGCAGCTCAATGGGTTCTCCGGTTTTTCTGGCCTGGCGCATGGTCTTCAGTTCAAGCGACGGGGGGACGCTGTGGATGGCGACCAGCGGACTCTCCACCGCGAGGCCGTTGGTGCTGCCGTCATTGGGCGTGACGGTGACGGTGATGAGATCCCCTTTTTTGAAGGGCGACAGAATCAAGGTGTCCCCCGTCGCCTCCTCGATGACCCGGTCATTCACCTTCCATCGATAGGTGTAGATGAGCCGTTCGGGGGCGTTTGGCGCGACTGCGACCTCTGCCTTCAGGGTGTCCATCCGGGAGGGACGGGGGGGCTGCAGGCTGATGGTCTGAATGAAGGCAAGCCCATTTTCCGGTATCCTGGCATCCGGTGAGGCGGCGGATGCCGGCGATTGGCCGTTCGCGGTCCTCGTGGTTCCCGTGGACCCGGGTGGGTGCGTCGCTCGCGGCGCTTCTCTCTGAGCGGGTGCAAGCATGAACCAGGCGATGAAAACGATCAAAATGGCCGCTCCGCCGAAAGTCCAGATCCGCGGGGGCAGAGACGCCGCTCCTTTCCGGATCTTGTCCATCCATCGCGCTTTTGGTGTCGTTTCCTCCACCGGTTCCATATATTTTTTAGGTGGTGGATGAGGCATTGTTTTTTTCATGGCAGCAATATAAGCAAAACCAGCCCACGTGTCAAGGAGTCAACAGAGGGGTGTCAACAGAGGGGTCAACAGATATCACCAACACATCCTTGCCGCGGCGGGGGATTTCTGTTATGAGGGCATCGAGGTAAACGCGGATATGGACATTGAGGCGCTGATTCCTCACCGGGACCGGATGCGGCTGATCGGCAAGGCGCTGGCCGTCGATGACGACGGGGCGGCGGCCTCGTCCGTCGTTACGGAGGACTGGCCGCTCTACCGCGACGGGGCCGTCGATGCGCTGGTGACGATTGAGCTCGTCGCTCAGACGGCGGCTCTTCTCGAGGGGTGGAAACGACAGCAATCCAAGCGGGGCGGGACCAAGGGCTGGCTGGTGGGAATCAAGGGGGCCGATTTCCGTCTGCCGCGCATTCCCCTGTCCGCCACACTGATCACCGAGGTCCGGAGGGATTACGCCCTGGAAGGCTATGCCGTTTTTGAAGGAACGGTGCGCCTGGGGACGGAGGTGGTGGCCGTCGTCAGCATCCAGGTTTTTCGCGCGGAAGAGAACGCCTGAAAGATTTCACAAAAGAGACGACCAACACCATGGAACTGATTCCCTATCAAGAGGAACATCGCATCTTCCGTCAGACCCTGCGGGCGTTTCTGGCCAGAGAGATCATTCCCTTCGTGGAGGAGTGGGAAGATGCCGGGATCGTGCCCCGCAGCGCGTGGAAGAAGATGGGAGGGCACGGATTCCTGTGCCCGGATGTTCCGGAGGCCTATGGGGGGGCGGGGGCGGACTTCCTCTATACGGTAATCGTGGTGGAGGAGATGACGCGCACCAACCACTGCGGGCTTTCCGCCCGGTTGCACGGCAACGTCGTCGTCCCCTATATCACCGCCTTTGCCACGGAGGAACAGAAACAACGCTACCTTCCCCGTTGCGTCTCCGGGGATTGCATCACGGCGATCGCCATGTCCGAGCCCCAGGCGGGCAGTGACCTAAGCGCCATCCGGACGACGGCGACGGAAGAGGGGGACGCCTTCATCCTGAACGGCCAGAAGACGTTCATCAGCAACGCAATCAACGGCGACCTCTTCGTCGTGGCCGCCCGCGATCCGGGGGTGGACAATCCCCATGCGGCCATCGATCTGTATCTCGTGGAGGCGGACACGCCGGGGTTTGTCAAAGGGAAGCGTCTCCGCAAGGTCGGCTGGCGCAGTCAGGACACGGCGGAGCTGTTCTTCACGGATTGCCGGATTCCCCGGACCAACCGCCTGGGCGAGAAGGGGACGGGTTTCAAAAAGCTCATGCGGAACCTGCAGCCGGAGCGGCTGGTGCTGGCCATCAGCGCCGTCGCGGCGGCGGAGATGGTCTTCGAGATGACCCTCGCGTACTGCCGGCAGCGGACGGCCTTCGGGAAAAGCTTGAGCCGGTTTCAG
>JAPLJY010000069.1 GCA_026388345.1 Deltaproteobacteria bacterium
GCCTCCTCCGAGTTGATGCCGGCGATCTGCTCCAGCTTGATTTTCTGTTCCTCCAGAATGCGATCGGCGTGTTCGTGCTTTTCGTTGAGCTGGGATTCCCTGTGCAGAATCGCCTTTTCCCGGTTTTCGATGCCTATTTCCTTTTGAGAGAGAAGATCCGTTCTCCGTTCGAGATTTTCCTCCTTGGACCGGAGTCTTCGTTCCAGGGCATCGAGTTCACCCTTTCGGTCCCGCGTGTCCTTCTCGAACTCGGTCTTGACTTTGAGCAGGTTCTCCTTCGCCTGAAGGATGGCCTCCTTCTTGATGTTCTCGGCCTCCTTTTTCGCCTCGCCGATGATCCTCGCCGAGAGATTCTCACAGGATTCCAGTTTTTTTCGGGAAAGCCGCTGTTTGACCATGAATCCCAGCACCCCGCCGACGGTCAGCGCCGCCAGGAGGACCAGGATCAACATGCCGTTATATAGCAAAGTATTCACCTCCTTGATATTTTTACAAACGCAAATCGATTGCGAGTGATGGATCAATCTGGGAAGTTCGAGGGAAGGAATGCGTTCAAAGCGGTGGGGGATGGTTAAAAAACCCCCGCCGATGCCGTGTTAACCACCTTTTTGAACCAGTTGAAAAGTGGGCGCCTAATGTTGCCGCTTCAGGCTTTCCACCGTCCGCTTCTGCGGAATTCTGGCGGACATGCACACAGCGGACAAGGAAAGGTCCCCGGTTCCCAGGTGTTGGCTCAAAAAACGAATGTTAATCACGCACATCGCAGGGGATAATCTGTTCACCTTATATCGTTGATCAAATGGATCAATTGTTCCGATCTGCTCTCCAATTGGCTGCGAATGTTTTCCTTTACACCCGCCATCCGGAAATACTCATCCGCAATGTTCAATGCGGCCAGGATGGCAATGTTCAAGGCGTTCTTGCTGCCGGCGGACTCTCCAGCCTCTTCCACCTTGTCACTGACATACCTGATGACATTTGCTACATGCTCATCCCCCGAATCGCTTGTCACTGAGAGCTCTTGTCCCAATATCCTCACTTCAAAGCGCTTTTTCAATGGACGACCTCAAGGTTTGTTTTAGGCCACCTTTATCTCCTGAAGCAAATCCAGAAGCGAGTCCACCTTTGTGCGTACAGCATCCCTTTCTTCCCTCAACCCTCCCATTTTTTTGTTTGCTTCATCCAACTCCGTAATTTTATTTTGCAGCAGTTCTTCCAGTTCCAGGTTCCTTTTCTTCAGCAGCACATAATCACCGATCAAACCGTTGATCTTCTTTTCCAGTTCATCGAACTTCACAAATTCCACAATTCCACCCATTTCCCTTTGATATTCACCTCGAATGATCCCGCCGGATCCCGAAGCCGGCACCGCGCAAATTTATGGTTGATTATGCCGACCTGACTCATGAAAGTCAAGACCTTATTTCGCCGCCAAAGGAGTCGGATGATCGACAAGATATTCTTGCACGGTCACGTCGGCTCCCCATGAATCTTCCCTTTCTTTTTCCAGGCTCAACCCGCACCCACCGGGACCAGAAAAGGCAACAGAGGGTTCATCCAGATGCTGAAAATAGTTCCGCAAGGCCTTCCAGGCGGAGTCCCGGTCGCTGATGCACCCCGCAGCCTGGCGGAACCGGGCGCCGTCTCTGAGACCCTTTGTATACCAGAGAAGGTGTTTCCGGAAGTCCCTGGTCCCGACCTTCTCGCCGTAAAAATCGATGGCCAGCGTCAGGTGACGGCGGATGATCTCCTCCCTTTCCGAAAGGGACGGCACGGAGATCCTGGTTCCGGACAGATGCGACAGAATATTTCCAATGAGCCAGGGATTCCCCAGAGCCCCTCTCCCGACCATAACCCCGTCACAGCCGGTCTCCCCGAACATCCTGTCCACATCTTCCGGGCAGCGGACATCGCCGCTCCCGATCACGGGGATCCGGAGCCGCCTTTTGAGGGCCGCGATCAGCCCCCAATCCGACCGCCCCCCGAAACCCTGGTCGGCCGTGCGGGGATGGAGGATGACGGCATCGACGCCACATTCCTCGGCAATCTGTCCGATCTCGAGGGCATTGATCTGACGGGCGTTCCACCCGGCGCGGATCTTCACCGTCAGGGGGAGGGCCGACGCCTTTCTTACCGCCCGGAGGATAGCGGCTGCGCGCTCCGGATCCCTCATCAGCGATGCCCCGGAACCGGTCTTGGCGACTTTCTTCACCGGACAGCCCATATTCACATCCAGGAGGTCCGCCCCCCGTTCCGCTGCAACCCCTGCGGCCGCGGCAAGCGTTTCCGGATCGCAACCGAAGAGCTGAACCCCAAGCGGCCGGTCCGCAGGCGAGGAGGCAAGGTAACGAAAAGTTTTCTCTGTTCTCCGGACAAGACCGCTCCCGCTGACCATTTCAGTAAACGCCAGGCCGCAGCCGAACGAACGGGCGATCGTCCGGAATGGAAGATCTGTGATCCCCGCCATCGGGGCGAGAAAAACGTTGTTCTTCAAGTGAAGACGACCTATGTTCATTAGGCATTTCCAGAAAATATCAACCGCTCACCAGGGATTTCGTGCCGCCATGCGGCGACCGGCCCTCTCCAGGTCCTCGGGAGTGTTGATCCCCATGACCTCCACCGGATCGGGCGCAGTGGACGAGCTCGCCATCAGTCCATTATTATAAGCAATTTCAACAATATCCGTCAGGTAGTATTCCCCCTGGGCGTTCCGGTTGCCGAGACCGGCGACCGCGGGAAAGAGGAAGCGGCTCTCCACACAGTAGATCCCCGTATTGATCTCGCGGATCTTCTTCTCCTCCGGTGCGGCATCCTTCTCCTCCACGATCTTGACCACACGCCCGCCGTCCGCCTTGACCACCCGGCCATAACCGGCAGGGTCCTCCGGAATCGTCGTCAGGACCGTGACCGTCGCCCCTTCCATCCGGTGCCGGTCGTACAGGGACCTGACCGTCTCCGGCCGGATCAGCGGGACATCGCCGCAGAGGATGACGATCGTCCCGTCATGGTCCCGGAAGGCCTCCGCGGCCTGAAGGACGGCATGGCCGGTCCCTAACTGCTCCTGCTGTTCCACGAAGATCAGTCCCTGATCCCCGAAGCTTTCGCGGATCTGCCCCGCCTGGTGGCCGATAACGACGACGATCTTCTCCGCACCCGCCGCCCGGGCCGTTGCGACCGGATAGGTCAGCATGGGACGCCCACAGAGGGGGTGCAGCACCTTCGCGAGGTCGGATTTCATTCTTTTCCCCTTCCCCGCCGCCAGGATGATCGAGGAGAATCCTTGCTTTCCCCGGGTATCGCCATTGCCGTTCATACATTATCTGCCATTTTTAGTATCGTCTCTTTCCTGTTCCGGAATCCATCCGTTACGGATCTCCGTTCGCAGACCGTCGAACGACCGGGTGAGGCGCAAACTTATCAGATTCCGCTGAGAAAAGACAAACGATTTATCTTCGCTGTCGGATCGCCACTTGCGCGTAAATCCGTCTTGTGATCTCCTTCTTTAGATTTGTTTGACTCCGCTCTTTTTTTTCGATATGTGTGGATCATTCTTGACGGCTTTTTACGGGAACACCATCCTTGAAAACAGCAGCGGAAGGAGATCCTCTCATGACCCATGTCCTGCTCATCGGCAACGGGGCCCGGGAACACGCGATCGCCGAGGCGATTCGACGCTCGGAACAGAACCCCCGTCTCTATTCCTTCATGAAAACCAACAACCCCGGCATCGCGTCCCTTTCGGAAAAGGTCCGCCTCGGCCGGTACGACGAGCCGGAGACCATCGTGGCTTTCGCCCGCGAGACTGGCGTCGCCTTCGCCGTCGTCGGCCCCGAGGATCCGCTAAGCCACGGCGTCGTAGACGCCCTCGCAGCGTCGGGCATCCCGGCCGTGGGACCGACCCGATCCCTGGCCCGTCTGGAAACGTCGAAATCCTTCACACGGAACCTGCTCAAAAAATACGAAATCCCCGGAAATCCGCGCTTCCGGAATTTCCGGTCAGAAGACGGGATCGAGGCCTTCTTCGACACGCTGGGCGGCATCGTCCTAAAACCGGATGGGCTGACCGGCGGCAAGGGGGTCCTCGTCCAGGGGGACCATTTCCAGACGCGTGCAGAGGCCCTCGACCTCTGCCGCGACATCCTGAAGAGTCATCCCAGCGTGACGGTGGAGGAGAAATTGGAGGGGGAGGAATTCTCCCTGCAGTGCCTCTGCGACGGCCAGACGGTCGTGGCGACCCCGCCCGTGCAGGATCACAAGCGGCGCTTCGTCGACGACCGCGGACCGAATACGGGCGGGATGGGTTCCTATTCGGCCGCCGACCATCTCCTCCCCTTCCTGGACGCCGCCGCCGTCGCCGAGGGGCTCGCCATCACCAGGAAGGTCGCCGATGCGATCCTTCAGGAGACGGGCGTCCCCTACAAGGGGATCATGTACGGCGGTTTCATCATCACCCGCTCCGGGGTAAAACTGATCGAATACAACGCCCGCTTCGGAGACCCCGAGGCGATGAACATCCTCCCTCTTCTTCGGACCGATTTCATCGACATCTGCCGGGCGATCATCGACGGCCGGCTCGACCGCACGGATATAGTGTTTGAAAAAAAGGCGACGGTGTGCAAGTATGTCGTCCCGAAGGGTTACGGCCTCCCCCAGGACCACCCCGAGGCCGCTTCCGCATCCTCCAAGATTGAAATCGGCGAAGCACCCGCGGCGCGGCTCTACTACTCATCGATCGACCAGCGTCCGGACGGGCTTTACATGACCTCCTCCCGGGCGATCGGCGTGGTCGGAATCGCCGACACCCTGGATGAGGCGGAGTGTATCGCCGAGAGGGCCGTGGGCGCCATCCGGGGTTCCGTGGACCACCGGCCCGACATCGGCACCGATCTGCTCATCCGGAAGCGGGTGCAACACATGAAGATACTCAAGGGAGAACCAATATGACAGGAGGGTACATGCAACAAAACGACATCAAGCGGGTACTGATCAGTGTGACGGACAAGAAGGGAATCGTCGAATTCGCCCAAGGGCTTCAGCCCTTTGGCGTGGAAATCCTCTCCACGGGCGGAACAGCGGCGCAGTTGCGGAAAAGCGGCGTTCCGGTCATTGACGTATCCGAATACACGGGCTTTCCGGAGATGATGGACGGAAGATTGAAAACCCTCCATCCGAAGATTCACGGCGGCCTTCTCGGCCTCCGGGACAACGAAGGACATATGAACGCTCTCAAACAGCACGGGATTGGCCTGATCGACATGGTCGTCATCAACCTCTACCGCTTCGAGGACACGGTTGCCAAAGAGGGCTGCACCATCGAGCAGGCCGTCGAGAATATCGACATCGGCGGCCCGACCATGCTCCGCGCCGCCTCCAAGAACTACCGCTTCGTCTCTGTTGTGACCGATCCCGAGGATTACCCGAAGATCCTCG
>JAPLJY010000346.1 GCA_026388345.1 Deltaproteobacteria bacterium
CCACCAGGGTTCGGACCAGCCCATGATAGGATCTCTCTATTCTTCCGTCGGACGCCCTTTTGACCTCTACCGCCCGGTCACCCAGAATTACATCGATGCCCTTGGGCACTTCCAGGGAAAGCGTCCCCTTGGGGCCCTCAACCATGATCATGGAATGATCCCGGCTGATTTTTACACCAGCCGGAATTTCCACGGGTATTTTACCAATTCTTGACATGAAGTCCTCTCCCGATTCTCAACGCTTGCCCGTTTTCGACTTACCACACATTGCAGAGAAGCTCACCACCCAGGCTCAATTCCCTCGCCTCTTTATCCGTCATGACGCCCCTGGAGGTGGAAAGGATGGAAATGCCATAGCCGTTGAGCACCTGGGGAATCTTTTCACTCTTCACATAAACCCTTCGTCCCGGTTTGCTGACCCGCTGAATATCGGTCATCACGGTTCTCTTTGCATCCGGGTACTTCAGATAGACCCGCAGCACCTCATGCGCAAGCGGATCCTTTTTAATGTCATAACCACTGATGTATCCGGATTTCTTTAATACCTTCGCCACGTTCAGATTAATCCGCGAGTTCAGCACGTCCACACTCTTGAAATGAACCCGGTTGGCATTTCTGATCCTGGTGAGCATATCCGCGATCGGATCCGTCATCCCCATATTGCTGCTCCCTTTCTACCAGCTCGATTTGATCATACCGGGAATTTCTCCCTTCAGAGACAAATTCCTCAGGCATATTCTGCACATATCAAATTTTCGATAATAAGCTCTTGGTCGCCCGCAGATGGGGCAACGGTTATAACCCCTCACCGAAAACTTTGGTTTTCGTTTGGCCTTCACAATCAAGGATGTCTTTGCCACTCTTACCCTCCAGAGATATATCCTGCTGTTTTCTTAATTCCTGAACGGCATACCCATCAGTTTCAGCAGTTGCCTTGCCTCATCATCCGTCTTGGCCGTCGTCACGATCGCAATATTCATGCCCCTGACCTTTTCGACCTTGTCATATTCGATCTCCGGGAACATGATCTGCTCTTTCAGACCCAGCGCAAAATTTCCCCTCCCGTCAAACGATTTCGTCGGGATCCCCCGGAAATCGCGGACGCGGGGAAGGGCGACGCTGACCAGCCGGTCGAAGAATTCTAACATCTTCTCTCTTCGCAGGGTGACACAACATCCGATCGACATCCCCTGACGGAGCTTGAAGGTCGCGATGGACTTTTTCGCCTTGGTGATGACCGGCTTCTGCCCCACGATCGCGGTTAACTCCGCCATTGCGGTGTCCAGAATCTTGACGTTCTGAATGGCCTCCCCAAGACCCATGTTGACGACGATCTTCACCATCTTCGGGACTTCCATCGGATTCTTGTAATGGAACTCCCTGATGAGGGCCGGTACGACTTCCTTGGTATAGTAATCTCTTAGTCTTGCCATCTTTCCCCAGCCTATGTATCCAGTATCTCGTGACATTTTGCGCAGACACGCACCTTTTTTCCATCTTCGAGGATCTTGTATCCGATCCGGACGCCGGTACTGCATTTGTTACACAGATAAATCACGTTGGAAACGTGAATCGGCCCTTCCTTCTCGACGATGCCGCCCTTGCCCTTTGCATCCGGCTTCTTGTGCCTTTTGATCAGGTTCACCTTTTCGATGACAACCCGCTCCTTGTCGGCAATCGTGCTCTGGATCTTACCCGTCTTGCCCTTCTCTTTACCGGCGATGACCTTGACGGTGTCCCCTTTTTTCAGTCGCTTTCCCAGCATCTCTTTTTCCTCAGTCGTTCCCTTCCCTGAAACCCTATAAAACCTCGGGGGCCAGGGAGACGATTTTCATGAACTGTTTTGCCCGGAGCTCCCGGGCGACCGGCCCGAAGATTCTCGTCCCGACCGGCTCCAGCTGATTCGTAATGAGCACGGCGGAGTTGTCATCAAACTTCAGGTAAGAGCCGTCCGCCCTTCTCACCTCTTTTACTGTTCTGACAACGACCGCCTTCATGACATCGCCTTTTTTCACCTTTGAATTCGGTATGGCTTCCTTGACGGCAACGACGATGACATCACCCAGGCTGGCAAATCGTCTTCTGGACCCGCCCAGCACCTTGATGCATGCCACTTTCTTGGCGCCCGAATTATCCGCTACGTTCAACACCGTCTGCATCTGAATCATAACAACACTCCATCGCGCTGATGGTTTGAAACCGGCGGCTGCGGACGTAAAATGTCATAGCCCCCGTAAACCCGGCGCCTCTGTGCAATCTACCTTGCCTTCTCCAGGATCTCCAACATCCGCCACCGCTTCTCTCTGCTCAACGGCCGGGATTCAACGATGAGAACCTTGTCACCCACTTTACAGGCGTTCTGCTCGTCATGGGCCTTGTATTTGACATACCGCTTGATGTACTTGTGAAAGACCGCGTGCTTCACGAGCCTTTCCGCCCGGACGACGACCGTTTTATCCATTTTACTGCTGACCACGACGCCCTTGATGGTGATCTTGTTGCCGCGTTGTTCCACTACTTTACCTCCTTTTCGACCAGAACCGTTCTGACACGGGCTATATCCCTGCGAACGTGGCCGAGTGTAGCCGGAGAGTCCAGTTGCCCGGAGGCATGACGCATACGGAGCTTGAAAAACTCCTCGACAAGCTCGCGATTCTTCTGCTGCAACTCATCGATGCTAAGATCTCTGATCTCTTTAATTTTCATCAGATATCTCCCTCGTAAGAAACTTGGTCCCGATGGGCAGCTTATGGGACGCCAGCGTAAACGCCTCCTTGGCAATTTCTTTCGAAACGCCTTCGATCTCATAGAGCACGACACCAGGTTTTATGACCGCCACCCATTCCTCCGGGGCGCCCTTTCCCTTTCCCATACGGGTTTCGGCAGGCTTCTTGGTCACGGACTTGTGCGGAAAAATCCGGATCCAGATCTTCCCCCCACGCTTGACATGCCTGGTCATGGCGACGCGCGCCGCCTCGATCTGGCGAGCCGTTATCCAGCCGCACTCGGTGGCCTGAAGGGCATACTCGCCGAAGGCCACGGTATTCCCGCGCGTGGCCTTTCCGCTCATCCGGCCCCTCTGTAATTTTCTAAATTTAACCCTTTTCGGCATTAACATCGTTCTAAACCCCTGTTCTGCACACTTATCCTCTGTCCCGGCACGCCGGCCTCTCGGTAAATCCTATTTTGCCGCCTCTTTCTTGCCGGGCAATACCTCTCCATGGAAGATCAGAACCTTGACACCGATCAGACCATAGGCGGTATGGGCTTCGATAAAACCGCAATCGATATCCGCCCTCAAGGTATGGAGGGGCACACGGCCTTCCCTGTACCACTCCGATCTCGCCATCTCGGCCCCGCCCAGGCGGCCACCGCAGTTGATCCGGATGCCCTTTGCCCCGAATTTCATGGCCGTGGTCACAGATTTTTTCATCGCCCTGCGGAACGCGACTCGCCGTTCCAACTGCTGCGCGACATTTTCGGCAACAAGTTGCGCATCGATCTCCGGTTTGCGGACTTCGAGGATATTGATTATCACCTCGCTCTTGGTGACGGCCTCGAGATCCTTTTTCAATTTCTCGATCTCCGATCCCTTCTTCCCGATGATGATCCCGGGGCGGGCGGCGTGGATATTCACCTTGGCCTTGTTGGCAGCCCTTTCGATTTCTATCCTGGAAATACCCGCGTGGTACAGCTTCCCCTTGAGGAATTTCCGGATCTTGAGATCCTC
>JAPLJY010000326.1 GCA_026388345.1 Deltaproteobacteria bacterium
GCGCCATCAGAGGCTTGACAACATGACTCCCGATGAGGTTTACTGGAACACCATACCGAAGTTGACGGAAGCGGTATGAACCAGGGCAGCTCAACACTTATAACCCGCTCCAGGTTGTCTAAAGAAACCAGACCACCTCTAACCAACTGACTAAATAACTTAAAAATAATAAGAACTTTACATCTTCAGACAAGAGGACTTATGAATATCAAACCATATTACCCATTGTTACTATTGATAATTATTATCATTTCATTTCCTTCCATCTGTTTTTCTGAATTGAAAATGGTTGAAGGGGAATATTGTGATGTATATTTGGGGGATATGAAAAATAAGAAAGAGTTAGAAAAAGTAAGAAAGACTGTAAGGAAGAAATCGATAGAAAATGGAATTAGAAAAATGGATAAATCTTATGAAATCAGCTTTACTGAAAAATGTATGACTGACATCATCAATCAGTATTTAGAAAAAGTGGTAATAGTCAGTCATACGGAAAAAGGTAGAAAAATCTGTGATAAGGTAAAAATAACTTTTGACCGGGAAGTCATTGAAAAATATGTTAGTCAAGGGATTTGTAAACTACCGGAAATACAATGGATTGACGCTCTAATAGTGTGGTTGTATGATATAAACGAAGTTCTAAAAAAGAATAGTGACAAAATAAACATAGGTCTGATAATTGAAACCAAAATAAATGATTTAGAAGAAAATAAAAGAGAAAAATTAGAGAACGAAGAGGAAAATGATTTTTTTTCTATGATAGAAAAAAATAGGGATAAATACAAGGTCGTTGATAGAAGACATTTGAGTAAGATTTTAGAGGAACAAAAATTATCATCATCTGGAATTACAGATAGTGAAACGGTCAGATTGGGTAAAATTCTCAATCTGGATATAATTATCCTCCGTATGATTTATGAAAAAAGTAAGGTAACGAAAGTATTGAAAGTTGATACTGGAGAAGTATTATTGTTCAGGACTTATCAAACAGAGGAAGGATGGATTTTGTATGGGACATCGGGGAATGATGACCTTTGTTATTATCATAGTAGTGTAATAAATGTAAGTCCGAACAAAATCAGAGTATGGGATAAAATGAAATTATCAAAAGTTGGTAAAGATAAAACAATTGAAATCCGAATGAACAATAATCCTCCCGTTGATGGTTATGATAAATTACATAACACAATAATTTTTAGGGAGTTGGATTGTAGTAATAATACGACCATGTTAATCAGAATGGTAGATTATGATGATAAAGGAGGAATTCTAAAAGACATCAACAATATGAATCCGAACATTCAACAAATACAACCCGATACAATGGTAGAAATATTATTTAGAACAGTATGTCCAAAATAATCTATCGGTCTAAATCTCATTTAATAAACAATTATTCACTTCAGTATCAGATATACCAAGATACCTCATTGTCACTGACATTGAACTATATTGAAATCTCTTTGATATAATAGAACAATCAACACCATACCTTGTCCTCATCTGGAAACTCCATACTTTTCTAAGGGTGTGACTTCCGTAATTTCCTTTCAGATTTATTGACCTACACCATTTTTTAACAAGTCCATTTACTGTTCCAACTGAGAGGGGTTGATTTTGACCTTTTCTGGATTTGAAAAGATAATAATCATCTGAGGGTTTCACCTGTTCAGGGTATTCCTTCAAAATCTTATGGGTTGATTTATTAACCATTAGAACATTTGTTTTACCTGTTTTCTGTTCCCGTATAGTGAAGGTTTCACCAATTTTCAGATTTTTCACATCCTGAACCTTCAAACGGAGAAGGTCTCCACAACGAAGACCATTGTTGATATCTTGTGGCCAGAATTCAATTGACACACAGGTACGTTCTTCATATATTCCCACCCTGAAAAAGGAAGTTCTTATCCATTCAACTGGGAGGTCACGTCATGTCATATCGTCGTTTCGCAGTCGTTGTAATGCTGTTGTCCATGGCACTTCTCACCGCGGGTGCGGTCGCCCACGCGGCGGACCCGCAGTTTAACCACGCCGTCCGCATCATCGTTCCGTATGCGCCGGGCGGATCTTCAGACATCCTTGCCCGCCTGATCGGACCGCATCTTTCCAAGGCCATCGGTCAGCCGGTCGTGGTCGAAAATAAGGTGGGGGCCTCCGGAAACATCGGGGCGGACTTTGTGGCCAAGGCCGAGAAGGACGGCCATACCATGCTGATCACCGACGTGGGCACCCTGGCCGCGGCGCCCAACCTCTTCAGCAAGCTCACCTTCGACGTGGAGAAGGACCTTGCCCCGGTCACCATGGTGATGTTTGCTTCCTATGTCCTGGCGGTGCATCCCTCCGTGCCGGTCAAGAACATTACCGAGATGGTGGCCTATGCCAAGGCGAACCCCGGGAAACTCAACCTCGCCCACTCCGGCGTGGGTTCGGTCGGCCACCTGACCGGGATCGTCCTCGCCAAGCACTGGGGCATCAACTGGAAGTACATCCCCTACAAGGGAGGCGCCGCCGCCAACCGGGGGGTCGTGGCCGGAGAAAGCAACGTCATCATCAACGGCGCCCTGTCCACTGCGCCTTTCGTCAGCCAGAACCAGCTCAAGGGAATGGCCGTCTCCGGGACAAAGCGCCTGGATATCCTCAAGGACCTTCCCTGCTTCAAGGAGCTCAAACTCCCGGCTGTCGAGAGCGGGACCTGGCAGGGCATCGTCACAACCGGCGGAACCCCGGCGCCCATGGTGGCGCGTCTGAATGCCGAGATCAAGAAGGTGCTTGCCATGCCTGAGATCAAGAAGAAGATCGAGGATTTGGGTGGCGACGTGATCGCCGGATCCCCGGCGGAGTTTGCCTCCTGGATGAAGGAAAACATCGCCGAATGGGGCGCAGTTATTCGCGAAGCCAACATCAAGGTCGAGTAGCGACCAGGGCATCGGGGTCTATATGCAAAAATCGCGTGGGGATATTCCGGACGCCGCGTTCGGCGGGTTTCTGATCTTGTTGGCCATCGTCGCGCTGACGGAGACCCGGAATCTCACGATCGGGACGGCTGCGGACATGGGCCCCGGGTATGTGCCCAGGGCCCTGTCCCTTCTCATCATGACTTTCGGGCTGGTGATCGCCGGGCGGGGGCTTTTCGCCAAGCGCCGGCCGCTGCCGGCGATCAAGCTCCGGCCGATCCTGTCGGTGCTCGTGTCGCTCGCCGCCTTCGCGTTGCTGCTGCCTCGCGGCGGGCTGGCCCTGGCGACGCTGGCCACCATGGCCTGTTCCACGTTTTCCACCGCCGATTACAAGTGGCGGGAGAGCATCATCTTCGCCGTCATCATCACGGCCTTCACGGTCTTTCTGTTCGTATACGGCCTGGGTCTGCCGCTGTCCATCTGGCCGCGGTGGTAAGGAGCGTTTCGTGGGTCTCTTCGACAATCTCGCACTGGGTTTCTCCACCGCACTTTCGATGCAGAATCTCCTCTTCTGTCTGTTCGGCGTTCTGATCGGGACGCTGGTCGGGGTGCTCCCGGGCATCTCGCCGCTCAACACCACGGCGATGCTGCTGCCGTTCACCTTCGGCCTTGCCCCCACCTCGGCGATGATCATGCTGGCCGGGATCTTCTACGGGGCGCAGTACGGCGGCTCGACGACGGCCATCCTGGTCAACGTCCCCGGCGAAACCTCCGCTGTCGTGACCTGTCTCGACGGGTACCAGATGGCCCGCCAGGGGAAAGCCGGCCCCGCGCTGGCCATCGCGGCCATCGGCTCCTTCTTCGCCGGGTGCGTCGCGACGATCGTGATCGCGCTCCTCAGCGAGCCGCTGGCCACCCTGGCCCTCAAATTCACCGCCCCCGAGTACTTCAGCCTGCTCATTATGGGGCTGATCGCCGCGGTTGTGCTGGCACACGGCTCCCCGTTCAAGGCGATCGCGATGGTCTTGGTCGGTATCATGGCAGGGCTTGTCGGCATGGATGTGAACGCCGGCGTTCCGCGCCTGACATTCGGCATCCCCGACATCGCGGACGGCATGGACTTCGTGCCCGTGGTCGTGGGGCTCTTCGGGATCGGCGAGGTCGCCGCCAACCTGGAGATTCCCCAGGACCGCAGCATCTTGGCGGGAAAAATCAAAAACCTGATGCCGACCTGGGTCGACTTCAAGGTGGCCTTTCCGGCGATCCTGCGGGGAACGGCCGTCGGCACCATCCTCGGGATCCTGCCGGGCGGCGGGGCGGCCCTGCCCCCTTTTGCGGCCTACGCACTGGAGAAGAAGGTCTCCCGCCACCCCGAGCTCTTCGGGACGGGGGTGATCCAGGGGGTGGCCTCCCCCGAATCGGCCAACAACGCCGGCGCTCAGACCAGCTTCATCCCGCTCTTGACCATGGGCATTCCCACCAATCCCTTGATGGCGCTGATGATCGGCGCCCTGATGATCCAGGGCATCCAGCCGGGACCCTCGATGATCCATGACCAGCCGGCTCTCTACTGGGGCGTGGTGGCCAGCATGTGGATCGGAAACCTGATGCTGGTGGTCATCAACCTGCCGCTGGTGGGCATCTGGGTCTCCATGCTTCGGATCCCCTACCGGCTCCTCTTCCCGGCCATTATCCTCTTCTGCTGCATCGGCGCATACGCCAGCAGCAACAGCGTCTTTTCCGTCTGGCTCATGCTGGGATGGGGGGCGCTGGGATACTTCTTCAACAAGGTGGGGGTGCAGCCGGCGCCGATGGTGCTGGGCTTTGTGCTGGGACCGATGCTGGAGGAAAACTTCCGGCGGACGATGCTCATCTCCGGCGGAGACCCGCTGGTCTTCATCCAGCGCCCGATCAGCGCGGCCCTGCTGGCCGTCGCCGCGTTACTGCTCGTGGTCCTGATCTTTCCGGCCATTCGCAAGAAGCGGGAAGAGGCGCTGCAGGAATAGGAAACAAGGGATGATGTTGTGATTTTCCCTTGCAATAGTCCATCACGGCCTCTGCTTTCGTGGCGCGGGCGTTCCCTTCCCGCGAGGGGCGGGCGGGAAGGGGTTTCGCGGTACCGGATCGATCCGCGCCCGGAGGGTCAGGCGGGAAAGAGCCAGTGCCGGAACTGCGCATCGCGTCCGGAGGTGATCGCCGCCATCCGTTCGGAGAGCCTTCGTATGACCGGTCCGGGGACCTCCTTCAGGATCCGGTCCCCCACTTGCCGGACCGGAATCACTTTGGTCGCCGTACCGGAGAAAAAGAGCTCCTCAGCCTCATCGAGAAGTTCAGGCCTCAGCTGCCCGATGAAGGTCTCGATTCCCATTGCCCCGGCGACCTCCAGAATGGTCTTGCGCGTAATGCTCTTGAGCACCGTTCCCAGGACAGGCGCCATGAGGCGTCCCTCCCTGACCAGGAAGAGCGCTTCGGTCCCGCCCTCGGCGATAAATCCCTGCGTATCGAGCAGAACGGCGTAATCGAACCCCTTCGCCCGCGACTCCATCCGGGCCACCATACCGTTGACATAATTCCCCGCCACCTTGGCTTCGATCGGGATGGTCTGCGGATCGAGCCTTCGCCAATGCGAGACAAAGGCAGTCACGCCAATCCTGGCGATATCCTTCCGGGCGCCGAACATCTCCTCCGCGGAAAACACACAGACGGCCACCTGTATCCTCTTCTGGGGGGGAAGCACATTAAACGAGATGTCCGGGTAGAAACCGTGCATCTTCAGAAAACCGCTTTTCAGCCCGCTTCGCTTCACCAGTTGCAGGATAGCCGCCTGCAAAGCCTCCTGCGAGAGGGGTAGTTCCATCTCGAGTATTTCAGCCGATTTCCAGAAACGGGCGATATACTCGTCCAAGCGGAAAACGGCAGGTCCCGCCGGGGTCTCATGAAATCCGATCACTTCGAAGATCTCCGACCCCCTCCCGAAGCTGTGCGACATGATATGGACGTTCGCCTCGTTCCAAGGGCGAAATTCCCCGTTGAAATACACCTCTCGTTCGCTCAACATCCCTTATCCTCCTCCAAGCTCCGCCTGAGCAGCAGGCGGCAGCCGTTTGTGATATTCTCCCGGCTGTACAAGGTCAGTTCATCCCGGTAGAACTCGTTTACGATCTCGGCAACGACGGTCTCCCCGTCCCGTAAATCATTTCTCAGCCTCTCCCGGAGCCCGGCCGCCGATCTTCGGGCCGGCACGAAGGCCCCGGCCGCGTCCTCCGTCCGCATGAACCAGTGATGCCCCAGGCCGAGGATCTCCGGCCGGAGGGATTCGAGGCGGTCCAGCGTGGCCATGTATTCCCGATAGCCGGTGAAAAAGACCGGAAAGAACCCGCCTCCGGAATAATGGAAACCGAGACAGTCGGATGCCAGCAAGGCCTTCTCCTCGGGAACGAAGACCGCCAGGTTTCCCGGGGAATGTCCCCGGACTTCAAGGAACCGGAGCGTCACGCCTCCAAGATCCAGCTCCTCGCCGTCTTTGCAGATCAGGGCATCCCCGAGGTCCGGCGCCTTCTCCGCCGGGGCGCGGCCGACGGGATATCCCCGCGCCGCGAGATATGCCGCCATGTGGCGGTCTTCCGCCACGATCGCCGCCGCGGCGGCCGGATGGGAGAGAAACGCCGCGGCGCCCTCACCCGTGATGACCCAGATTCCGGGATATCTCTGCCGGAGCGGATCGAGACCCATCACGTGATCGGGGTGGGGGTGCGTGATCACGATGAAATCCGGGGCCGCTTCCAGCCGGTCCAGCCGGCGGACGACCGCATCGGCCGTGGCGGAGATCCCCGCTTCGATCAGCGCGGAGCAACGATCGCCGCGGACGAGGTAGACGGGAAACGGCCTGTCTCCCGAATCCCAAATTCGCCCGGAAAGCCGCTGCGGAAAAGGGTGGCATTTTTCTGGTTTTCTGCTATCCATAACCGGCGCCTCGTCACAGACCGGACGGTCGGCGCGCACATTATCAGAAACACGGGAGGATTACAACCCTTTGGAACCTTGTTCGCACCGAAAAAACGAACCCCTCATCACGCTTGAGCGCGTCACGCTGCGCAGGGGAGACCGGATGCTTCTCCCCGGGACATCCTGGGAGATCCGGAGCGGAGAAAACTGGGCGATCCTGGGACCCAACGGCTCGGGAAAATCGGCGCTCGCCGGGGCCGTCCGCGGCGATGTCCCGCATGTCCGGGGAAAACTGACCCGTCATGACCCGGAGGCCGAAGGCAGCCGGATCGGCTACGTCTCCTTCGAACTCCAAGAGGAGCTCCTGGCGCGCGAGGAGCGCCGCGAGGAGGCGCGTTCTTTCAGCGGCAGGGGGCATGACCTCACGGCGGGGGAGCTGCTCCGGGAGAACGACGGCGATCCGGCCGCACTGAAGCGCATTGCGGACGCGCTGGACCTCCATCCCCTCCTCGGCCACGGCTTCCGGACCCTCTCCAACGGCGAGATCCGGAAACTCCTGATTGCCCGGGCGCTGCTCCCCTCTCCGAAGCTGCTGATCCTGGACGATCCCTTCGCCGGTCTGGACGCCGGCAGCCGGCGCTCTCTGGCCGCGGCCGTGACAAAGCTCATGGAGGAAGGAACGCAAATCCTCCTCGTCGCCCAGCGTCCGGAAGAGGTGATTCCGGGGATCTCGCACGTTCTTTTGATCCGGAACGGCCGCGTCGCCCAGGCCGGAAGGCGCGAGGATGTCCTGACGCCCGCACGGATGAGGCACTTTCAAGGAAAGGGGAAATCGCTTCCCCTGCTGCAACCGCCCCCCGGGAACGCCGGGAAGGCGCTACGCCCCGTTGGCGATCCGCTCGTGGAGATGAGAAATATCCGCGTGGCCTACGGGGAGGCCGTCGTGCTGGACGGCTTGAACTGGACCGTCCGGCGCGGGGAGAACTGGGCGGTGGTGGGCCCCAACGGCTCGGGCAAATCAACCCTTTTGAGCCTGATCACGGGGGACAACCTGCAGGTCTACGCCAATGAGGTTTACCTCTTCGGGAAGAAGCGGGGCGAGGGGGAGAGCATCTGGACCATCCGGCAGGGAATCGGGGTGGTCTCTCCCGAACTTCAGCTCCGGTACCGGAAGCCGGGCTCCGTCCGGGAGGTCGTCCTCTCCGGCTTCTTCGACTCGATCGGCCTCTACCGCCGGCCCGACACGGAGCAGGAGAACCTCGCGGACGGATGGCTGAACATCCTCGGCATGAATGACAGGGCGGACCGGCCGTTTTCCCGCCTCTCCTACGGGGAAAAGCGGCTGGCGCTGATCGTCCGGGCGATGGTCAAGTCCCCGGAGCTCCTCATCCTGGATGAACCCTGCCAGGGGCTGGACGGCGCCAACCGGGAACGGGTGCTGTCGCTGATGGAAGGAATCGGAGAAGGGACGGAAACGGGCCTGATCTACGTCACGCATCATGAGGAGGAGATGATCCCCTGCATCCATCACATCCTGAGGCTGGAGAAGCCGCTGTGCAGCGTCACAGACGGGGATCCGGTTCCGGAAGAGGGGTCGGAAGATCTCAAATGAAATCCTCTCCGGAGACTGTTGAAACGGCTCTTCTGCAGGCTGTTCAAAAATGTCCAGATGCAAGGCCCCCGAAATCCTGAGCCGTGAGGCGTACTTTTGGGTACGTTGAACGGCGAAGGATGAGGGAAACGCAGCAGATGGGCGTTTTTCAACAGCTGGCGAGAAGACGGCTGATATCCTCCGGCGCGAAAGGAAGGCCGGCGAACAGCCGCGCCTCCAGCGCCTCCGTCTTCTCCCAGAGCAGCAGGATCGCCCTTTTCCGCTCCGGCTCCCGGCCGTACTTCTCCAGAATATACCCCATCCGCTCGCTCAGGGGCACGATCCGGTCATGGAGGACCCGCTTGTCCGCATAGTTGACGATCTCCTCCTCCGCCGGCTTCCTGGAGGCGATATAGCGGTCCAGCCGGACGTGCTGGCCGACAATGCGCCCTACCTCCGGGTAGCCGAGATCCGCGAGCAGTTGCGCCCCCGTCTCGGCATGGTCCTCAAGGGTCTCAAAGCTCCGTGTCTTCGTGATATCATGGAGGAGCGCCGCCGCCAGGATCAGCTCCCGGTTCAGGCCGTCCGGTTGCAGATGATCGACGATCAGCAGGGAAACCCGGCAGACCTGCCGGCAATGGGCGACGATATTTTCCAGCATCCCCATCCCGGCGATCAGCCGTCCGCATTCCGCCTCGGTGGGGATTCGAATTCGCTCTGCATTCATGCGGTCGTTCATAGCAGATCGGCCCGGGAATGGCCACAGAATTTCAGCGGCAGGATGTTGCTGTGTGAACGCCACCCCCTGCATGAAGCCCGGAGGGGTATTCCTGCGTCCCGACCCGATTGCAGCTTCCTGCAAGCCCACAGCATCGATGAGTAAAGATAACGGACGACTACCGAAAGCATCTAATTTTGGGTTCATCCGGTTTAAGCGTACTTGTTTAAGATGTCTTTCTTCCTGTAACAAAGCGTCCGGCAATTTTGACGGGTATCCAATATTTCAATCGGTAATCGGTAAACAGTATCTGATGGCGTACTTTCCATTTGACATGTCAATGGGTATCCGATAGCTTCCAGAATGCTTTATTCACGCAACAAATACTGTCAATTTTTGTTTCCAACCTACACGCTTATCACGACAGGGAGCACCAGATGACAGATCCATCCAGGACAAATCAAGAACTAATCGAAGAGATATCCGTCTTACAACAGAGAATCGAGGAACTGGAGCACTCAGAAGCCGACCGCAAGCGTGCTGAGGAGGCGCTGCGGGAGAGCGAGGCCCAGTATCGTTTGCTGGCAGACCACATGAAAGACCAGGTGTGGCTCATGGACCTGAACTTAAAACCGATATACATCAGTCCATCTGTAGAGAAATTACGGGGATACACATCTGAGGAGATTGCGCAACTTCCGCTGGATAAGCACCTCACGGCAACATCTTTACGGTCGGCGATGGAGTTTTTCTCCATTGAGATGCCCAAGGCGATGGCTGATCCAACCTATATCTTAACGCGTTCACTGGAACTCGAGTTCTACCGTAAAGACGGCTCGACTTTATGGGTCGAAAACACGTTTAGTCTCATCCGGGACGAAAACGGTAAGCCTTTGTCCCTCCTGGGTGTAGGCAGGGACATTACCGAGCGCAAGCAGGCCGAGGCGGCGCGGGAGAAGAGTGAGGAGAATTACCGCCTTCTGTTTGAAACGGCGGGAGAAGGAATATTGATCGTTCAAGGAGAGATGATTAAGTTTGCCAATCCAGCCCTTGCAGAGATTTTAGGATATCATCCGGACATTATCACAACCAGACTGTTTTCTTCGTTTATTCATCCTGATGACCGTGCCATGGTCGTTGATCGTCACGTTCGGAGGATGCTCGGTGAACCGATGGAAACGGGCTATGACTTCAGAATCATTTCCGCTGATGGAACTGAACGGTGGCTGCACATTATTTCACGGACCTTATCTTGGGAGGGAATGCCCGCGTCTCTGAGTTTCGTCATGGACATCACAGCGAGCAAACAAGCTGAGAAAGCACTGCGGGAAAGCGAGGATCGGTATAGGACATTGGTGGAAAGTGCGAGTGATGTCGTCTGCAGGATGGATGACACGGGACACTTCACCTTCATAAATCCGGCGATGATCCGTATTACGGGATACGCAGAAGATGAGATAATTGGAAAGCAATATCTTACATTGCTCCGCCCGGACATGCGTGACGACGCCATGAAGTTCTTCGGTCGTCAGTTTGTAAAGCGACTTCAAAATGTCTATTCAGAATATCCCATCATTACGAAAGAGGGCCATGAGGTCTGGCTTGGGCAAAACACCCAGTTGATTGTGGAAAATGGCCATGTGATCGGTTTCCAGGCGGTGTCCCGCGACATCACCGATCGCAAGCAGATCGAGAAGGAACTGAGAGACAGTGAAGAAAGATACCGTGAGCTCAGTATTGTCGATGGTCTCACCCAGCTCTACAATTCCCGGCATTTTTACTTTCAGCTTAAAATCGAATTGGACCGGTCGAACCGCTATGAACAGCCTTTAACCCTGCCGCTGCTTGATCTCGACAATTTCAAGGAATTCAACGACGCTTACGGCCATGTCGAGGGAGACCAGGTCTTATGGCGACTTGGCCAAGTGGTCAAAAGATGCCTGCGCGAGACGGATTTCGCTTATCGTTATGGCGGCGAAGAATTTACCATCCTCCTGCCCATGACAACAGGCGCGGACGGCGCTGTTACAGCGGAAAGAATCCGGACGGAGTTCAAGAAAGAGACTTTCTCCCCCGGGCCGGGTCAGGACGTCCATGTGACGGTGAGCATCGGTCTTGCGCAGTACAAGCCGCAGGAGGACATGAAGGTCTTCGTTCACCGGGTTGACCAGCTCATGTACCAGGGGAAAAAGAACGGTAAAGACAGGGTTTGTTGTGAGTCATAAACGAAGGAACAATTCGAATTGTAATCCTCACTTCAAGTTCAAATCGAAAACCATTGACTCATAGTTGATAGCGGGAGGTCATCCCGTAGGTACATACCTTTCCAAATTAAAAAGTACGTAAGAACCGGATGAATTAATTCTGATCTCCCATATTCATTACCATTGCAATATTGAATATTTCAGTAGGCAATGCCTTTGTGGAGAAAGGAACAGGCCGCAATGATGACTCCAGCGATCCAGCATATATCTATTGCGACGATCCCGATGGTTGTGTTCCAGCGAAGGATGTACCGGGGATTCAGCGGCAGCCCCTTCCCCCGATGCCGTCTTCCAGCTCCGCCAGGACCCGCTGCCGGTTCACCAGTTTCTTCAGAATAGAGGCGGTGCGGAGGATCTCCTCCCGGGTATTGTCCCTGCCCATGCTGAACCGGAGGGTCCCCACGGCCAGGGCCTCCTCCATTCCCAGCGCAGCCAGCACATGGGAGATTTTGGTCGAGCCTGCCGTGCAGGCCGAGCCGGCGGAGACGGCAATCCCGTGGAGATCCAGTTCCCGGACGAGCGCCTCGCCGGACATCCCGGCAAAGGAGACACTGAGCAGGTGGGGCAGCCGCTCTGTCGGGTGGCCGTTGACCCTGACGTCGGGAATCTCCTCCCGGATCTTCGCCTCGAGGAGGTCCCGGAGGCCCCGCAGGTGGATCGTCTGGGCGGCCAGATCCCGGGCGGCAATCTCACAGGCCTTCCCCAGGCCGACCACCCCGGGAACATTCTCGGTGCCGTTGCGCAGATTCCCCTCCTGGTGACCGCCGAACGTGATCGGCACGAGCTCCGTCCCCTTCCGGATGTAGAGGGCGCCCGCCCCCTTCGGCCCGTAAATCTTGTGGCCGGCAAGCGAGAGGAGATCGACCCCGAGGTCATCGACGGATACGGGGATCTTCCCGACGCTCTGGACCGCGTCGGTGTGGAGGAGAATGCCGCGTTCCCGGGTGATCGCGCCGATTTCGCTAAGCGGCTGGATCGTCCCGATCTCGTTGTTGGCATGCATGATGCTGACGAGGAAGGTCTTTTCCGTAATTGCCTTTAGGACATCATCCGGGTTCACCCGGCCCCCGCCGTCGACGGGGAGAAAGGTCACCGCGAATCCGCGCCCCGCCAGATGGCGGCAGGCGTTCTCCACAGCGTGGTGTTCGATTGTCGAGGTGATGATGTGGTTCCGGCCCCCTTTCCCGGCGAAGGCCGCCCCCAGGATGGCGAGGTTGTCCGCCTCCGTCCCCCCGCCGGTAAAGACGATCTCGGCGTGTGCCGCCCCGATCAGGGCGGCCACTCGGACGCGGGCATCCTCGACCGCTTCCTGGGCGAAACGCCCCTCCCGGTGGATGCTGGAGGGGTTGCCGAAGTGGTTCGCGAAGAAGGACATCATCGCGGCCAGCACCTCGGGATGGATAGGCGTGGTCGCGCTGTGATCGAGATAGATGGGTTCCATGGGCCTTCTCTCGGGTCGGATTCCGCTATGCCGGTTCGAAGTAGCGGATGTCGAGGATGTGCCCCTGGCGTTCCTCCTTCCAGAGGGCCCGGACCTTCATCCCGTTCTTCACGGTCTTCCGGACCTGGTCGAAATCGTCCAGATCGATCCCGCCCATCAGGTGGAGAAAATCGACGTCCGTCCCGTCGAGGCGGATCAGCGCCCCTATGAACGGCGGCTCCGTCGGCATGCCGAAATAGCGGTAATTTACGTAGCTCCAGGCGGTCAGTGTCCCCTGCTGCGCAAGCTCGACCCATTCGGTCGTATCCACGAAGCAGCGCGGGCAGAAGCTCCGGGCCGGGACGAGGATCCTCCCGCACTTCCCGCACTTCGTTCCGTAGAGCTTCTTCTCCGCCATCCCCTCGAAAAACCTCGTCCAGACGGGGCCATAGGAAAGTTCATAGGGCAGCCGGATCTCCGTCTTCAGGGTCTTGTATTCCTTTGCCATTCTTTATTCCTCCCTCATCTCGTCCATCCGTTCGCGGCCGGTTCAGCCGGCAGATTGAAGCTACCCGCCCACAGGGCGGGGCTTCCCGGCAAGGAAGCTACTGTTTTTGATTGCGCCCCCGGTCATGTTGCGGGAAACGCCTTCTTGGGCATCGCTACGGCTCTGACCCGAGGATCATCACGCCGTTGAACTGATCCACCCCACCCATCGCATGGCAAAGCGCCAGCTTCGCCCCCGGGATCTGGTGATCGCCGGCGCGCCCCGTCACCTGGAGGGCCGCCTCCGCCGTCCGGATCAGCCCCGTCGCCCCGATCGGGTTCGTGCAGAGGGTGCCGCCCGACGGATCGCAGGGAAGCTCCCCGTTCCGCGCGAAAACCCCCTTCAGGACAAGGTCCGGGGATTCCCCGAGACCGCAGAAACCGAAGCATTCGTAGAAGAGCATCTCCTGGAACGTGAAGGGGTTGTATACCTCGGCCACGTCGAGCTCTTTGCGCGGGTCCCGGATGCCGGCCTGATCGTAGGCCTGTTTCGCCGCCTGGACGGCGCTCTGCCAGACCCCCTTGTCCGAATCCCCGAAGAAGTACTCCTCGCCCCGGTAGCCGACCCCCTTCACCCAGGCTGCCTTCCGGCCCAGCTTCCGCGCCATCTCCGCGGAGGCGAAGATTACCGCGCAGGCCCCGTCGGAGGTGGGACAGACGTCCAGCAGGCGCACCGGATAGGTAATGATGCGCGAATTTTTGACGTCGTCCATGGTCACGCGGAGCTTCACGTGGGCGTAGGGGTTGTCGAAGGCGTCGTCGTGATGGGCCACGGAGATATAGGCCGCCGCATCCCGGAGCTTCTCCTCGGGAATCCCGTAGCGGGCCGCCCACATCTGGGACTGCATGGAAAAGACCCCGGGCGCCCCGGCGATGAAGTAACGCTGGTAAAAGGGTTCGACGACCGTCGTCATCGTCGCCTGGGCATTGCCCTCGTTCATCTTCTCATGGCCGACCGCGAGGATCAGATCCGCCATCCCCGAGGCGATCCAGTAATAGGCCGTATGGGCGATCGAGACCCCCGTCGATCCGCAGGTTTCCGTCTTCAGAATCGGCTTCCCCGCCGCCTGCATGGCGTCGGCGAAGTAGAAATGGGTCAGCGCGATCCCTTCCATCATCGACGGCATCGTCCCCGACACGACGCCGTCGATATCGGCCGGGGTCAGTCCCGTATCCTCGAACACCCGCACCACGGCCTCCCGGACGAGGTCCGGATAGGAGATCTCCGTCCGCCGGCCGTGTTTTGTCTGTCCAACGCCGATAATCGCAACCGGTCTTCCCATCGCTCCCTCCTTATCCGACTCATTCGATGCCGACGATCGCCACCGCATGGCACTGTCCGGCGAAACCGTGCGTCCCATGGGCCAGCGCGGTCTTCACCTCTTTGGGGACCTGGCGCTCCCCGGCCTCCCCGCGGATCTGCAGGACCGCCTCCACAACGCGCTGCAGGCCGCGTGAGACATAGGGGTTGTTGGCCAGGACACCGCCGGAAGGATTGACCGGCAGGTCGCCGTTGCGCCGGGTCCTTCCGCTCGCGATCATTTTCCCCCCCTCCCCTTCGCCGCAGAGGCCGAGGTCCTCGCACCACAGGAGCTCCTGGAAGGCGTAGGGTTCCGTGATCTCCGCCAGGTCGATCTCCTTTTGCGGATCGGCGATCCCCGCCATCCGGTAGGCGCGCGCGGCCGCGTCCCGGAGCGGCCCCTTCAGGAGGTCGCGGTCGCCAAGATAGAAATGGTCGAGCGAGCTGCCGTATCCCTTGAACCAGACCGGCTTGTCCGTGAGCGCCCGGGCCTTCTCCTCGGAGGCGAGCAGGACGGCCACCATCCCCTCCGATTTCGGCGCCACCTGGAGGGCCGTCAGCGGATCGGCAAGCCGCTCCGAGCCGAGAATCTCCTCCACGGTGTAGCACCCCTTCCTATGGGCGTAAGGATTCCCGAGGGCGTTCCCCAGGTTCTTCACGGCGACCTGGGCGCACTGCTCCTCCGTGACGCCGTAACGCTCCAGGTAGAGCCGCATCTGGAGCGCCGCCGCCAGGGTCTCCTGGAGGCCGAGGGGACGCTGATAGAACGGATCGGCAAACATCAGCGTGCAGGTGTCGTTCGGCGGGTTTTCGGACCCCTTGCAGAGCGCCATGACGAGCGCCGTGTCATACTGGCCCGAGAGGATCCGCATGACGGCGTAGAAAAATGCAAACAGGGACTCCCCGTCCTGGCGCGAGGCGTTCTTCAGAAACGCCCCCGTCGTCTCCCAGTAGTAGGAATTGGCGCAGGAGATCCCGCCGTGGAAGATATCGGACGAGGCCGTGACGATCGTCCCCAGATCGTCCCTGGTGATCCCGGCCTTCTCCAGCACCTCCTTCGTGATCCGGTACGCCTGGTCGTAGAAATTGTCCTTCGATTCGGCGCCGGCGCCCTGTGCGACCGATACGATGCCAACCCTCCTCGTCATACTGACCCTTCCTTTCTTACATCAATGGATGCCCTCGTAAAAGCCCGGAAGAACGCCTCACCCCGCCCCGACGGCCGGTGTCGTGAGTGACTCGGCAAATCCGATATCATTCAAACTTCTTGATTTCCGGGGTGGTTTCCAATGAACCATAAATTGATTGACAAGTCAATCAAAAATCGGTACGGTCTTTGGAAGCTCCCCGCCCACAGGGCGGGGCTTCCCGGCAAGGAATTGGTCTATTTTTTTATTGCGCCCCTTATCCCCGCCTGCAAGGCGGGGCTTGCGGGTGCGCTCCCGGTCAACCAAGGAGGGAATCTATGGCCCAAATCAATGGAATCGAGCTGGGTTACACCTACGACCAGCTTGAGGTCGGGATGTCCGCATCGTTCACGAAGACGATCACCGAAACGGACGTCTATCTCTTCGCCGGCATCTCCGGCGATTTCAACCCCATGCACACGAACGAGGAATTCGCCAAGCTCACCCCCTTCAAGACGCGCATCGCCCACGGCGCGCTGCCGCAGAGCCTGATCGCGCCGGTCCTGGGGATGAAGCTCCCGGGGCTCGGGACGGTCGCTCTGGAGATCCTGTGCCGGTTCCGCGCCCCCACCTTCTTCGGGGATACGGTCACCGCCACGGCGGAGGTGGAGGAGAAGCTCGAAAAAAGGCGCTGGGTCCGGATGAAGTGTACCTGGAAGAACCAGCGACAGGAGCTCGTCGCCGAGGGATACGCCCTGGTCATGCCCCCCATGGCCCTGTAAGTGAAGCCCCGTCCGCAGGGCGGGTCTTCCCGGCAAGGAAGGTGTCTGAAGGCGGGGCGTGCGGGTTGCGCTCCCGGTCAAAGTCGCCCACTCCGACCGACACCGAACCCCTGGGGACTCCGCGGGGAACCCTGTTGTTTCCGGAATCGTTGCAGGAGGTCCGACATGAATGAGAATCTGCCTCAGATCTTCAGGAATCAGGCCCGCCGGTACGGGAACCGTCTGGCCGTCGAGAAAAGGCGGCACGGGCGGTGGGAAGGGTGGAGCTGGGAGACCTATTATGAAACGGCGATGGCCGCCGGTCTCGGGCTGTACGATCTCGGCGTGCGGAAGAAGGACCGCGTCGCCCTCCTCAGTGAAAACCGTCTGGAATGGCTCGCCGCGGATATGGGCATCATCGGGATCGGGGCCTGCACCGTCCCCGTCTACGTGACCCTCCCCTCCACCGAAGTCGCTTACATCCTTTGCAACTCCGAGGCGAAGGTCTTCATTGCGGAAAATGAGGACGGGGTGCGGAAGGTCATGGAGCGGATCTCCGAGTGCCCGCTCCTGGAAAAGATCGTCGTGATTGAC
Source organism: Deltaproteobacteria bacterium (assembly GCA_026388345.1). The sequence continues at coordinate 17,161 of JAPLJY010000326.1, forward strand.
GGGACCGGGTGCGATCTCAGCTCCCGGATGATCATCACTTTCGAGGAGCTGATGAAACTCGGGAGGGTTCTCGCATCCAAGGCGCCGGACCTCTTCGGGAAGCTTGGCAACGAGATCCGTATCGACGATCTGGCCACGATCGTCTACACCTCCGGGACCACCGGGCCGCCCAAAGGTGCGATGATCAGCCACGGCAACATCCTTTCCATTTTCACGGGGCTCGACGCCGTCGTCCCCGCCTACGAGGAGGACGAGACGGTCCCCTTTCTTCCGCTATGTCACGTCTTCGAAAGGGTCGCCGGCCATTTTTACGGGATGAAGGTCGGCATCACCGCCCATTACACCGAAGGTTTCGACACCATTCTCGAAGACTTCCGGGTAAAAAGACCGACGATCATCCTGGCCGTACCCCGGGTCTGTGAAAAGATCTATGCGCGGATCATGACCCAGGTCCGGGAACAGCCCCCCTGGAAGCGGCGGATTTTCCGCTGGGCGAGCGGCATCGGCGCCGAGGTCAGCGCGCTGCGGGAACGGAAAAAACCCGTTTCCCCGCTGCTGAACCTCCGCTACCGCGTGGCCGACTTGCTGATCTACCGGAAGCTCCGGGAGGGTCTCGGGGGCCGGGTCCGCTGGATCACGGCGGCGGGCGCCCCCCTCTCCCGGGAGATCGAGGACTTCTTCAACGCGTCGGGGATCTTCGTCATCGAGGGGTATGGGCTGACCGAAACCACGGCACCCGTAAGCCTGAACGTGATGGACGATTACCGTTTCGGCACGACGGGCAAGCCTCTCCCCTGCAATGAGGTGCGGATTGCCGAAGACGGCGAGATCCTCGTCCGCGGGGGAAACATCTTCCGGGGGTACTGGCGAATGCCCCGGCAGACCGAGGAGGTCCTGAGCGGGGACGGCTGGTTCAAGACGGGTGACATCGGCCGTCTCGACGAGGACGGATTCCTCGTCATCACCGACCGGAAAAAGGACCTGATCATCACCTCAGGGGGGAAGAACATCGCCCCGCAGAACGTCGAGGGGATGTTCATGAAGGATCCGCTGTTCGAACACGTGGTCGTCATCGGGGACCGGCGGAAATACCTGACTGCGCTGATCTCCCTGAACATGGTGGAGGCGGGAAGGGTCGCCCGCGAGGCAGGGCTCTCTTTTGCGGCGGCGGAAGAACTCCTGGACCGGGACGGATTTCTCGCCATTGTGGCTAAGCGCGTGGCGGAAAGGAACCGGCTCCTCGCCCGGGTCGAAACGATCAAGGCTTACCGGCTCCTGAGGCAGCCCCTTTCGGAAAAGACAGGCGAGCTGACGCCATCGCTGAAATTGAAGCGGAAGGTCATCCTGGAGAAGTACCGGGAGCTGATCGAAGGCATGTATCCCCCGGAAATCCCGTAGCAGGAACTTTACCGCCATTCTTCCGGGAAGCGGTCCCATGACCATTCGATAATCCATGAGATTGCCACGCAGCCTTCGGCTGCTCGCAATGACAGGAAGGGTAAAAATCCAAAGGTCTCTCTACTGACGGCCTCGTAAAGAGTCTTAAAAGTCTCGAAAATGGGACGGCTTCGTAAAAAGTTCGCAGGCAAGGCGCGCGAATCCTGAGGAATGAGGCGTACTTTTGCGTACGCCGCAATGACGAAGGATGAAGCGCAACGCAGCATCCGGACTTTTTACGAAGCCGTCTCTACTGAATCGTCCAGGTCGTCGTGTCCGGCGTGTCCCGGAGGATCACCCCCCGGGCGGCAAGATCTTTCCGGATCTCATCGGCCCGCTGCCACGCCTTCGCCGCCCGCGCGTCCCGGCGTTCCGCGATCAGACGCTCGATCTTAGCGACATCCAGCCCCCGCTTCCCCGACTCCCGCTCCCGGTCCTGACGCAGATAGTCATCCGCTTCCTGCCGGAAAAAACCCAGCACGGAACCGATCTCCCGGAGGGTCTTCTCCGCCTGGACAAAGGCGCCACGCGAAACGTCCGGCTTCTTCTCGGCAAGCGAGGTGTTGACCAGACGGATCGCATCGAAGAGGTGGCCGATCGCACGCGCCGTGTTGAAATCGTCGTCCATGGACTCCACAAATCGCTCCCGGAGGGCCTGGAGCTCCGCCGCCATCCCGCCGTCCTTCTTCGCGGGTTCCGCGGCGGTCTCCGTTCCGCCGGCCGCAATGTCCCGGAGCAGATCCAGCGTCGAATAAAACCGGTTCATCCCCTGCCGCGCCTCGTTCAGGGCGGCGTCGGAAAAATCAACAGGGCTCCGGTAATGGCTCTGGAGCAAGAAAAGCCGCAGTACCTCGGGGTGATACTGCTTAAGGATGTCACGGATCGTGAAGAAATTACCAAGTGATTTCGACATTTTTTCGCTGTTCACCCGGACGAAGCCGTTGTGCACCCAGTAACGGGCCAACGTGCTTCCCGTCGCCCCCTCCGACTGGGCGATCTCGTTTTCATGGTGGGGGAAGATCAGGTCCTCGCCGCCCCCGTGGATGTCGAAGGTCTCCCCGAGATAACGCCGGCTCATTACGGAACACTCGAGGTGCCAGCCCGGCCGGCCGCGGCCCCAAGGGCTCTCCCACCAGGGCTCCCCCTCCTTGCTCGCCTTCCAGAGCACAAAATCGAGGGGATTGCGCTTCTTCTCGTTGACGTCGATGCGCGCGCCGGCCAGCATATCCTCGAGGTTCCGGCCCGATAGTTTTCCGTACCCCGAAAATCGTTCCACCGCGTAGAAGATATCCCCGCCGACCGGATAAGCCAGGTCCTTTTCAAGCAGGTCCGTCACGAGGCGGATCATCCCGTCGATGTTCTACGTCGCCCGGGGGGTGAAGGTGGGACGGGCGATGCCGAGCGCATCCATGTCCTCGTCGTGCTGACGGATGAACCGCTCGGCGATCACGTCGATCCCGGCCTTTTCGCGGCGGGCCTTGTCGATGATCTTGTCGTCGACATCGGTGAAGTTCTTCACATAGGTGACGTCCCAGCCCCGGTAACGGAGATAACGGGTGATCACATCGAAAACCACCGCCGAGCGGGCGTGTCCCACATGGCAGACGTCATACGCCGTGATCCCGCAGACGTAGATCCCGACCTTTCCCTCCTGCAGGGGATGGAATTCCTCTTTCTTTCGCGACTGGGTGTTGTAGATTCTCAGCGTCATCGTTCCTCCGCAAAATCAGGGGTACAGGGCAACCAGGGGTAGACCGGTCCCCTCCGGGAGACCGGACATCAGGTTCATGTTCTGAATCGCCTGGCCGGAGGCCCCCTTGATCAGGTTGTCGATCACGGAGACGACGACGAGCCGCCCGGTCCGCTTGTCCACGGTCACGCCGATATCGCAGAAATTCGAGCCGACGACGGAGGAGAGGTTGGGAAACTGACCGGCCCGGCAGATCCGGACAAACGGCTCTTCCCGGTAGAATTCCCGATAAAGGACCATCGCCTCCTCGGCGGTCACATCTTTTTCCAGCTTCGCATAGATTGTGCTCAGGATCCCCCGTTTTACCGGCAGCAGGTGCGGCGTGAAGGAGATCTTCATCTCCCGACCCGCAAGGATGCTCAGTTCCTGTTCGATCTCCGGGGTGTGCCGGTGGCTTCCCACCTTGTATGCCTTAAACCCTCCGTCCACCTCGCAGAACAGTGAGCCGATCTGAGGCTCCCGACCCGCGCCGCTGACGCCCGATTTCGAGTCGGCAATCACGGAGGAGGGGTCGATCCACCGGGAGCGCAGAACGGGCGCAAGCCCCAGGATGATGCTCGTGGGATAACAGCCCGGATTGGCCGTGAGACGGGTCTTGCGGATCTCCTCCCGATGAAGCTCGGGCAGGCCGTAAACCGCCTCGGGGAGCATCCCGGCGGCCGTATGCCGGCCGTACCAGGCCTCATAGGAGGCCGTATCCCGGATGCGGAAATCCGCGCTCAGATCGACGACCTTCCGGCCCGCCTGGACAAAGACGGGTGCGATTTCCATCGAAACACCGTGCGGGAGGGCCAAAAAGACGAAATCGACAAGACCGGCAACGACCTCGGGAGGGTCATTGCTGTAGAGAAGGTCGGTCCGTCCGGATAAAGCCGGATAGATCTCCGAAACCGGCGCCCCCGCAAACCGCCGGGAAGTCGCAACCACAACCTTCGCCTCCGGGTGGCCGAGCAGCAGCCGCATCAGTTCCTGCCCGGTATAGCCGCTGCCTCCGTAGATGCCGACTTTGATCACCTTAAAGCCTCCTGCTGAAATCCAAAAAAAAGGGAGGCCATCAGCCTCCCTGCGGAATTTATCTCTTGGAGAACTGGAACCGCTTCCGGGCCCCCGGCTGACCGTATTTCTTTCTTTCCTTGATGCGGGAGTCCCGCGTCAGGAAACCGGCCTTCTTCAGGGCTGGCCTCAGATCCGCATCGTATTCCACCAGCGCCTTGGAGATGCCGTGTTTGATGGCGCCCGCCTGACCGGCCATGCCGCCCCCGTCCACACTGATGTAAAAATCCAGGAGACCCTTCTTCCCTGTCATCTCGAGGGGCTGCTGGATGATCATCTTCAGGCTTTCCCGCGTGAAGTAGTCATCGAAGTTCCGCTTGTTCACCTGCCAGACGCCAGTGCCTTCCTTCATATAGATCCGGGCAATGGCGCTCTTTCTCTTCCCTGTCGCGTAAAACCGTCTTTCCGTCATATCCCTCTCCCCATCGTGTTCACGGACCCGATATTTTCCCCGTCGCCAAAATTACAGCGCCAGAATGCGGGGGCACTGCGCCTCGTGCGGATGGTCGCCGCCGGCGTAGATCTTGAGCTTTTTCAGCATGGCCCTTCCCAGCGTATTCTTGGGAAGCATCCCCTTCACGGCGGCCCGCAGCAGCTCTTCCGGTTTCTCCTGGAGCATCTTTCCCGCAGTCGTGGCCTTGAGACCGCCTGGATAGCCCGAGTAACGGTAATAGATCTTGTCCGTCAGCTTCTTACCGGTCAGACTGATCTTCTCGGCATTCACCACAATCACGAAATCTCCCGTATCCGCATGGGGGGTGTAAACGGGTTTGTGCTTTCCCCGCAGGCGGTGGGCAATTTCGCTCGCCAGCCTTCCCAGAACCTTGTCCCCGGCATCCACGAGATACCAGTCGCGACTGATCTCTCCCTGCTTTGCCTGATATGTCTTCATCACTTCACCTAACTGCGCATGAATTTGAATCTGGGTAGATACGCAAATTTATCCTCTTTGTCAAGGAAAAACCTGCATAAAAAATCAAAAAGGGATACAGGCCGCATTGCGGGGGGATTACTGCCCCGACTGCCCCGTTTTCGAAAGGCTTACCCCTCCACCGCTTCGTCCCAATCCCAATAGCGAGAAGTAGAACATGAACGCCCGGTCAGTCGACGTGTCGGTGACGTTGAATTCAAAGATCCAGCACTGCTTCCGGTACTTGATGCCAACCGTGGATTCGACAATCTTGTTGTCCAACCGATTTTGCCTCAGGATATACAAGGCATCCAGCGAGGGGGTCAAGGCGGCTTTCAGGGTAAGGTTGACCTCCTCCAGGCTGCTCTGTGTATAGCGGTACCCGAGGATGGCGGAATCGCCGCGGCTGTCGGAGACGGCCAGATCGTAATTGGTCTGTGTCCAGACGCCGGAATTGACGCTGTAGATGTTCCGCGCCGCAAAGGAAAGACTCGGGATCGGCGACAGATCCAGTTCCAAGGTGACAGCGCCGAAGGGGCGGTTGTCGGCGGTCCCGCTCGCCGCGTCCCGCCGGCTCTCCTGGATGTCGTAGATCTGACCCAGCCTGAAGCGCATCATCTCGCGGTAGCTGATCTTTCCATCCTTTGCCCGCATCCGGGTAAGGAACGTGTTGGTGATCCCATAGGTCAGGTTGTTCTGCGCGGGGATCCGGGCCAGAAAATCGGGGGCGTAATTCTGCGACGCTTCGGGGATGAACGTGTATGTGATATCCGGTCGGATCCCGTGCCGGATCTTCTCCACCTCTTCGCCCTTGACGTCAAAAACCCGGTATATCTCTGTGGAGAGGGTCGTCCCCAGTGTGAAGACCTCCCGGTCACCATACTTGTCTCCGGAATCCGCCACGGAATCCGACCGATCCCAGACATTCCCCCGGAACCCGGCTTGAGGCGTTGCCTGGACGTAGGGGCCCAATCTCAGCGGCAGGTAGACGGTCGGATTGACCTCCCAGAGATGCCCCTTCTGACCCTCCTGACGGTAAAAGTTGTCATATGTGGCGGTGAAGTCGTACTGCAGGGGGCTGCCGAAGAGGGTCTGCCTAAATCCCGTCAGGATCACCTCCGGATACTTCTGGAGCGTGGCGTTATTGGTCTGCGAAGACAGATCATCCGTATAGCGCGCGACGGCGGTCAGATTATGCTGGGACCAGTTTTTGGTCAGGCGGACGGTGGAATCCAGCGACCCGAGGCTCTCATCCCCCAAGAAGGTGATGCGCCGAAACCGATCCGTGCCGCTCGCGGAATAGTTGTCCAAGTAATAGTTGCTCGACGAGAAATCCTTGAAATACCAGTGGTCGGAGACCCGGCTGATGTCGCTCCGGACGGCGAAACCGGAACTGAAGGTCGTCTCATGGTTGAGGTAGAAGGACCAGCGGTTCTGGGATTCCTGCCAATCGCGGCTGATCGACCCGACGGTTTCCTTGACATTCTTGTGGTCGTTGAGGAAATCGGCGTAAAGGGTCCCGGATGTCTCTGCGCTGGGATAATAGCGGAACTCCACCCCCTCCTTGAAGCCGCGTTGCGACATATACCGCTGGTAGAAGGTTGCGTCGGCACTCTCCGAAATGGCCCAGTAGAAGGGCACCTGAATGTCCAGGCCGTTTTTGTCTTTGGAGTACGTGAACATGGGGAAGAGCAACCCGGATTGGCGCGTCGTCTTGGCGGGAAAGATGAAATAGGGCAGGTAGAGCACGGGAAGATCCCGGGCCAGCAATCGGCCGTGCTTCAGGACGCCGTAACCGTCTACGGTCACGTCGAGCTCACTGCCGGCAATGCTCCAGTCGGGCGCATCTCCGTCGCAGGAGGTCACCGTGGCGTTTTCCAGCCGGTAATCCGCCTCGCCCTTTTTCTCGATCTTATCCCCTTTGATGTAGAAGTGGTTCTGGGCAAGGAACATCTTGCCGTCATCCACCGTTCCGGTCTTGGTGACGATATCAAACGAAACCTTCTTGCCTTCGAGGATATCCTGATCACTTTTGAGGTACACGTTGCCCTCGGCCAAGGCCCGGTTCGTGGCACGAAAGAGGGTCGCGGTGTCGGCCTTCAGATACCCCCCGGAAAAGGTGATCAGGACCTTCCCTATCGCGTGAAAGACGTCTTCATCCCCGTCATAGGCGATGCTGTCCGCCTCAATGGCGACCGGTCCCCCGCGGAATTCCTTCTCGAGCGCCCATAGGGGCGAAGCCGCCAAGCAGGAGAAAAACAGCATTGCCAACAGACCATAGAGCTTTTTTATGCCTTTGCACCTCAACATCTTTCCCCAGACCCATCAGGTCAACGATCCTTAAGGAACGGCGCCTGTTCCGCCGGCGTTCATGATCCGCTGGAGTTTCTTGATTTCCCCCACCAGATAGAGGGAGCCGGCCGCACAGACGAGATCGCCCTCTCCGGCAAGCGAAAGGGCATGGCGCAGAGCCCGGCCGGGATCCTCGACGACCTCAACATCGAAAACCGCCCCGGCCGATGCCAGCAGACGATCCGGGGACAGGGCCCTCTCGCTGTGCGGGCGTGTGAGGATCACCCGGTCTGCCAGCGGAAAGAGCCTCCTCGCCATCGTCCGGTAGTCCTTATCCCCCAGGACGCCGAAGAGCAGGATCAGCCGCCGGTGGGGAAAATCATTGCGGAGTGCCCGGCAGAGCGTAGCCACCCCCGCCGGATTGTGGGCGCCGTCCACAAGCAACAGGGGCGAGCGCTGGAGGATCTCCAGCCTCCCCTCCCAGTGCGCCTGCTTCAGTCCTTCGGAAACGGCCGCTTCCCCCACCCGGAAACCGGCGTCACGGACCTGCTCTACGGCAGCCAGCGCCAGGGCGGCATTGGAGATCTGGTGTTTTCCCACGAGGGGACAGAGAAGCCGTTCATGGCGCCGCCCGACGCCCCGGTATGAAAATGTCCCGTCCCGATGGATCGTCGTTCGGATCTCCTTCCCCACCCGGCAGAGCTTTGCCCCTCTTTCCCGGCAGATCGCCTCCAGGGTCCCGATGACCGGCTTCTGCCGGGCCGCGGTAAGGCAGACTCCCTCCTTTTTGATGATCCCCCCCTTTTCGCGCGCGATCTCGGCCAGGGTGTTGCCGAGGTGCTCCCGGTGTTCGAGGGAGATGTTGGTGATCACCGAGACGAGCGGAACAACCACGTTGGTGGCATCCAGCCTGCCCCCCATGCCGACCTCCAGTACGGCGATGTCCGCCTTCCGCCGTTGAAAGTGGAGAAAGGCCATCGCGGTCAGGAATTCGAAGTAGCTCACCTCCTCACGGATCCGGCCCCGGACCTCTTCCGCACAGGATGCCATATCCTCACGGCTGATCATCCGGCCGTCGATCCGGATCCTTTCCCGGACATCGATCAGGTCCGGAGAGGTATAAAGCCCGGTCCTGAATCCGGCCGTCGAAAGGATCGAGGCCGTCATCGCCGCCACCGAACCTTTGCCGTTGGTTCCCGCGATCAGCACGGAAGGGAAACTTCCCTGGGGATCGTTCAGCCTGCCCAGAAGGGAGCGGATCGGGTCCAGCCCGAGGCGGATGCCCAGGGAATTCAGACCCGAAAGATATGCGAGCGTCTCGCGATAGGTCATTGGTTCAGATTGCCTTGCGTAGGGGGATCAGATCCGGATTACCTCTCCGTCCCGCAGGATGTGGACATGACTGTCTCCCATGCGGTCGATCTCACGCCGGATCTCCTCACGGTACTGGATCTTCATATGGTACAGATAGATTTGCGGTTTCAACGGACCCAGTTTCTCTAACTCACGGGCCAGGCCGGCCGGGGTCAGGTGGCCGGTCAGCTCGGCCACGTCCGCCATGTCTCCCGGCAAGGATGTTTCAACGAAAATCGCCCGGACATTCTCCTCCTTCCCTGCGACACGCCAGATCTCCTCGGTCGGTCCGGTATCCCCGACGAAAACGGCCGTCGTCGTTGAAGAATCCCGACCAGATTCGATCACATATGCCACGGTCTCCACGCAGTGATGGACCGGAATGGCCGTGACACGCAGATGGCCGACACACATCTTCTCTCCCGTCCGGATGGGTTCAAACTTCAGTACCGGTTTCTCCGCGCTGGGAAGGATTGAAAAATCAGGCCAGATGGCGCCGTTGAAAATGTGCCGCTTGAGGGTTTCGATCACCTGGGACGTGCTGATCACCGTCAATGGATGTTTTATACGGTTGCAGCAGAGGTTGTCCGCAAGAGAGGCCAGCTCCCGGATATGATCCAGGTGGGCATGGCTGATCAGAACATGATCAACGCGGGATTGCTCCTCCGACGTCAGGACCGACGTCACCGCACCGGCGTCCAGCAGGGTTACCCCATCGATCAGAAACCCCGTGAAACCGCATCCGGGGAACTGCGAGCCGTGACAACCCAATACCCTGATTTCCATTTCGGCCGCACCTCTTCCGCCGAACCGCCGTTACCGCTGCGGGCGGAGCCCTATACGCTCCTGCAATGAATACCGTTCTCTTACATATTGTCATTCATCTTAACGGTGTGTCCCGGCCGACCTAATCCTCCGTCACCTTGAACACCTCGTCGCCGGGACGGACCCGATCCGCTACCCGAATGCCGATATAGTCGCCGGCAACCGCCTCTGCCACTTTCTGATTGTTGACCTCCATGGATTCGAGCGGCATGGTCAAATCCGTCGTATGTCCCGTGAATTTCAAGGTATCTCCGACCCTGATCCCGCCATCCGTGATCTTGACAGCGGCAACACTCGGTTTTGAAAAAAACTTCACGACCTCGCCGATCCTCTTTTCACCCATTGCCGATCCTCCTTCCTGTGACGATCTCAGGCAAAAGCCCGCACCATAACACTTTGGTGGAAAATATCGCGTTTTTGAAGAAAAGACAAGGGGGGAATGCTGGGAAAATAAAGAGGGCGGGTTTGACGGCCCGCCCTCCGTGAATTGCTATTTCTTCGGCTTCAACGTCTTCTTCTTCGGCTTCTCCGCCTCGGCCTTTTGGACAAATTCAATGATGGACATGGGCGCATTGTCGCCTGCGCGATATCCGGACTTGACAATCCGGGTATACCCGCCGGCCCGTTCCTTAAAGCGCTCCGAGATCTCTCCGAACAGCTTGCCCACCATATCCCGTTCCCGCACATAAGCGGCGGCCTGTCTCCGGGCATGGAGATCCCCCCGCTTGCCGAGGGAGATCATCTTATCCGCCACCTTTTTGAGTTCCTTGGCCTTCATGTCGGTGGTCTGGATCTTCTCATATTTCAAAAGGGAGGTTACCATCGTCCTCAGCATGGCCTTGCGGTGGCTTGTCGTCCTTCCCAGTTTGCTTCCAAATTTTCCCTGGCCCATTGAAACTCATCCTTTCACATGCAAACAATTCTATTCCGCCCCTTCTGCAGGCGTTTCTTCCGCTTTTTCGGCCTTGTTCCACGGAGGGAAATCCACCTTCATGCCGAAGCCCATACCGGATTCCAACAGGATCTCTTTAATCTCATTGAGCGATTTGCGACCGAAGTTCTTGGTCTTGAGCATTTCGGCCTCTGTTTTCTGAACCAGTTCCCCGATCAGGTTGATCCCGGCGTTCTTCAGGCAGTTGGCCGAACGGACAGAAAGCTCCAGATCGTCCACGTGCCGCAGAAGGATATCGTTGATATCCTCTTCCGTTCCATCGATCTCGGATGCTTCCTCTTCTTCTTCCGCCTCGGAGAAATTGATGAAGGGATCGAGCTGCTCTTTGAGGATCTTTGCGGCATACGCCACGGCATCTTCGGGCAGAACGCTTCCATCGGTCCACACCTCAAGGATCAGGCGATCATAGTCCGCAATTTGCCCAACCCGGGAATAGGCCACGGTATAGTTTACCTTCTTGATCGGAGAAAAGATGGCGTCGATATTGATCGTTGCCTCGGGCTGTTCGGGATCTTTTTCCTTCTGGGCGGCCACATACCCCTTCCCCATCTTGACCACCATTTCCGCCTTGCAGGAAGCCTTACCCACCAAGGTTGCGATATAGTGATCGGGATTGAGGATCTCCACCGTCCCGTCGCTCACGATATCCGCTGCGGTGATCACCCCCTCCCGGGAGGTATCGATCCGGATGGTCCTCGGTCCGTCCTGGTGTAGTTTGAGGCGCACACCTTTCAGGTTCAGAATGATATCGGTCACATCCTCTTTGACCCCGGGGATCGTGGAAAATTCATGCAGGACGCCGTCAAATTTTACGGAAACGATGGCTGCCCCCTGAATGGATGACAGCAGGATCCTCCGCAGTGCATTCCCCAGGGTGGTGCCAAAGCCGCGTTCCAACGGCTGACAAATGAACTCCCCATAATAACGGGTATGGGTCGTTTCATCGATTTCGACCCTTTTCGGTTGAATCAAACTGCGCCAGTTTCTCTGCATAATTCCTTTCCCTGCCCTTCGGATACCTGGTGATTGTCCTATTTGGAATACAGTTCAACGACCAACTGTTCCTTAACCGGCATCGTCAGTTCTTCACGGGCGGGAAGCATCTTCACCACGCCCCTGAAGTTGGTTTTATCGACTTCCAGCCATTGAGGAACCCCCCGCCTGGCAACGGTTTCCATGGCTTCGATGATCCGCTCCACCTTCCGGCTGCCTTCCCTGACCCGGATCTCATCTCCGGGCTTGACCAGGTAGGAAGGGATGTTGACCCTTTTTTCGCCTACCAGAAAATGGTTATGTCGGACCAGTTGCCTCGCTTCCGTCCGCGAATTGGCAAACCCCATCCGGAAGATCATGTTGTCCAGCCTTCTCTCCAGGAACAGCAGAAGATTGGTCCCGGTAATCCCCTTCTGCCGGTCCGCCTTGCCGAAATACCCCCGAAATTGCTTTTCCAGCAGGCCATACATCCTTTTGAGTTTCTGCTTTTCTCTCAACTGGACGCCATAGTCGGAGAATTTCTTCCGGAGCTGACCGTGATCACCCGGCGCAAATCCCCGTCTTTCAAAGGCGCATTTTTCACTGTAGCACCTGTCCCCTTTGAGAAACAGTTTCAGGCCTTCTCTGCGGCACAACCTGCATACGGACTCTCGATATCTTGCCAAAAAAACCTCCCTGATCCATGATCAATTACAATTATCAATTACCAATGATCAACGACCGTTGATCATTGATCGTTGCTCATTGTTTTACACCCTTCTGCGCTTGGGCGGGCGACATCCGTTATGGGGGATGGGCGTCACATCACGGATGAGACTGATCTTCAGCCCCGCCGTCTGCAATGACCTCAGCGCCGATTCCCGACCGGATCCCGGCCCCTTGACATAAACCTGTACCGCTCGGAGCCCATGTTCCCGCGCCTTCTTGACGGCATCCTCCGCCGCCATCTGCGCGGCAAAAGGGGTGCTCTTTCGGGACCCCTTGAATCCCTGCATCCCGGCGGAGGCCCAAGCGATGACATTCCCGCTCAGATCGGTAATGGTCACGATCGTGTTGTTAAAGGTAGACTGAATATGAGCTATCCCCTCAGATATATTCTTTTTTTCCTTCTTTTTCCCTGTTTTTCTAACTGGCTTTGCCATTGATCCTCCGGATTCCTCTACTCCCTATTTCTTCTTGCCGGAAATCGACCTTCTCGGTCCTTTCCTCGTCCTGGCGTTGGTACTCGTTCTCTGGCCCCTGACAGGCAGTCCTTTCCGATGTCGCAAACCGCGGTAACTCCCGACATCCATCAGCCTTTTGATGGACATGGAGATTTCCCTTCGCAAATCCCCTTCGACCTTGAGTTCCTTATCGATGATATTCCTGATGGAGGTTATTTCCGAATCCGCAAGCTGATCTGTTTTCGTGTCGGGGCTGACGCCGGCGTCCCGAAGGATCTCTTTCGATTTTGTCCGCCCTATACCGTAGATATAGGTCAAGGCGATCTCCATCCTCTTGTTCTTGGGTAAATCCACACCTGCAATTCTTGCCACCGATCAACCTCCTGATTATTGAATCCCTATCCCTGGCGTTGCTTGTGCTTCGGATTTTCGCAAATCACGCGCAACACGCCCCGCCTTTTGACAATCTTGCACTTCTCACAAATTTTCTTGACCGAAGAACGTACTTTCACGATCATTACCCCTCAATCCGCCGACGGCATCTCATGCATCCTAAAGCGCCGCCTTCGCTATTTTGTCCTGTAAACGATCCTTCCCCGGGTCAGATCATAGGGAGACAGCTCTACCGTCACCTTGTCGCCGGGCAGTATCTTGATGAAATGCATCCTCATCTTGCCGGAAATATGGGCCAGGACGCGATGGCCGTTTTCCAGTTCCACTCGAAACATGGCATTGGGCAGGGGTTCGATCACCCGGCCTTCAACTTCTATCGCTTCTTCTTTCGCCATAATCTCCGTTTTTGAATCCCGGCATTCCAGATCCTCGCGTCCCCCGCGAAGCCGCCGTTACTGTATCCGGCTCAGGATCTCCGGTCCGTTCTCCGTAATCGCTACGGAATGTTCAAAATGCGCGGAAAGCCTTCCGTCCTCGGTGATCACGGTCCACCCGTCGGACAGAACCTTCACCCGGTAACTTCCCTCATTCACCATCGGTTCGATCGCCAGGACCATTCCCGGCCGGAGCTGAATCCCTCTCCCCCGCACGCCGTAATTGGGGATCTGCGGATCCTCATGCATGCTCCTGCCGATTCCATGCCCGACAAAATCCCGGACGACCGAAAAACCGGCTGCCTCGACGCGCTGTTGAACGGCGGCGGACACATCTCCCAGGCGGTTGCCCGCCAGCGCCTGTTCAATTCCATCGTAGAGCCCTTGCTCGGTGACTCTCATCAGCCGCTCAGCCGTGGCCGATACGATCCCAACGGGAACCGTTATCGCTGCATCTCCATAATATCCCTTGTAAATTACTCCAAAATCCAGACTCAGAATATCCCCGGATGCGAGCGGACGATCTGACGGCATGCCGTGAACCACCTCGCCGTTCACCGATGTGCAGAGAGCAAAGGGATAACCGTTGTACCCCTTGAATGCCGGGATGACCCGGTGTTTTCGCGAAAGCTCTTCCGATAACTCGTCCAGCTCCCGGGTGGTTACCCCCGGTTTAACCCTTCCCCGCAACTCCGTCAGAATCTCCGCAACGATCAGATTGCTTGTCCTGAGCCTTTCGATCTCATCCGGCAGCTTCAGGATAACCATGACCCTGATCCCCTGTTTCCTGCGGCCATGCCCGACTCAGCGTCTTCTGGCAATACGCCCCTTCTTCATGAATCCCTCATACTGCCTGGTCAGCAGATGGGTTTCGATCTGCCCCGCCGTATCCAGCGCCACGCCGACGACAATCAGAAGGGCCGTACCTCCGAAATAGAAAGGGACATTGAAAGAGCTGATCAGAATGCTGGGAAGCACGCAGACGA
>JAPLJY010000314.1 GCA_026388345.1 Deltaproteobacteria bacterium
CGCCCGCCGGGCCGCGATGCAGCGCCGTTCGCCGGCGATGACGTAGGCGATGCCGTTCTCCACCCGGAAGAGGATCGGGGCGACCACATTCTGCTGCTTGACGGATTCGGTGAGTTCGTCGAGGGCCGCCGGATCGAGGTACTTCCGGGGCTGGTTGGGGTCCGGCTGCAGATCGGCCAGGGGCACCTCGTAAAGCCGGCCGGGCACGAATGTTTCAGTTGCTGCCATAACGTTCCCCTTTCCGCTCAAGAGAAAAGATCAACGCCGGATGGAACCAACCAAACTACGCGCTGCATGTGGTGCTAAACTACATGAAATATTAAAGAAGTCAAGCGCTAAATCGGGTGGATTGCATGGGTCACTGCCCAACACGCCGCTATGCTTTGACGATGCATAGGGCTCATAGATCAGTGAACCAGCTGTTATCGACGTGAATCAGCGTGTGCCATGCGGGCGAGAAGCTATCATCAGGGTTTGGGGATATTGAGGTCCCTGCATATTTTTCGGCAGAGACCTTCATCAAGCTCCCGGTGTCTATGGACTGTCGAAGCCTTTTTCTCGCGGCGGTTGACGTAAACCGTGTGGTTGCCGCGTTCCCGTAGGAATGCGCATCCATGCAACTGCAAGTGTTTGATTAAATCTTCCCTTGTCATGCCGTCAGCACTGCAAAGGGTTCTTTAATCATTACCTTGTCATTGATTTCCTCTTCAAACAGATTTCGATTGGCCTCCATGGTCATCTCAACCGCTTCAAAGAGATTGGATCGCGCCTCTTCCAAGGTCCGCCCCTGTGTATTTGCTCCAGGCAATTCTTCAACATAGGCGATATAGCCCAGGGGGACCTTTTCAAAAACCGCTGTCAATTGTAATCGCATGCTTCCTCAATTCTATTTCACTTCTTCACCACCTATCCGAAAGCAATCTGTTCATCGGCAAGATAATCGGCGGCAAACGCCTGGGCAGAATAAATATCCTCACGGGTCAGATGTGGATGATCCTTGATAATTTCCTCGATGGTCATGCCGCCAGACAGCTTCCTGAGAATATGCTCCACTGTAATCCGCGTGTTCTTGATTACAGGCTTCCCAAACATGATCTTCGGATTCATTTTAATCTTTTCATACGTCTTCATAGACCCCTCCATGATCCCTGCGCGGTGCCCTTTCCAATAAGATATTTGCGGTTCATTATACGCTTTTTTATTTCCATCGTCTTAAAAATCATTTAGCTTGTAAAATTAATTCAGATAAAGCATAATACCCTTGTATTTTTAATTATACGATTAAGCAAGGTGCTCAATGCGTAGATTCATTGATGAAGAACTTCGGCGATGGAAGGACGGAACACGGCGCAAACCGCTGATATTGAGAGGGGCACGGCAGGTCGGCAAAACCTGGTCGCTGAAGGAGTTCGGAAAAAACCGGTTTGAATCCCTCGCCCTGGTAGATCTGGAGCGCAATCCTTCCTTGCGCAGGCTGTTCGATAGCGATCTCGGCGCGGCGCGCATCTGCGCAGATCTGGAGGTGTTGCTCAGACAGAAGATCACGCCGGGAAAAACCCTCATCTTCTTCGATGAAATCCAGGCATGTCCCCGCGCCATAACCGCCCTGCGCTATTTTTACGAGGAAATGCCCGATCTGCATGTCGTGGCCGCCGGATCGCTCCTGGAGTTCGCGCTCAAGGACGCCTCCTTTCCCGTCGGTAGAATCCAGTTTCTGAACCTCTATCCCCTTTGCTTCGCCGAATATCTGGAGGCCATCGGCAACGCTCCCGCAACTGCAGCCGTTCTCGGCAATCCGGGCGATATAACCCCCGCCGTGCATGAACTTCTCCGCGACGAACTGAAGCGCTTTTTTTTCATCGGCGGAATGCCGGCGGCTGTCAAGGCTTACGCGGAAAGCGGCTCTTTGCGTGACGCCTTCGAGGTTCAGGGGGAGATTGTGGAATCATACCGGATGGATTTTGCCAAATATACCCCCCAGGTTGACCGTTACTGCCTCGACTCGGTTTTTACCTCGCTGGCGCAGAGTGTCGGACAACAGATTAAATATGCGCGGCTGGGCGAAGGGTATGCCAACCCGACCCTGAAGAAGGCTTTTGAGGCGCTCTGCCTTGCGCATGTTGCGCGCAGAATTCCATCCGTCGATCCCTCCGGCCTGCCGCTGGGGGCGAGCGCTTCGGCAAAGATATTCAAGGCGCTGCTGCTGGACGTGGGGCTGATGCGTTCTCTGTCCGGCATGCCGGATGACGTGGAGTATGCCAGGGGCGATCTGCTTGCCGTCTATCGCGGCGCCATGGCGGAACAGTTCGTAGGGCAGGAAATGCTCATCTCGCAAAACGGAAGCCTGTATTACTGGGATCGGCAGGCGAAGAGCAGTTCTGCCGAGGTGGATTATCTGGCTGTTCTGAATGGCCGGATTCATCCGGTGGAGGTGAAAAGCGGCGCCGCAGGCAGCCTGAAAAGCCTGCATCTGTTCATGGCCGCATACCCGGAGTGCGGCAAGGCGCTGGTCTTTTCCGACCGACCCTATGCCGATCTGCCGGAACAGAAAATCACCTTCATGCCACTCTACTGCGCCTATACGGCGAGCGGGGGGCGCGAGATGCCGGATGATACGGCAAAGGGGGCAGTCGGATAGGTTGCGTTACGATTTATGAACGCGACGCCGCCGGTGTTCGATGAGTCGGGACATCGTAACGACGGATACTTTTTATCCACCTGGATACGGTGGCGCATATAAAGTATCCGGTTTTTTCGGCAGAAAAAAGGGGCGATGGAATTCGATCTTCATGATTTCAGATAGATGCAATTTTTCCACTGCTGGCACGCTGCTTGCTGTCTCTGAGGCAGTAAAGAAGATCGACTTTCCCCTCCCTTGGGTGGGTGCAGATGATGCGGGCAGGGGGATTTATTACAAAGGCATCGGGCATGGCCCGGGATGATGATGCCGGTGTCGGAGATGGGGTAAGGGTCTCATGAAAAGATTGCTTCGGTTCCTTATCTGTTTCGGGGTCTGTTTCGGTTTAATCCTGCCAGCGGCGGCCGGCGCGGAAGAGCTGATCCGCAAGGGCGAGACGCTGGATCTTCAGCGCTGCATCGCCATCGCGCTTTCGGGGCATCCCGGCATCCAGGCGGCCATAGGCACCCTCAGGGCCGGCGACAGCCGAATCGGCCAGGCCCGCTCCGGATATTATCCCCAGTTGAACGGATCGGCCGGTTACACCCGAACGGATCCGACGACATCCGCAGCGCAGGTTTACGACAGCTACTCCTCCAGCGTCTCCCTGAGCCAGAATCTCTACGATTTCGGCAAGACCTCCACCCAGGTGAAGATTCAGGAGTTCAACCGGGACTCCTTCCGTTCGGATCTCGATAACGTCCGCACCTTGGTGAGCTTCGGGGTCAAGCAGGCCTACTTCGGACTTCTCCAGGCCGGGCGCAACCGGGATGTCTCCCGGGAGGTGGTGGGACAGTTCCAGCAGCACCTGGAACAGGCCAGTGCTTTTTTCGAGGTCGGCACAAAGCCGAAGTTTGACGTGACCAAGGCCGAGGTCGATCTCTCCAACGCGAAACTGACCCTCATCAAAGCCGAAAATGCCTTCCGGTTGGCCCGCGTCGCGCTGAACAACGCCATGGGGCTGCCGGAGGCCCCGGATTACGAGGTCGCGGATCAGCTCTCCTCGCAGCGGGTGGAGATCGATCTGGACGAAACGATCCGGAAGGCATACGACCGCCGACCGGACCTGAAGGCGATCGCCGTAAAGAAGCAATCCCTCGAGCAGAGCATCGAGCTCGCCCGGAAGGGATATTATCCATCCGTTACGGGCAATGCCGGCTACGGCTGGGGCGGGGGAAGTTTCCCGCTAGATCAGGGCTGGAATTTCGGCGCCCAGTTGAACGTCCCCCTGTTCAACGGATTCTCGACAAAATACCAGGTGACGGAGGCGCAGGCCAATCTGGACGTCCTTGCGGCCAATGAGGCCTTGCTCCGGCAGACCATCTATCAGGATGTCAAACAGGCGTGGCTGAACCTGCAGGAGGCGGCGGACCGGGGCGTGGCTGCGGAGCTGATTGTCCGTCAGGCTGCGGAGAACCTGGAGCTGGCCAATGGCCGCTACGCCTCGGGGGTAGGCAGCCCCATCGAGGTGACCGATGCCCTCGTGGCGGCAAGCAATGCGAAAACAGCTCAAATATCGGCCCTTTACGACTATAAACTGGCGCAGTCCAGCCTGGAGAAGGCGGCGGGAGAACCATGAAAAAAAAGATATTTGTTTTGGTTGTTTTGGCGGTTGTTCTGGCATCGGGCGGATTTTACTTCCTGAAGAACAAGGGAAACGGGGTCCAATTCAAGACGGCGAAAGTGTCCCGGGGGGATCTTCGCGCCACGGTGACGGCCACGGGAACGGTGAGCGCGGTGACGACCGTACTGGTGGGAACCCAGGTTTCGGGGACAGTCAAGCAGCTCTTTGTGGATTTCAATTCCCCGGTTAAAAAAGGGCAACTGCTGGCCCAGATCGATCCGGCGCTTTCCGAGGCGAAGGTGGCGCAGACCAAGGCCAATTTGCAGGCTGCCGCAGCCAATGTGGAAAAAGCGGAGACCGCCCTGCTGGACGCCGACCGGACGCTGGAGCGGAACAGGACCCTCTTTTCCAGGAATTTCATTGCCCGAAGCGATCTGGATACGGCGGACACCAACCGGCTCTCGGCGCTGGCCCTGTTGACTGTGGCAAAGGCGCAGGTGGAACAGCAGAAGGCGGCGCTGAATCAGGATGAGACCAGCCTGAACTACACCCGCATCCTCTCGCCGGTGGATGGGGTCGTTATTTCCCGGAACGTGGATATCGGACAGACGGTGGCCGCGAGCTTCCAGACGCCGACCCTCTTCAACATCGCCCAGGATCTGACCCGCATGCAGATCGATACCAACGTGGACGAGGCGGACATCGGCAAGATCAGGGTCGGGCAGCCTGTCCAGTTCACCGTCGATGCGTACCCGGACAGCACTTTTCCCGGAAGGGTCTCGGAGATCCGGAATGCACCCACGACGATCCAGAACGTGGTCACCTATGACGTCGTCGTCAAGGTGGCCAATCCGGAGCTGAAGCTGAAACCCGGCATGACCGCCAATGTTTCCATCATCACCGCTTTGGAAAAAGCTGTTCTCAAGGTCCCGAACGCCGCCCTCCGTTTCAAGTGGCAGCCGGCGGGCGCCGTGCCCGATCGAGGAAACGCGGGGGCGACGGGTGCGGAACGCCCGCAGGCGGTCCGGGCAACGAACGGGGCGAAGACGCAGGGCGTCTGGATTCTCGACGGGAAAAAACCCCGCCGGGCGTCCCTGACCCTGGGGATCAGCGACGGGAATGAGACCGCCGTCCTCTCCGAGGAGCTCAAGGAGGGGGATGCGGTGATCATCGAGGCGACAGGGCAGGCGAAAAAGGGCGCTGCGCAGAGCGGCGGTCCGAGATTCTTCTGATAAGAGCGGTGAGAATCTTCATGCGGGCATAGGAAACGCGGGGACAAGATAGCGCCATGGCATTGATCGAGACGCAGCATCTGACGAAGGTCTACGAACTGGGGGACAGCGCCGTCCGCGCCATGGACGATGTATCCCTGACGGTGGCGCACGGGGAATTCGTGGCCATCATGGGCCCATCGGGCTCAGGCAAGTCCACCTTCATGAACGTGATCGGCTGCCTCGA
>JAPLJY010000124.1 GCA_026388345.1 Deltaproteobacteria bacterium
CGGAATTGAACGAGGTCTCGGCGCAGCTCGGGGAGGACGCCGCCACATCCATCGCCCTGAAAGACCGGCTCGATCGAACCTTTGTGAAATCCCCCGTCAACGGTACGATCAATCGCCTCCTGATTAATACAGTCGGCGGCGTCATCCAACCTGGCATGAACCTCATCGAGATCGTTCCCCTGGAAGGCACGTTGCTGGTCGAGGCCATGATCAAGCCTTCCGACATCGCTTTCCTGAGGCCGAACCAGGACGCCATGGTGAAGTACACCGCCTATGATTTCACGATTTTTGGCGGTATGGCGGCGAAACTGGAACAGATTAACGCGGACAGCATTACGGATGAAAAGGGCAACAGCTTTTATCTCGTCAGACTACGGACCGACAAGAACTATCTCGGCCCCAAAACCAATCCTTTACCCATTATTCCCGGTATGATCGCATCCATCGACATCCTGACGGGCAAGAAAACGGTACTGTCCTACCTTTTGAAACCTGTCCTCAGAGCCAAGTATATGGCATTAAGGGAGAGATGATCTCATGGCTATCCTGTTAAGCAGCGCAAACAAGTCCGTGATCACGAGGTGGGAAAGTCTGCTTGGCGGTCAATACCCGCTGGAACAGGCGACATTGCTCCGGGAATTGAAGAGCCTATGTACGGAAAAGAGGTTTGACCTGATCCTCCTGCATCGCCCCCTTGTGGACATGGCCGCGTTCTCTGAGCTCCGCCGGGCGGCTCCCCTGAGCAAATTTTTTCTCCTCTCCGATCAGCCGAACGAGGAGGAGGGGCTCGCTTTCTTGAAACTGGGGATTGTGGGATATGGGAATACCTATATCTCTCAGGCGCGGCTCGTCGAGGCGGTGCGTGTCATTTCAAGTGGCGCCGTCTGGCTGGGGCAGAAGGTCATACAGCAGTTGATTCTGGAATCCTATTCCAAGGCAAAGGAACAGGCCGCGCCGGGATCCGGAAAAAAACTGGCCGGTTTGACCCCCGCGGAGCATAAGGTTGCCGAACGGGTGGCGCAGGGCCAGTCCAACCTTGAAATTGCGTTCAATCTCAAGATCACCGAACGAACGGTCAAGGCCCACCTCACCTCCATCTATGAAAAGACGAAAACCGGCAGCCGGCTGAGCCTGGCCATGCTGATCAACCGGGGGTGAGCTGAAATTCCTTGCAACAGCCGCCCTATCAGGCTCTTGACGCTCCTCACCCTTCCCCACCCGCGTTCAAGTGCTGTAATCGCTGCCAGTTATTATTGTGCAATTTCAAACTTACACTTTCGCACCGCATTCATCCCCGCCCACATGACGGGGTATTCTGCGGGAGGGTTTCATAACCTATCCTGGCCGATCTCGACATCACCGAACGAACGCTCAAGACCACCTCACCTCCATCTATGAAAAGACGAAAACCAACAGGTTTGTTATAAAATGAACTCCAGATAATTATCCCGGTTGATTACTCGCCAACCGGCCTCCGGATAGGCCGCCGCCCATTCCCGCGGGGGGCGGTTGCGTCCCTTGCCCCATTTCATTTCGAAGCCGTTGAGTCGTCCCTCACGCTCTTCGACGAAATCGATCTCCTGTCGCGTATAGGTGCGCCAGAAGTAGTTGTTGGCGGATAGACCCAAGTATTCCTGTTTTTTCAGGCGCTCCATCACGAGATAGTTTTCCCAGAGCAGTCCGACATCATCGCGCAAAGATAGAGGGTTAAAGTTGTTGATCAGTGCGTTGCGGATGCCCACATCGAGAAAATAGTATCGGCAATTCTTGGTAATCTCCTTGCGCAGGTTGCGGCTGAAGCCCTGTAGCCGGAAGACAACGAAAGCTTTTTCCAGCAGATCGAGATAGCGTTCGACGGTATTCTTGCTCATCCCCAACTGGCTGCCGAGCTCGGTGCATGACACCTCTTTGCCAATCTGAAACGCGATCAGTTGCAGGAGCCTGCCGATCTTTGCGGAATGGCGGACACCGTCCATCTCCAATATATCCTTATAGAGATAAGAGGAAATGATCTCCCTCAGATATTGTTCACGTCGCCGGTTGTCGGAGATCAGGACAATCTCGGGATAAGAGCCGTAGACCAGACGGTTCTCCAGGTTCGCGGCCGTCTGGGCCGGGTTTTCGGTCTGCCCTATCTCGAACTGGGCAAGAGGGTAGAGCCGCAAGGTGTACTTTCTTCCCGTCAGGGGCTCGCCGACGTTGCGGGCAAGATCGAAGGAGGAGGACCCCGTGGCGACAACGCGGATTCCTTCGATATGATCGACGATCAATTTGAGGTTGAGGCCGATGTCCCTGATGCGCTGGGCCTCATCAATGATCAGCAAACGGCTGGAGCCGACAAAGGCCTTCAGCTTCTCCACGGAACGGCTGGCGAGAAATTCCTGAACGGCGATATCCTCCCCACTGACAAACAGGGAAGGCTCCTTGATCTCCTTCAGTAATTCCTCAACCAACGTGGTCTTGCCCGTTCGGCGGGCGCCATACAGGACCACTACTTTTCCCGGACTGAGAAATTGGCGGAGATTATCAAGCTGTTTCTGGCGGATGTACATAGTTTCTCCATTTCAGTTTCTATACTGACTGTATTATATTTAATTATGTCAATTAAGCAACCAATTTTTAGCATCAACGCCGCAATCGACACCTCCCCTGAACCCCCATTCACGAAAAGACAAAAACCGGCAGTCGGCTGAGCCTGGCCCTGCTGATCAACCGGAGGTGACAAGAAGACGGGTTAGCCCATCCTTTGAAAATTAGCGAGTTGCTCCCCTTTTCCACCCATAAATTTTCTTGCTGATAATCTGAATATCTGATAGCCTGATTACCAGATAGGCAGCCAAGGAGGCAATGCTATGGAATCAGCAACGATCAAAATCGGGAAAAGGGGCACGCTGGTCATTCCTTCCCAGATCCGGCAATCGTATGGCTTGGAGGACGGGGATTTGATCTCCGTCGAGGGTCGGCAGGAAGGCATTTTATTGCGGCCTGTTATAACCCTGCCGGTGGAAAAATATTCACCGGAAGACAAGGCGCGTTTTTTGCTCGCCAACACGGTGACGGAAGAGGATCATGTCTGGGCAGTTGCGGAAGTCCGCCGAATGGGACTCGATCCTGAGGCGTTCGCCGACCGGCCGTCCCAAACCACGCCATGACACAACAGAGACCCCGTGTAATTTTTTTGGACGCCAACATTCTCTTTTCCGCCGCATACGGCAGTCCGGCCCTCGAGAGACTTTGGGATGAAGCGGCGCAAGGCCGTTATCTCATGATCGCTTCCAATTATGTTGTGGAGGAGGCCAGACGGAATCTGGACAAGGCGAGCCATCGGATTGCTTTGGAAAAATGCCTTTCACAGGTGAAACTGGTTCCGGAAGCTGATCCGGGCATCTCCTGCCCAATCCCTCTGCCGGAAAAGGATCGTCCCGTTCTCATGGCGGCCGTGATTGCCCGCGCCGATTGCCTGGTGACCGGTGATCTGCTTCATTTCGGTCCTTTCTTCGGCCAAAGAATTCAAGGTGTAATGATCTGCCGTCTCAGAGACCTGGAATAAGGGAAGAAGTGGGTCGCGGATCCGCTTTGCCCTGAACGGCATCCGGGCCACCCGGTCTGTGGGAGAATTTCGTCATCGCCGAACGGATGAAACGGAACCACAATCAGCGGCTGTTTCCCAACTGCTATTTCTGGCGCAGTCCACACCCCACCTCACATCCCTCTACGAAAAGACGAAAACCGGCAACCGGCTCAGCCTGGCCCTGCTGATCAACCGGGGGTGAGCCCGACA
Source organism: Deltaproteobacteria bacterium (assembly GCA_026388345.1). The sequence continues at coordinate 3,782 of JAPLJY010000124.1, forward strand.
ATCCCCTCTTTCTCCCGGATATTTTTCCGCAACTATGAAAATATATCTTGATTTTCTTTCACAGGTATGAAATTTTATCGCCATGGAACGTTTGTTGGCGCAATACCTGTTCGATCCGGAAATGACGGCGGACAAGATGATCTTCCTGACCGGCCCCCGGCAGGTGGGAAAGACGACCTTTGCCCGCAACTGGCTTGACTCCGCCGGATGCAGCGACACCTATTTCAACTGGGACGATCCCGCCATCCTTGCGGAATACCGGAGAAATCCGCTCTTTTTCAAGAATATCGTCGAGGAAAGATACAAAGGCGAGCCCGTTCCAGTTGTCTTCGACGAAATCCACAAGCAGAAAAACTGGCGGGATATCCTCAAGGGATTCTACGATTCCAACCGGGAAAAGATCCGGCTTCTGGTCACGGGCAGTTCGCGTCTGGGGATGTATCGAAAGTCGGGGGATTCGCTGGTCGGCCGATACTTTTCATACCGGATGTTCCCCCTGGCACTGCCCGAGGCGGCGGCGGATTTTTCCTTCGTTCTGGATGACGATCTGCTCATTGAAAATGGAGACGGCCTGCTGCGGGAGGCAAGAAAGGTGGATACGGACAAAACCCGGGAGGCATTGGACGGATTGATCCGTTTCGGCGGTTTCCCGGAGCCCTTCCTGAAGGCGTCGCCAAAGTTTCACCGCCGCTGGCAGGCCGATTACAAGACCCTGCTGACCAAGGAGGATATCCGCGACCTGTCTCGCATCGCCGATATCCGGGGGCTCGAACATCTGGTCGAGCTCCTCCCGTCAAAGGTCGGATCGCCCCTGAGCGTTAATTCCCTGCGGGAGGATCTGAATTGTCACCACAGCACGGTCGTCAAATGGATCGACATTCTGAAGGAAGTGTATCTGGCGTTCACGATTAGGCCCTGGCACAGGCAGATCCGGCGCTCCCTGAAAAAGGAACCCAAGCTCTACTTCTACGACTGGTCCCTGCTGCCGGAGGCGGGGCCCCGTTTCGAGAACCTCCTGGCGGTCGGCCTTATGGGGATGGCGGCGCGGTTCACGGAAACCGGTCTCGGGATATTCGAGGTCATGTACATCCGCGATACGGCCAAACGGGAAATCGATTTCGTCCTGGTCAAGGACAACAAACCCCTGGCCCTTTTCGAGGCGAAGGAAAGCGGGCGGGAGATCGCCCCCGCCATCCGGCATTTCGGTCGGATGCTTAAAATTCCCTGCTATCAGATAGTCCGCGATCTGGACAGAGCGGAAGCATTCCCGGACGACTGCTTCCTCCTTCCCGCCGCTTCATTCCTAATGCTGACGGGGTAAAAAAAGGCCGAGAGAAGCTTGAAGGCAACGCTCAACTTCGCCCTGCCGATCAACCGGGGGTGATGACACCGCTCTCTGTCCGGTTCAGTTTTACCTCCCGGTTTAACGGGGATGAGGTTGTTTTTCTCTAAGTCTCCTCGGTATCCCGAATGACCGGATAAGGCCTGTTCACGGAAGCGCACCCAGAAACTTTGCCGCAGGCATGACACGAATTCTGCCGTCCAGCACATCGTCCCGCCCCTCCAGGTTGACCTGATAAAGGAAGGGAATGGATAGACGTTCGCCGAAATAGTTCAGGGCCGGATGAGCGGAACGCCCGGATGTCTTGCATTCCACGGCAAACCAGGGTTTCCCCTCATGAAGCACCAGGAAATCCACCTCCCTTTTGGCAGTGTCCCGTAGGTAATGAAGGCCGATGTCGTAACCCTCCTGATCCTCCAGAACATGTTTCATCTTCAGCAGATGACAGGCCACCAGGTTTTCGAATCGGGCGCCGGGGTCCTTGATCATGGTCCAGTCCCACAGGTAGAGTTTGGGGGCCTTTTTCAGGGAAGAGACCGTGCCTCGGGAAAAAGGGGGAATCCGGAAGCAGAAATAGAGGCGTTCAAGGATGTCGACCCAATGGGTAACGGCCCGGTGACTGACTTCCAGATCCTCCTGGAGAGAGTGAAGCGACAGGGGGCTTCCGACCCTGTCATCGAGCAGATCGGCCAGCAGTTCCATGGAAGAGAGGTCCCGGACATTTTCCAATTCCCTGACGTCCTCGCGAAAGAACCTGTCCATCCGCTCCCGGCGCCATCTTCTCAGGAGACGTTCATTCTGCTTCAGAAACGGTTCGGGAAAAGAGCCGTAATGGAAAAGGGAAGCCATCAAGTCCGGCTGCGACACCTCCGGGAAAGAAATCGCCTCTCCCGGTGTCAGCTCGACGGTGGAATGCTGCACCTCCCCGACCGAAAAACCGTGGAGGCGATGGGCGTGATAGCGTCCCTGCAGGGAGTCTCCGCCTTTACGATAGAGATCCAGCCGCGCGCTGCCCGTGATGAGGAAGCGGATCCGCTCCCCGTGCACATCATACTCGCCTTTGAGCCATCCTTTCCATTTCCGGTACTTATGAAGTTCGTCAAAGACGACGGTCGCGGGAACGGCCGGCCAGCCGGCTGTTAGAATCCGCCTCCGGTCGTCCCGGTTGTCCCAGTTGAAATACCGGTCCGCATCACCGGTAAGGCACGCCTTTGCCAGAGTCGTCTTGCCGACCTGCCGCGGACCGGACAGGAAGACCATCTTTTCCGTCAGATCCTGTTTGACGGACTCCTGGAGATATCGGGGGATCAACATGGATTAATTTTGCAACAAAGCAAAAAAAATTGCAATCAATTTTGCTTTCAGCGGGATGAAGCGCAATCTCCGGAACTTCCCAAATCGCCGGACTCAAGATCACCGAACGAACGGTCAAGGCCCACCTCACCTCCATCTACGAGAAGACCAAGACCGGCAACCACATAACAAACTTTTGATCTGAGAAGATAGCGCAGCCTCCATGCCGCCGGTCGTTACCGGGTGGTGTCTGAGGAGAAAGGGTACGGGGAGCGCTTTTTTATGATTGACAGGTATGTCGTCATATAGTATGACACATGACGAATATTGCGTCAGGGCAGATCATTATGGAACAAACATGGGTTGAGAGGCAGCTCGATATTAAAAGCCTGCTGGAGAAGCGCTCTTGCTTTCTGCTGGGCCCCCGGCAGACAGGAAAAACGTCGCTCATCCGGCATCTCCTGCCCGATGTCCGTTACTATGATCTTTTGGACAGCACGACCTATCTGGCCTTGAGCAGCCGTCCCGCCCGCCTGGCCGAAGAGATCGGTTCTTCCATGAAGCGCGTCGTCATTGACGAAATCCAGCGCCTCCCCTCCCTTCTCAACGAGGTTCACCGTCTGATCGAGACGCAGGGCGTGCATTTCCTCCTGACGGGTTCGAGCGCCCGAAAGCTTCGGCGCGGCGGCGTAAATCTATTGGGAGGTCGGGCACGGGTCAAGCACCTGCATCCCCTGACATACCGGGAACTGGGTGACCGTTTCGATCTTCATCGGGCTATGGAGCGGGGTCTCCTGCCTACGATCTACTTTTCCGACGACCCTCGGGCGGACCTTCAGGCCTATGCCGGTTTCTACCTACAGCAGGAGATCATGGCGGAAGGGGCAACCCGCAATATTCCCGCCTTCAGCCGTTTCCTCAAAATCGCCGCCCACGCCAATGGCGGGATCGTCAACTTCACGAACATCGCCAGCGACGCCCAGGTCGCCCGCACCACAGTATATGAATATTACGAGATACTGAAAGACACCCTCATCCTGCGCGAACTGCCGCCGTGGCGAAAGACGGTGAAGAGAAAGCCCTTGGCATCCTCGAAATACTATTTTTTCGATGTGGGTATCGTATCCGCCCTGCAGGGAAGGCCTTTCCTCCCCGGCACTCCGGAATTCGGCGAAGCCTTTGAAACATTTCTGATGCACGAGTTGGTCTGCCGCAGCGATTACGTTTCGGAAGTACCGCTGACTTTTTGGCGGTCAACAAGCGGCTTCGAGGTGGATTTCATCATCGGCGATCATACTGCGGTGGAAGCGAAGGCCAAGCAAAACGTCTCCCCGTATGATCTCAAATCCCTGCGCGCCCTGAGCGAGGAGAAACAATTCAAGCGTTATCTGTGCGTCTGCCTGGAGACGCGAGGCCGGGAGGTGGACGGCATTCAAATCCTTCCCTACGGCGAATTTCTCTCCGCTCTCTGGGCAGGCGAATATGAATAAACTACCCATCCACCGGCAGGCGTTGATCCCGAAATGACCCCCCCTCACCTCCATCTATGAAAAGACGAAACTCGGCAGCTGGCTGAGCCTGGCCCTGCTGATCAAACAGGGCGGCAATCCCGCTTGACCGCGGTTCAGGAATCAGCCCATCACGGCCTTTCCTGATAGACCGGGCATCCGATTTTCGGCTACCCCCTGCTACGAAACAGGACCGCCGCGGAAGATTCATTCCCTTCCGCGGCGGTCCGTCTTTTCAAATCCACTTTCCGTTCAAGCAACTCTGGAAAGTTTCCTCTTAGATCGTAAGATGGTACTCTGTGCCATCGATCAACACATCTAACGGATCACTACCTGCAGTGCCGCAGCCGTTCAGGACGACGACCTCCCCACCTGAGAAGGATCCGGCGCCGGTTGGATCCACCAAGACGGTGATGTCGCTTCCGCTTTGCGTCACTTTCACATAGTCTATCACACTCTTCCCTGCGGCGATGTTGATCAGACCCGAGAGGTCGATCTTGTCTCCGTCAGCATGGCTGTAATCGACGATGTGATCCAGGTTCGACGCACCACGCGTTTCGCTGAAGACAAACTTATCCGCACCCGTACCGCCGGTCAATGTGTCTTTGCCGATGCCGCCGACCAGGATGTCGTTGCCGCCTTCGCCGTTGAGCGTGTCGTCGCCGCCGTTACCGAACACGATGTCGTTGCCGTCGCCAGCGTTCACGGTGTGACCAAGGCCACTGTCGACAATGATCTCCGCACTGGCAGTGCCGGTGATGTTGCTATCCGCTACCGCTTTCACTGTGACAATCGCAGGCGTGCTATTGGAGTTCAACGATCCATCATTTGCAACATAACTAAATGTTGCCACATCGGGTGGATCAAAGGTGCCGTTAGTGTCTACGCTGACAATCGAACCACTTCTCGTTACGGAATCCAACTGGCTATCGCTCTCAGAAACACTTGTGATAGCTGCTGGTCCGTCGTGCCCAGCCGTATCGTTGTTGAGCAGTGCCCACTCCGGCACAGTGAAGGTAGCGTTGTTGTTGACCGCCGTAAGTATGGTGTCGGCGTTCGCCACTGGGCCAGCGTCCGGCGTAACGGTGATGGTAGCCGTCGCCGCACTCCCATCCTGTGCCCCGTTGTTGTCGATCGCGGCGTAATGGAAGGTCTGCGAACCGTTGAAGTTCGCAGCCGGGTCGAAATACACGGTGGCCAGATTGCCGGCGGCCGCCACGGTGCCGTTCAAGGAGATGGCCGTCGTCAGCCCGGCGTCGCTGTAGAGCGTCCCGTTCACCGGGAGCTCGGTGATCTTGAAGAAGGCCACCGTGCCGTCGATGTCCGTACCCGACAACGAAACCGCGATAGATGCCGCGTCTTCGCTGCCCGTCCCGGACCCCGCGTCCGTATTCGGCGCATCGTTTTCCGCCGTTACATCGATAGTCGCGGTCGCGCTCCCGATGTTGATGCCGCCGTTCAAAGTGCCATCGCCGTCGTTCAACGTAAAGGTCACCGTGCGATCGGCCGTGCTCGGGTTGTCCGAGTTGTTGGCATAGGTTATGCGCTGGATCAGCGCTTCTACCGCTTCCGGGTTGGCAACATTACTGTTGAAGTTGATCACCAGGTTGCTGCCATTAGTACCACCCGTGAAGGTGCCGATAGCAGTATTGCCGGTCGAGCCAGCGGGATTGTAGTACACGGTCGACCCGCTCACACTGATCTGTCCATTCGACGTGCCTTGACTACTTATCCCCAACTGGTCCGCCGTCGTACCATTCGCCGTGAACGACACCGTCAGCGATCCGCCATTGAAGTTCGCCGAATCGATGTCCGCCACCGTCACCCCGCTAGTGTCGATGATTGTCGCCGAAGCGTTCTCGGTGTAGGCCAGCGTCCCGCCCATCCCACCAATCACCGGCCCGTCATTCACAGCGTCGACCGTGATGGTCGCCGTCGCCGGACTCGCGTCATAGCCGCCATCGTTGTCATGGGCGGCGTATTGGAAGCTGGCGGTGCCGTTGAAGTTCGCACCCGGCACAAAGTACAGGGTCAGCGCATTGCCCGTTGCCAGGTAATCGGTGCCCGTTGCCGCCAGAGGCCCTCCCGCGGAACCGGTGTGGAGCGTCCCGTCGGCGGGCAGGCTGGAGAGGTTGAAGTGGGTCACCGTTCCGTCTGCATCGCTACCATTAAGAGTGATCGCGATGGAGGCCGCATCCTCTGCTCCGCTCGCCGTGACATTGCCCGTGGTCGGCGGACTGTTAAGATCGAACTGCAGCGACGCAGTCGAGGTGTCGCCGTCGGCGTCGTGTATGGTGTATTGCACCGAGAATGGCGTGCCGTCCACCGTGCCGGAGGGCGGCGTGTAGGTGTAGTCGCCATTATCGTTGATCACCAGTGTACCCCGACCGGCGCCGAGGTTGATGGTGAACGAGTGCAGGGAAGGGGTAAAGTCGTAAGTGACGGCTGGATTCACGCCGAGGCCATCGGCATCGTAGGACACCTGCACCAGCGCGGGCGAACCAAACCCGTCCGCGCCCGCTGTATCATTGTCCGTGACGTCGCCCGTGCTGAGCGCGCTGACCAGCAGATTGTCCATGGTCTGCGTCAATGCCGACAAATTATCGCTGTCGACAACGACCACATGGTCTTCGGTGCCGTCTGCCGGATTCGTGTCAGTGTTGGGGTAAGCGATCGGCTCCAGGCTGTTGATGTTAGCCGCGTCAACGCCGGTACCGAGGCCAATCGCAAAAACGTTGGAAATGTCGTTGGCCGGGGTGGTGACGAAGGCCTCCCATTCGTTGATGGAAACGTTGTTTAGCGTCCCATCATTGGTGATCCCGGGATTGCTCCCCGGTGTATTGGGTTCCCCATCCGACAGGAAGTAGACGACGGTTTGATCCGCCTGGCCCGCCGGACGCGAGGAGCTTCCGTAGTTGTTTATCGTCTCAGTGAGCGCTTTGTCGTAGTCCGTGGTCCCACCGCCATTCCAGTGCGAGTTGTCCTCGATGTAGGTCAGCGCATCGGCACGGGTCATCCAGGCCGTGTGGGCGGCCCCATCGTTGAACGTGACGAACTGAACGTTCTGAATTTCCGTATGGTTCGTAAGAAGCTGATCCATGGAATAGCGCGCGAGCCCCAGCGTATTGTCGGCAAAGCCCGGCACGTTGGGCACCGAATTGCTCGTCATGCTGCCTGATACGTCGACGATGAAGTGAACGTCGACCGTTCCCACCCCGCCTGCCGTGATGACAGGCTCGTTCACCGCTATCGGCACATCGTCCACGATCGAAATCACCAGCGAGCCCGGTGTCGCATCGCTGCCACCGGTGGCATTGGTCACCGACATCGCTATCGTGTCCGTAAGCGGATTGACCTCACCCTGGCCCGTGTGCGTTAGCGGCGCCGAAAGCGTGTACTGGTAGCCATAAGTCACCACCCCGCCAGCGTCCGGTGCCGAGATCGACGTAATCCCCAAAACACCAGTTCCTGTATTCACCGTGTTGCCTACCGCCGTGATCGTCGTGCCGTTCAAGGTCAGCGTGTAACCCTCGTTGTTGCCGTCCACCGTGAACGTCCCCGTCGTGGTCTCGCTCGTCGCGCCATGCTGCACGCCATCGGCCAGACCGTCCTCGTAAACCGTCCCGGTACTACCCGTCACATCCGGTATATTCGCATCCTGGTCCAACGTAATCACCAACTGCGCCAGATCCGTATCCCCGTCGCCGTCCGTGATCTGATAGGTGAACGTCTCACTCGTCACATCCGTCGGGATCGACGCCGTCGTCAACGTGTAGGTGTAAGTCCCGTCCGGATTAATCACCAGGTCGCCATAGGTACCATGGATCATCGCCGCGGTGGATACCTCCGTGAAGGTTGCCGTGCCCGCATTCGCCTCAAGCCCAAAATAGGCCGCCGTCACCGCTCCACCTGTGTGAGGCCCGTCCGCACCAATGTTGTCGGCAACACCGTCCGTCGTATTGCTGTCCAGAGCATCCGTGCCACCTGCAAAGACATTGCCGGTCGCCTGGTGGCCAAGACCCTCCGTCACCGAATCGACATCGTTTGCCGCCGTCGGCCCGTCGTCGAACACCCTGACGTCGATATGCTGATGCACCGAGTCGCCGTCACCGTCGGTCACCGTCGCCTTGATATCGAGGTGAAAGTGATCGTCCGGATTGTTTTGATTCGGGTGATCCATCGCCGCCAGCTGCGTGAAGGTGTAAGCGCCGCTAACAGTATCAGTTACCACCATCGTCCAGGCGCCGCCTGCACCCGTAAGCGTGTTGGTGGCGCCATCCCAAGACGCACCATCCGCCGAGAGCTTAATGGCCCCAATGTCCGCGGGTCCGTCCGCACCGTATGCAAAATCAAGGTGCCCGTTCATCGTGTCAAGACCGCCGGTCTCGTCAACCGTCAAATTCACAACATGACATATCGATGGACCGTCATCGTCTATCCTGATGGAGGCCCATTCGTTCACGGATGAGCCGTCACTGTCGGTCACCGTCGCCTTTATGTTGAGAAAGATAGGATCGTCCGGATTGTTGTGATTCGGATGATCGATCGCCGCCAGCTGCGTGAAGGTGTAGCTGAAATTATTGTTGTCAAGCTCCATCTTCCAGGTACCATCGTTGGCCAGCAGCGTGTCTGTGTTCTCGTCCCAGGTGGCGCCTGTCGCCGAAAGTTCCACTGTCCCGGCCCCGTCCGGTCCGTAGCTGAACCAAAGGATACCATGCACTGTATCAAGACCGCCACTCTCGTCAATCGGCGTGGGGAGGAAGGGGAGGATTGGAATATCGGGATATAAAATGATCTGCGGACCGGCATCGTCCACCTGAATGTCGATCGGAGCGCTCGCAGTGTCGCCGTCAGCATCGGTCACCGTCGCCTCTACGGTAATATGAATAGGAGCGTTGGCGCCTTCCGACTCGCTCGAATGGTCGAGCGCCGTCAACAGCGTGAAGGTGTATTCGCCTGACTCGGGATCAAGCACCATCTTCCAGGCGCCGTCGTCCGCCGTCAGCGTGAAGTTTTCCGCATTCCAGGTCGCGCCGCCCGCCGAAAGTGCTATAGTTCCGGCTCCGTCCTCACCGTAGTTAGAGTCAAGGTGGCCGAAATCCACCTTGCCATGGCACGAGCCCTCGACAACATGCAAGTCGCCACCGTCTTGTTCCGATATTATCGAGATCGACGGCCCGTCATCGAGTACGTTGATCACGATCCCCTGGCTCACCGAGTCGCCGTCCACGTCGGTCACCGTCGCCGTGATGTTGATCTTAATCACGTCGTCCGGATTGGTTGTATCGGGATGGTCCATCGCCGCCAACTGCGTGAAGGTGTAGGTGCCGTCACCGTTGACCACCGCCTGCCAGGTTCCGTCGGTAGCCGTCAGCGTGAGGGTTCCCGCATTCCAGGTCGCCCCATCCGCCGAGAGAACAATGGCCCCGGGTCCGTCAGTACCAAAGTTGAACGCCAGGGTGCCCTTCACCGTGTCAAGACCGCCGGTCTCGTCAACCGTCGCATCGGACGTTGCGATGATGGTCGGGTGGTCGTCGGCGAAGACACCGCTGAGTGTGTCTACGTTGGTCGTTGTGATCCCTGTGGTACCCGCGCCGCTTCCGACCGTGATCTCACTGCCATCCAGGGCAAAGTTGACGGTAGGATGGCCGCCGCCCGCCCCTGTGGTACCGCCCGCGGCAGTTGCCTCCAGATCTATCGGCTGATCCCCCTGCAAGAGGGATTCCTGAACCTGTTCCGCCTGGGCCGCAGCTTCCGAAACCACTTCGGGTGTAACGCCGGCATAGACATCTTGATCAATAACAATCTCCGTCATTCTGCCGAGATCCAACTGTGTCACGGGAGGCCCATCAAACTGGATGGAGACGCTGCCGTCGCTCCCGGTGATGATGTGTTCATCGGCAAAAATGGGGCTGTTGGGTGCCAGAACGCGCACCGTTCCATCGGGCGATACGGCTTGCACCGTACCGTAAAGGATGAAAACCTTTCCGACGGCCTGACTCTCGGTTCCTGCTGCTTTTGCGATCTGTGCCATGGTGAATCCTCCTTATATTTTTGAATTGGGTTTGCAATCTCTTACGCGGCTCCAGAATACATCTTTATTTCCCATAGTCTATTGTACCTTGGTACAATGTTTTTTATTTTTTTTCGGCGGTTACCGGCGGCGCTGTCCCCCTTTTTTATTTCCGCTTGAAATCTCCGGCCGCACCGTCTACAAGTAACCGTCCGCGGGAGAAGCGGCTGTCTCTATTTTAGGAGAAAATATGCAATCGGTGGGAGTTCTGATCTGCGGATACGGCAAAGAAGATGCCCAGGCCATCAAGGCCTTTCTCGATAAGACGCTCGATACCTACGTGATCCTGGTCAGCGCGTCGCAGAAGACGGGCATGAAGATCATCGATATCCTTGAAAAGGGGCCGGAGGATTGTTTCGCGGATGAAGAGACCAAGATCCTCATGTTTCTCGGTTTTACGGAGGTGCAAACCCACATGGTCCTGGAGGGCTTTCCCAGCGGCGACGGCGGCGTCAAGCGCCCCATCTTCTGCAGCCTGACCGGCCAGAACCGGCACTGGCCGCTTTGCGAGCTGATCGAACACCTCGCGGAGGAGCACCGGCGGTGGAGCGGTCAATAGGAAAAAGGGGCGGTTTAAGGCCTACTTCGAGATCGGCCGCCGGTGGCTGGCGAAGTAAAACCGGACCTTACGCCCGCTTTGCAGAGAGGATGACGACCGGCTCGAGGGGAACGTCCGCGTGCATGCCCGTGTTGCCCGTCGCGACCGAGGCGATCCGATCGACGATCTCCATGCCGCCCGTGACCTTCGCAAAGACCGCATAGCCGAAATCCCGGGTTCCATGGTCGAGAAAGGCGTTGTCCTTGAGGTTGATGAAGAACTGGGAGGTGGCGCTGTTGATCTCCTGGGTCCTTGCCATCGACAGGGTGCCCCGTTCGTTCTTCAGACCGTTTCCGGCCTCGTTTTTGATCGGCGGACGGGTTTTCTTCTCCTTCATGTCGGTCGTGAAGCCGCCGCCCTGGAGGACGAATCCGGGGATGACGCGGTGGAAGATCGTGTCGCTGAAGAAACCGTCGTCCACATACTGAAGAAAATTCTCGACGGTGACGGGCGCCTCGGCGTCGAAGAGCTCGATCGTAACGTCCCCCAGGCTGGTCGATAAGATGATCATGTCTGTCTCTCCTGAAAAGTTTTCGGCGACCATAGCATCCGGGGAATCCGCGGTCAAGGAGACTCGCCCGATTTTTTTGAGGGGAGAAGAGGAATGACGGATGCGGTTGAAAGACCTGAGGGGTAAGTAATGCCGGAAAGATCCGGCCCATACAAACATAATCCCGTACAAACATAATTAGGAGGTGACAAAATGATCTTGGGAAGCATTCGGAACCTGGAGACCGACAGGCAGTTTCTAACAAAGGTATTGGTCAAAGGATTGGAGTACTTGAAAAAAACCGATTTCTCCAAAGTGGCAACCGGCCGGTACGAGATCGAGGGCGCCGCGATCTTCGCCCTGGTTCAGGAATACCGGACCGCGCCCAAGGGTGAGAAGAAACCGGAGGCCCACCGGAAATACGTCGACATTCAGTATATGGATCATGGGGCCGAGATCATCGGTTACGGCCTGGAAAACCCGGCGAACGAGGTTTCGGATGACCGGCTGGCGGAGAAGGACGTGCTCAATTTCAAGACCGTGCAAAACGAGATGGATTTGGTCCTGACGCAGGGGATGTACGCCATCCTGTTCCCGCAGGACATCCACCGGCCGGGTTGCCATTACGGAGAAGGCGGTAACGTAAAAAAGGTCGTTCTGAAAATCAGCAAAGACCTTTTGTGAAAGGCGACGGCCGGAGTTATCGTTACGTATCGCCGGGGATCGGCATCCGGCGGTCGACTCGCAACGCAAGAACGATGAGGGAGACGGCAAGGCAGATGATCCCGAGGCCGACGACGATTCGGGAGACCGGAAAGAGGCTGATCAGGTAGAAGGCCGTGATGTTCGTCCCGAAGAACGAGCCGACGGTGGAGATGAACAGGACCATGCCGGCGGTGAGCCCCGACTGTCGCTCGCGACAAGCGATCCGAGGCGGACATCCGCGATGCGGTCGGAGATCAGTTCGCAGACAGGCTTGTAGAAGGCCGGAATCAGGATCACCCAGAGGGAGCAGACGACGAGAAAGGCGGCGAGAACCGAGATCCGGGGGTAGCGCCGCGACAGGTAGCCGCCGGCGACGTAGCCCACGGAGAAGTGAACCATGAAGGAGCTGATGATGCT
>JAPLJY010000137.1 GCA_026388345.1 Deltaproteobacteria bacterium
ACCGCCTTTTCGAAGTGACTTGCCGCTTCAGCGAAGCGTTCGTGTTCCATGAAAATATTGCCCAAGTTGTTATGGGCCATATGGTTTCCCGTAGTCACGGCAACTGCATGTTCAAACAGGACACGGCTGTTTCTCCAGGTGCCCGTCTGGTTAAATGTCAGGATTGCAAGGAGCAGGAGGGTCGCCCCCGCTGCCGCCGGAATGAAGTATGTGCAAAAAAAGTTTCCTTTCAGAAGATCAGGAATCCCCCAGGCAATCATTATCAAAGGCCGATGTGGTGTATTTATATCCATCGGCCATCGTCTGAACACCGATTTGGACAATTCCAATCACGGGAACCAATGTGCCGACATACCAGAACCATCCGAAAAATCAATTCAGTTTTTCCTGCATTGAATGATCAATGAACCTGCAATCTCGCTTACGAGAGACATCTTTTCAAGAATGGTTGTCACGCGCACTGCCATATCCAAAAATGATGCGGGTAATTGAGGATGCATAAAATCGAATGGTTTGACGGATATATCAACAAAACTGTGACTGTGAAGTTTTTTTGCGATTTGCCACCTGACAAAAGCCGTCTCATTGAGAGAATCACCGGCTCGGCGCTTCAGGAAAGGGATATTCTTAATCAATGCCACCTGGGGATTTAACATATTAGGCTCCGTAAACATAATTCTGCCGCCGCCCTTTAATATCCGGTAAAATTCCTTCAGTGCCAAATCCACGTCCAGATGATGGAGAGAGGAACTGCCAACAATAAAATCGAATGTGCCGGGCTGGAATTCTGTTTTATAGGCGTTGCCCACCACAAAACTGACGTTGGCAGATGAAATACGCTCCCTCGCCTTCATGATCAAACTGTCGGAAATGTCAATTGCCGCAATCGTATTATCGGTGCGTGCCAATTCTTTCGTAAAAAGCCCTGTGCCGCAACCAATCTCTAGAACACGGCTTTTATTGTTGCCCAAAAATTCGGTGAACAGCCGGCACCTTCTGGCCCATCTTAATTTTCCGGCGGGCGAGGACCAGTTCCAGATTTCCTCTCCATGCTCTTTAATGTATTCACCATGGCGAATTTCGTTAAGTATTCTCTCATCGGAAGCCATTTGTAAGTCCTTATATCCACAAATAGTTGACATTATTACTATATTTTCTCAAGTCTGATGACAAAAAATGAACTGAACAATTTTGGAAAAATCTGAGAGCACATTAAATCGATTTGGAATAAACACTTGTATATTATTAGTGGTATGGGTAATTTTCGGGAAATCCCTCCCGTCATCATATAGGAAAGAGACGAAAAATGGCGGGCGGATGCAGCATCATATTTGTATACGGAATTTAGTGGTTCATCCCATCCCTTGTGTCCAAAAAAGATCATAAAAGGAAGTGCAATATTTGCCGAACTCAAAGGACCATCGACATCTTTCAGCCTAGGTTCAGATATGTCAAATGATGTATATTCATGATGAATCCTCTCGTAGATGAATTTTGAAAGGATGGAAAAATAAGGTTCCGTCAGTAAAACGGCCCCCCCTTTCTTAAGAACTAATGATGCATTCAGCAAAAATTTCAATGGGTCTTTCAGATGATGCAAGACATTCGTTGCAACAATCAAATCAAGGCTTTCATATTCGATTTTTGCACATGCATCAATATCATGGCAGTCAAAAATGATATCAAGATAATCAAGATCCAAGATATCGCTTGTTATGACATGATTGTAAAAAAACTTCATCGGTGAAGTGCCGCTACCGGTTTCGAGAATTTTTTTCTCATGAACACCATTTATGCCATAGAACTGAAATGCAAACAATTTTTTATACCAGAAAAGTAAATTTTTGTTATCCAAGAGTCTGTTTTTGTTTCTGAGTGTCAATTCCCTGTCATTTTCTTTTATTTCTTTATTATATTTATCTTCCATAATAGCATGCCGTAAAGTGAGACAACAAAGTGGTGATTGGATTATTAAGGAATTTCTCCAAAGACTTCAATTTCTCTTTCGCACTGTAAAGTCTACATAAAACCCCTTATCCTCTGCATATAAAGAATAATCGCGTATTTCATTCAAATGCTTGCACACGTCATGTGAATTTAATTCTCTTAGCCGCAAAGGTTACCATGCGTAACAGCAACCAACCATGGCTCCAGCGCTGGATATTGGTTGAGCCATACGTACGCGCCCGATAGCGGATGGGCAGATCAATCATCTTCAGTCCCAACTTTGCCGCGCCAAAAATCAAATCATAATCGCCGAAAGGATCGAAGTCTCCAAAATGCTGCCGGTTGGCGGCGATCAATGCATAGTCCTGCTTTGTAAGCACTTTCGTGCCGCAGAGGGTATCCTTGATTGGTTGACCGAGCAGCCAGGAAAACGCCAGGCTAAAAAACTTGTTGCCCAGAAAATTGAAAACACGCATGGCATCTTTTTCCATGGGATAAACCAGACGCACACCGTTGATAAACTCCCCCCGTCCGGAGCGCAGGGCTTCATAAAACCGGGGCAGATCTTCCGGCGGCACGGTCATGTCGGCATCCAGGATCATCAACACATCACCCTTCGCTTTGGCAAAGCCCAGGCGCACGGCGTCACCTTTCCCCACGCCTTCCTGACGATGGAGCTGACTTTTTCTCTCCGGATGGGCCGCGATCTCTCGCTCAATGGCGGAATACGTATCATCCTGAGAATGCCCTTCCACAAAAACAAGCTCCGTCCCGGCCCCCATTTCCGGTGTCCGGGTGAAGATCTGGGCGATATTTCCCGCTTCATTGCGGGCGGCCACAATCACGGAGACCAGGTGATTATCCAGTGGCTTCTCCGGACATGGGCGTGCCATGATGAAGTTGGTCATGGCAAAGAGCTTGAAAGGCCATACCTTGACCAGGCACTTGTTGCACAATTGGTTTATAAAAGGCGTGCGAAGCGGCCACAGGACTTCCTCCCAGGAACGGATCACTTCAAAACCGGAAAGATTCAGAAGATTTGATACATCTTCCACCGTCAGCCAATTTTGAGGCAGCATTGGTTTTGCAACCTTTAGCTTTCTAGCGGTGAACAGGAGTGGCTCCCATACCCGACTATGGGAATTTATTATGATCCGCGTATGGTGATGGCACAAACGCTTGATTTGCTCAAGCACCATCTGCACATCCCATAAATCGTCAATCAGATCCGAAAGGATAATAATATCAAAAGGCCTCTCAATCATCTCCAAATCGTGGCCATCCGCCTCCACAAACTCAATGTCTGGATGAGATTGTCGTGCGTGCCTCAGCATCTCCGACGAAAAATCAACTCCCACACCCCGAGCTGGTCTGAGCGCAGCCAACAAATCACCTTGCTCACATCCCACTTCCAGAATCCGCTGCCCCGGCGCCACCCAAAAGCGAAATACTTCTATCAACCGCCGATGGTAAGCCCCTCCCCAAGATACGGATGCACCAATCTTCCGGGCAATTTTGTCCCAGTGATTCTTTCGGGACTGCAGGTAAGAGGCTGCAGTAAGGCCACTTGTGCCCATGGTTAACGTCTTCCTTTTGATTTTAACATACCTATAGCGCTATTTTGCGTAAGTTCTGCATAATAGGCAGTATCTCTGATATTCTTTAAATCATTATCCTTTTCCAAAAGCGTCCAATCTTTAAAACCCGTATCCACAGCCACTTTCAGCGAGCCAATGGCTTCGTCTTTTTTGTTTTGCATATATGCAGGCAACATTATAGTATGCCCGGCATCGTTCGGTTGCTGGTCTATTATTTATTGTAAACTGCGCAAGGCTTCTTCATACATCCCTTTCTGGGCATAAACGGTTCTTAAATTGTTCAAAGTCAGGATAGAATTACTCTTGATAGATAAAGCCTTTCGGTATCCTTTCCATTTTCACACCTCCGTCTTAATTTCTTACCTAAACATTTGGTGTCCATATTTTTCAACCTATCTCAAAGTGCCGGGAAAGTAAGTTTGTTTGATTTTGTTTGGCGATGTTTGAATGCATAACCTCGGCATCTCCGCATGCTGAACAAGTCCAGCGCCATTGAAGACTTCTTTTGCCTAATTATGTTTACATTCTACTTTTGATATCTATCCAGGATCCAATCTCGCAGGTCATGTGGCACAAAACATAAGATATCGAATAACATATTTCATGTAAAATACCATACAATTTTCGTATACGGCGGCTTTCCCATAATGTCAAGAAAATTTTTTTACATATATATGGACTGAAAAAGGTCTCCTTGCCCCCGGGAAAAACATCTGCTATAACGCCTTCCTAAGGGCACACGGTTTTTTCCTCGCCATCAATGCCCGATTTTTTACAGATTTTACCATTTCCCGGTGGTAAGGTCGGGTCGATCCCGTAAAACAAGAGAGGGGGAGAGGTTCCATGATCTACAACGAGGAGTTCGAAACACTGCCGCGCGAGGTCCTGGAGGCCCTGCAGCTCAAGAGGCTCAAACAGGTCGTCCAGCGGGTTTACCATACCGTCGGCTTTTACGGAAAGGCCTTCGACGAGGCCGGCGTCACACCCGATGACATCAAAACCCTGGACGATCTCAAACGGTTTCCCTTCACCACGAAGCAGGATCTCCGGGACAACTACCCCTTCGGCATGTTCGCCGTCCCGATGAGCAGCGTCGTCCGCCTCCACGCCTCATCCGGCACGACCGGCCGCTCGACCGTCGTGGGCTACACGAAGCGCGACATCGACACCTGGTCGGAGCTGATGGCCCGCTGCTTTGTCGCCGCGGGACTTACGAAAAACGATATCATCCACAACGCCTACGGCTACGGTCTCTTCACCGGGGGGTTGGGGGCCCATTACGGGGCGGAGAAGTTGGGCGCCAGCGTTATCCCCATGTCCGGGGGCAACACGAAGCGGCAGATCATGATCCTCCAGGATTTCGGCCCGACGGCGATCTGCTGCACCCCCTCCTACGCGTTGAACCTCGCAGAACAGGGCAAGGCGATGGGCGTCGATATGAGATCCCTGAAGCTTCGGGTCGGGATCTTCGGCGCCGAGCCCTGGAGCGAAAAGATGCGGCAGGAGATCGAAAACGCACTGGGAATCCAGGCGCTCAACATCTTCGGCCTCTCCGAAATCATGGGCCCCGGGGTTGCGATGGAGTGCCTGGAGGGCCGGCATGGGATGCACATCTTCGAGGACCACTTCCTCGTCGAGACGATCAATCCCGAAACCGGAGAGGTCCTGCCTCCGGGCGTAGAGGGAGAGCTCGTCTTCACGACGATCACGAAGGAGGCCTTCCCCCTGATCCGCTACCGGACGCGGGACATCTCCCGCCTGTTCACGGAACCCTGCCGCTGCGGCCGGACGCTCCACAGGATGGACCGCGTCATGGGACGCAGCGACGATATGCTGATCATCCGGGGGGTGAATGTCTTCCCCTCCCAGATCGAGGCGATCCTCTTGGCAATCGATGGGGTGGAACCCCACTACCAGCTGATCGTGGACCGCACCGGCAACCTCGACACCCTGGAGATCCAGGTGGAGGTCGGCGAGCAGATCTTTGCCAACGCCGATGAGGTCAAAGTCCTCCAGAACATGGAGCGGCGGATCGCCAAGGACATCAAGGATTACCTGGGGGTGTCGGCCAAGGTCAAGCTGGTGGAGCCCAAGTCCCTCCAGCGGTTCGAGGGGAAGGCAAGCCGCGTTCTGGACAAACGCCGGATCTGATTTTTGACGGCTCTCCTTCCGGGGCGACCGGGAGGCTTAAAAAGGGGGTTTGAGCGATGAAGGTCGAGCAGATATCGATATTCCTGGAGAACAAACCGGGAGGCCTGGAGGAGGTGACCCGGATCCTGAAGGACGCCGGGATCAACATCCGCACCCTGACGCTCGCGGACACCTCCGATTTCGGGATCCTCCGCATGATCGTCAACGACGTGGATACGACATCCCGCGTGCTGAAGGAAAACGGCTTCCGCTTCAGCCGGACGAACGTCGTGGCCGTCGAGGTCCCGGACCGTCCGGGCGGCCTCCACGGGATCCTCGAAGTCCTCACGAAAAACGGGATCAACGTGGAGTATCTCTACGCCTTCGTGGAGCGGAGCGGTGAGAACGCCGTGATGATCTTCCGGTTCGACGCCCCGGACAAGGCCATCGAGGCCCTCAAGCATAACGGCCTGACCGTCCTGCCGGGGGCGAAGCTCTACGGCTTGTAGGCGAATCGCTCCCGGACTGTCCCAAAACAGTGCAGCTATGCAGGCGATCCCGCGGGTAGCCATTTCCTCCGCCTTTCAAAGGTTCATCCGACTGTCAACGCCTCCTCTCATTGTCCAGGGTCATCGCTCGGCGCAAAAAACCATCCCATCCGGTCCCTGAAACAACAAGGAGGAAGTCATTGTGGAAATAAGGAATATTTTGGTCGTCGGCGCGGGGTTGATGGGCGGCGGCATTGCCCAGGTGGCCGCCCAGAGTGGGTATGACGTCATTCTAAACGATACGGCCGCCGAATTGGTCGAAAAAGGGTTCAATAATATCGGCAAGATTCTTGAGGGGCAGGTGAAGAAGGAAAAGATAACGGCGGCCGACAGGGACGGGACGCTGGGGCGCATTCAAAAATCAACGGATCTGGTCGACGGAAAAGACGCGGATTTCGTCATCGAGGCGGCCTTCGAGAATGCTGATGTCAAGAAAACCATCTTTCAGAAACTGGACGGCATCTGTCGGCAGGATATCATTTTTGCATCGAATACCTCTTCCATTCCGATCACCTCCCTGGCCGCGGCCACCCGCCGTCCCGACCGGTTCATCGGCATGCACTTCTTCAGTCCCGTGCCGGTGATGCGCCTCGTCGAGATCATCCGCGCCATGAAGACGTCGGAGACAACAACAACGACAACCGAAGCAATCGCCGCCCGGATGAAGAAGGAGTCGGTCCGGGTGAAGGACGTCCCGGGATTTCTCGTCAACCGGATCAACGCTGCCTTTCGCGCGGAGGTTTACAACTGCCTGCTGGAGGGCGTTGCCAGCCTGGAGGATATCGACAAGGCCGTCAAACTGGGCCTGAACCACCCCATGGGTCCATTCGAACTGGGCGATTTCGTGGGGCTCGACATCGGCCTCAACGTCTTTAAGACCCTCTACGAGGGGTATAAGGATCCCAAGTTCCGCCCGGCCCTCATCCTGGAGAAACTGGTCCAGAGCGGGGATCTGGGCAGAAAGACCGGAAAGGGATGGTATGACTATACCTCAGGCGAGAGGAAATCCCGGACGGACATCAACTTCTGATACGACTCGCCTGCCGTTCGCTGCGGGCCTGTCCATTTCCTGAAAAGGAGGAGAATTTTGGAAAACGTCGTGATTCTCGGTTGCGCCCGGACGTCCATCGGCGGCTATGGCGGCGCGCTTAAAAACGTCCCCGTCTACCGTCTGGGAAGCCTGGTCCTTGCGGAGGCGGCAAAGAGGGCGGGTATCGATCCCGGCATGGTCGACGATGTGATCATGGGCTCCTCCTACCAGAACGGGGAATGCGCCAACGGGGCCAGGATGGCCGTTCTCGACGCCGGCTGGCCCGATACGGTTCCCGGCGTGGTCCTCGACCGGCGCTGCTGCTCCGGATTGGAATCGATCTTTTACGGCGCCATGCAGATTCAGACGGGCAACGCCGAGATCGTCATCGCCGGCGGCATGGAGAGCATGAGCCAAGCGGAACTTTACATCCCCGGCGATATCAAGTGGGGGCTTGGCGGGAAAAACCACGACAAATACGGTTTCATGCCCCGGGGACACGGGGCCCTCGCCATGTGGGGGATCCCCCTTTATGACCGGATCCAGCGGGCGCGTGTCATGTCCCAGCCCATCGGGCGTTACGGCGAACTGAGTTCCATGATGGCCTGGGCGGAGGAGGCCGCCAGAAGAGAGAGGATTACCCGCGAAGAGGCGGATCGGTGGGCCTTCAGGAGCCATCGGCGGGCAGTCGCGGCCCAGGAGGACGGCAGGTTTACCCAGGAGATCGTGCCCGTCCCCGTAGGCTCGGGGAAGAGCGGAGAAACCATCTTTTTCGATACCGACGAAGGCCCCCGCAAAGAGACGACCCTGGAAAAGCTCGCGAAAATGAAGCCAGTCAATGAGGGCGGCGTCTGCACCGCCGGCAATTCCTCATCGGAAAACGACGGCGCGGCCGCCATCGTCCTGGCCTCGGAGAAAAGGGCCGGGGAACTCGGCTTGAGGCCCCTGGCCTGTTTCCGCGCCGGGGCCGTCGCAGCGACGGATCCGACCCTGACCTATCCGGCCGTGCCGGCCGCCGTCGGGAAGGCCCTGCGGAAGATCGGCATCGCCATCGGACAGATGGATCTCATCGAGATCCAGGAGGCATTCGCCGTGCAGTGCCTGGCCGACGCCAGGCTCTCAGGTCTGACCGATGAAGAGATGGAGACCAAGGTGAACGTGAACGGATCGGGTATTTCTCTGGGACACCCCATCGGGGCTACGGGGACGATACGGCTGACGACGCTGATCCATGAAATGATCAGACGGGACAGCCGGTACGGCCTGGAGACAATCTGCGGCGGCGGCGGCCAGGGCATCTGCCTGGTCGTGGAACGGAGATAAAAAGGGGAAATGAAGCTGTTTCACAAGACAATCCATTGTAACGAGGGATAAAGCGGTGAACTTCGCACTGACGAAAGAACAGTTGAATGCCACCCGTTTGGGCTGTTCCGCTATTCCGACGAGTATCCCTGCGGCCGCTTTCTCAGGGATTCCAAACAATTCGAAACCCTGGAGGGTACCTCCAACATGCACACCATGATCGTCGCCAACGCCGCCCTGGGATACGCCCCGAACCGGGTCTGAGGTTCATTGTCCGGAGAGCATGTAAACATCGTTTTCGACGGATTGCACCACACCGCCAGGATGCAGCAGGAGACGACCAGCCTTCCCCAGGACCTGGTCAGCCTGGCCGTTCTTCCCCTCTGCCACTCCTTCGGCATCGCCACGATGAACGGCGCCTTCCTTCGTTTCCAGGGGAAGGTTATCGTCCTTAGGTCCTTCAACCTGGAACAGTTGTTCTCCTTCATCGAGAAGTACAAGGTGATGAGCCTTCCCGCCGTGCCCACCATGTACGTCTTTATGCTTCTTTACCCAGATGCCGCAAAATTCGACATCCGTTCCATGAGGTACTTTATCAGCGGTTCGGCGCCCCTGGCGGCGGCGACCTGGAAGCAGTTCAAGGAAAAATTCGGCTACGAAATCGCCGAAGGATGGGGCCTAACCGAAGCGGGGGCCAACAATGCCACCAATCCCCTGGACGGCATTAAAAAGCTGGGGTCCATCGGCCTGCCCATGAAGGGGATGGAGATGAAGATCTTTGATGACGACGACCGTGAACTGCCGCAGGGTCAG
The DNA here is from genome assembly GCA_026388345.1 of Deltaproteobacteria bacterium. The sequence continues at coordinate 9,369 of JAPLJY010000137.1, forward strand.
CAGGGGGAAATCGTCATCCGGAGTCCCATGGTGATGAAGGGTTACTGGAATAACCCCGAGATGACGGCCGAGGTCATCCGGAACGGCTGGCTCCATACCGGCGATGTCGGTTACGTCGATGAGGGTGGCTATTTCTTCATCACGGACCGCAAGAAGGACATCATCAAGGGAGGCGAGAACATCTCCCCGCGGCCGATCGAGGAGGTCCTCTTCAGCCACCCCAAAATCTCGGAGGCGGCCGTCATCGGGATCAAGGATGCCGTCTATGGAGGGGACATCAAGGCCTTCGTCGTGCTGAAGCGGGGGCAAACGGCGACACCCGGGGAGATCATGGATTTCTGCAAAACAAAGTTCAACAGCTTCCGCGTACCCAGGGAAATTGCCGTCGTGCCCGCTCTTCCCAAAACCCTCGTCGGCAAAATCCTCAAGAAAGAATTGAGGAAACTGCAATAACACGCCCATGAACTTTACCACCCTCTCTCGCCGGCCTGCCCGGAGGGTTTGTTAAGATCCCTTCGGGCAGGTCCCGGCGGCGTACCGGAACGGACACCTGCCGGCAAGAGGTTATGCAGGCGCGATGGACCGGGAAGGCGGGTCGGCTGCTGTCAGTGTTTGAAGGCCCTCTGGCCCGTCAGGACCATGGTCTCCCCCTGCTTGACAAACCAGCCAAAGAGGAGGTCCTCCATTTCCCGCACGGTCGGCGGCCGCTCGATCCTGTAGGTTTTGCCGTTGTGGGTGGTTTCGGTAAGCATCAGGTCCCGCGCGCCCTTGACCTTGGTGAGCGGAGACTGCAGGACGAGGCAGGGAGAAGCTAAAAAACCGGGGAGCGCGGCTTTGCGCTCCCCGGGCTGGTGAGAAACAGACATGCAGAAACAGAATGCCTATCCCAGGGTCGCACCCTCGGTCTCGGTGTACAGCGAATATAGGGAGGTGGTTCCCGTCATGAACAGGCGGTTCCGGTTCGGACCGCCGAAGCAGAGGTTCGCCACCCGCTCGGGCGTATTGATCATCCCGATCTGCTTCCCGTCGGGGGCATAGATCGCCACGCCGTCTTTCCCCTCGCCGCCGCCCATGCCTACCCAGAGATTGCCGTCCCGATCGCAGCGCATACCGTCCGACGCCATCGGCCCGTTGGTGGTGAAGACCCGGGAGTTGGTCAACTTGGTTCCGTTGGCCGTCACATCATAGACGCGAATCTGGCGCGGGTTGGTCCGGGCCTCGATGATGTAGAGCATGGATTCATCGGGGGAGAAGCAAAGGCCGTTCGGCCCCTTGATGTCGTTCGCCACCATGGCGACCTGCTTGGTCTTCGCATCCCAGCGGTAGACGTCCCACGGCAGGAGCGGTTTGGCCTTGATCCCCTCGTAGTGTCCGCCGATGCCAAAGGGGGGATCGGTAAACCAGATGGAGTCGTCCTTCTTCACGACCACGTCGTTCGGCGAGTTGAACTGCTTGCCGTCGAACTTGTCGCAAATGACCGTGATGGTTCCGTCATACTCGGTCCGGGTGATCCGCCGGCCTCCGCCGTGCTCGGCGGTGATCAGACGCCCCTGGTTGTCGCGGGCGTTCCCGTTCCCAAAGTTCGAGGGCTGACGGAAGACCGTGACCTGCTTCGACTGTTCGTCGTATTTCAGCATCCGGTTGTTGGGGATGTCGCTAAAGATCACACAGCGCTGGTCCCCAAACCAGACCGGCCCCTCCGCCCACATGGCGCCGGTCCACAACCGCTCGACTTTCGCCAACGAGATTCGGTACTTTGCAAATCGGTCATCGAGCACCTGGACGAGCGCATCCGGCAGGCGGACACCCTCGGTGCCGGTCCAACGATCGGCCCGGACCTTCCCCGGGACCATGGCCAATGTGGCGGCCGCCCCGGCCGCCGTGAGAAATGTTCGCCTCGAGAGATCCATAGCTGTTTCCTCCTTTGATTGAATTGATTGATAAGAACTTTATTTAGCGTATGATGAGGCTACGAACAGGTGCCTTGGAATGTCAAGGAAAATCTATCACAACCTGTTGTGTCGAGAGATGAGGCCATTCTCAACCGTCTTTGACCGAATAGCCGGGACCTGCCCGGAAGGGTGATCCCTTCGGGCAGGTCCCGCGGAGTGCCGGAACGGGCACTCGCCTGCAAGAGGTTATGCAGGCGATCCCGCAGGCGGCAGGGATCGCCGCAGGCGCGATGGACCGGGAAGGCGGCCCGGCCCAAGGATGTCAGTGTTTGAAGGCCCTCTGGCCCGTCAGGACCATGGTCACCCCCGCCTCGTTGCATGCCTCGATGATTTCCCAATCCCGCATGGAACCGCCGGGCTGGACCACGGCGGTCACCCCCTGCCTAATCCCCACATCCACGCCGTCCCGGAAAGGAAAGAAGGCATCCGAAACCATCGCCGCGCCATCGAGACCTCCCCGTGCGGCCTTGGTTTCGGCATCGATCCGGTCCTTTTCCTCCTTCGGGCGGGTCCCCTTCTCGATGGCCAGTTCGAGATCCTTGTAGGGAATGCCGTACCGATCGAAGCACAGGGCGTCGGCATATTTCTGGTAGGCCTTATAGACCGCGATTTCAGCCACCCCGACGCGGTCCTGTTCGCCCGTACCGATCCCGACGGTGCATCCATCCTTGACGTAGAGCACCGAATTGGAGGTCACCCCCTGCTCGACAAACCAGCCGAAGAGGAGGTCCTCCATTTCCCGCGCGGTCGGCGGCCGCTCGATTCGGTAGGTCTTGCCGTTGTAAGTGGTTTCGGCAAGCATCAAGTCCGCCGCGCCTTTGACCTTGTTGAGCGGCGACTGCTGGACGATGATGCCCCCGTCGATCAGGGACTTGATATCCACAAAACGCCGGGACAGGTAATCCGTCAGGCGGTCGATCTGCGCCAGTTGGATGATCCGCAGACTGGCCCGCCCCTTGAGAATCTTCAGCGTCCCCTCCTCGTAATCCGGGGCGCCGACGACCTCCAGGTAGTTCTCGGAGATGAGGGCCGCCGTTTCCTTGTCCACCGGCCGGTTCAGGACCAGGCAGCCGCCGAAGGCCGCGATCCGGTCCGCACGGTTCGCCCGCCGGTAGGCCTCCGCGAGGGTCCCGCCGTAAGCGACGCCGCAGGGATTGTTGTGTTTCAGGATGGCCGCAGCGGGTTTGCCCATGAGGTACTTCATGATGTTCAGGCCGTTGTCCAAATCGGTCAGGTTGGTCTTACCGGGATGCTTCCCCTCCTGAAGCATGTCCTCCTCCCGAATGGCGCTGACCAGACCGTTGTTCGGGTCGATGAAACGGCAGCCCCCCAGGATCAGGTTTCCACCCACCAGCTCGTACAGCGCGGCTTCCTGGCCCGGATTTTCTCCGTAGCGAAGACCCTTTTCGATGAGCTCGCCCGACTTTGCATCGGGAAACTTCCAGGTCCGCTTCCGATAGATGAGTGCCTGATCGCCGAAGGTCATGCGCAGGGAATCGGGAAAGTGGTCTTCCATCACGGTTCGGTACATTTTCTTCAAGTCTTCGGCCATGTCGTCTCCTTTTTCGTTGAAAGTCCCCGGTATTCTCGCAGTCTCTTGTAAGGCATAAATGCGCCGGAAATCAAATGAAAATTTGTACCCGTTCAACCCGGGACACACATGTTGCTCTATCCCTTGATGCAGCCCAGGGTACGGAGTTTCGCCACCTTCCGGGAGAGACCGGCGCGGTGGACCACCTCGACGACCTCGTCCAGGTCCTTGTAGGCCTCGGGGATCTCCTCCATCAGGGTCCCCCGGCCGGAGGCCATGACGATCACGCCCCGCTCCGCCATCTCCTTCGGAATCGACCGCCCCCGGCAGGACTTCGTCGCCTGGGTGCGGCTCATCACCCGGCCCGCGCCGTGACAGGTGCTCCCGAAGGTCTCCGTGAAGGCCCCCTGCGTCCCCGCGAGCACATAAGAGCCCGTCCCCATGTCCCCGGGGATGAGGACCGGCTGCCCCGCCATCCGGTAGGCCTGGGGAACGGCCGCGTGGCCCGGCGGAAAGGCCCGCGTCGCCCCCTTCCGGTGGACGCAGAGGCGAATCTCCTTTCCCTCCACGGGGAGCGTCTCGATCTTCGCGATGTTGTGGCAGACGTCGTAGAGAAGCCGCATCCCGAGCTCCCGCGGTCCCATCCCCAGCGTTTTTTCAAAGGTCTCCCGGGTCCGGTGCATCAGCATCTGCCGGTTCGCCCAGGCGTAGTTCGCCGCACAGGCCATCGCAGCGAGGTAGTCCCGGCCCCGGCTGGAATTCAGCCGGGCGCAGGCCAACTGGCGGTCGGGCAGGTCGATCCCGATCTCCCCCGCGTGCTTGACCATCCGCGCCAGATAATCGTCGCAGACCTGGTAGCCGAGACCCCGGGAGCCGCTGTGAATCAGCACGCAGATCTGTCCCGGATCGAGGCCAAAGGCCGCGGCGGCGGATTCGTCGAAGAGCCGCTCGACAACCTCGATCTCGAGAAAATGGTTCCCCGATCCGAGCGTCCCGAGCTGGTCCTTCCCCCGCAAGAGCGCCCGTTCGCTCACCTTCTCCGGATCGGCGCCCGCCATCAGCCCCCCATCCTCCGTCGCTTCCAGGTCGGCC
>JAPLJY010000280.1 GCA_026388345.1 Deltaproteobacteria bacterium
CAGCAGCAGCGCGATCGCGTCATCCGGGGTGTTGTCCGGCTTTCCCTGATAGCCGAGCCGGTCGGGCCGCCGGATGTACCGCCGGTCGATGGCCAGCAGCACGCCGAACAGCACGGCCAGGCCGAAGAGGTCCATCAGGAAGGAGAAGACCAGGTAGAAGGTTCCGCGGAGGAAGGTCCAGCCGAGCGGCTCCGTGATGTGAAATTCCGTGGCGTCGAAAGCCGCCCCGAAGAGCAGGACCAGAAAACCGAAGAAGATCAGTCCGTGCATGATCCCGGGATAGGGGTCCCGGAAGGTCTTCCACTGGACGAGCCCGTTCATCAAGAGCGACCGGATCCGCTCCTTGAGGCGGTCAGTACGGATCTCCGGCTTGCCGACGGCAACCCACATCCGCCACCGTCGGTAGATGCCGTAGGCGAAGATGACGAGGGCGATCGCGGTGAAGAAAAAAAGGACGGGCTCAAAATATTCGGCATTCCAGAAGACCTGCCTGCCTTCGTTTCCGACCGAAAATACGACGTGCTCCATAACCCCTCCCGATGAACCGCAAACCCGCTTCCGGAATCCTGTTCCCCCGTGCGGTAGGACAGTGGGGCGGCGATGGCCGCCCCGTACCATCCGCCGGATATCATGCAAGCAGCTTCTTGCACTCTTTGGTGAATTCGGGAACGACCTTGAAGAGATCGTCCACGATGCCGTAGTCCGCCTTCGTGAAGATGGGCGCCTCGGCATCCTTGTTGATCGCCACGATGAATTTCGAGGAGCTCATCCCGGCCAGATGTTGAATGGCGCCGGAGATGCCGCAGGCGATATAGAGGTTCGGGGAAACGATCTTGCCGGTCTGTCCCACCTGATCGGACTGGGGTCTCCAGCCCGCATCCACCGCCGCGCGGGACGCGCCGACGGTGGCGCCGAGGACGGCCGCCAGTTCTTCGATGATGGCGTATCCCTCCGGCCCCTTCATGCCGCGGCCGCCGGAGACGATGATGTTGGCCTCCGTCAGGTCCGCCTTGCCGCTCGTATCCTTCTGCACCTCGAGGACCTTCGTCTTGAGTCGGCCCGCGTCCAAGGCCGGATCGAACTTCACGACGGCGCCGGCCTTCGCGTTCTCCACCATCGGGAAGACGTTCGGCCGCAGGGAGGCCATCTGCGGAAAGGTGGAGAAGACCACCTCACCGAAGCATTTGCCGGCATACATCGGCCGGATCGCGAGCAGTTTGCCGTCGGCGATCTTCACGTCCGTGCAGTCCGTCGCCATGCCCGTCGCCAGTTTCCCGACGAGACGGGCGGAGAGGTCCTTTCCTTGGGTCGAGGCGCCCAAAAGCAGGATGGCCGGATCGTTCTCCTTGACCGCCTTCGCCACCGCCTCCGCATGGGCGTCCGTCGTGTAGGGTTCGAGGGCGGGACTGTCCGCCACAAAGACCTTGTCCACGCCAAATTTGCCCAATTGCCCGGCAATCCCCTCGACCCCCGAGCCGCAGAGAACGGCGCACACCTCTTCCCCGAGGAGGTCCGCCAGCTTCCGGGCCGTGCTGGCCAGTTCAAAGCTGATCTTGCGGAAGGCGCCGTCCCGCTGTTCTGCAACAATCCATACACCTTTTGCCATGTTCATATCCTCCGTCATTCAACGAATATTCAATGATGAGCGGCTTCGCAAAAAGCTCCAGAGGCAAGGCGCGCGACACCGAGGAGTGAGGCGTACTGTTCCGTACGCCGCAACGACGCAGGGGGAAGCGCAACGCAGCCTATGGACTTTTCCCGAAGTCGCATTTAGATAACCTTCGCCTCTTCCCTCAGCAGCTTGGCCAGTTCCGCGGCCTTCGCCGCCGGGTCGTCGCCGCAGATGATTTTTCCCGCGGCCCTGGCCGGAGGCGGCACAAACCGGGCAACCTTTGCGTTGGCCGCAACCGTAACGCCAAGCGTAGCGGCGTCCTTCACATCGACCGGTTTCTTCTTGGCCTTCATGATCCCGGGGAGGGACGCATAGCGGGGTTCGTTGAGCCCCTTCTGGGCCGACACGACGCAGGGGAGCGGGCACTCAATCAGGAGCTGCGCACCTTCGATGGGCCGGATGACCTTGACGGCGCCGCCCGTAAACTCAAACTTGGTGATCACCGTGACCTGGGGGATGCCCAGCAGCTCGGCCAGGACGGCGCACACCTGACCGGAATCATCGTCGATGGCCCGCTGGCCGCAGAAGATGATATCATAGGGAATCCCCTTGATCGCCGCGGCCAGGGCCGAGGCTGTGGCAAAGGCGTCCGCACCGTCGAACACCGGATCGCAGATGTGGATCCCCTTGTCGGCGCCCATCGCGAGGGCGGTCCGGATCGTCTCCATCGCCCGCTGTGGACCGACGGAAACGATGGTCACATCGCCGCCGTTTTTCTCCTTCAGCCGCAGGGCCTCTTCCACGCCGAACTCGTCATAGGGGTTCATGACCCACTTGATGCCCCCTTCCTCGATCCCCGAACCGTCCGGTTTTACCTTGATCTGGGCCTCCGTATCCGGAACCTGTTTTACGCACGCAACGATATTCACCTTTTCCTCCTTCCCGAATGCGCATGAGCCATGGCGTCCATGACCAGCGGATCGCGCATCCGCCAAAAAAATTCCGACCGCTTCTGTTGTAGCAATAAAGAACCTGTGCCGCCTGCCGCATATGATCCCAAGAAACGCATCCTAAGGATCATTCCGGCCTCCGGATCCGGAGGGCCGGCCTAAGTCTTCTTGCCCCTGTCCTCCCCGCAAAACCGGCGGGGAGGACATCATCTCATTTACAGCCTGTTTTTGACCAGATCCGCAACCACGGCCGGATCGGCCAGCGTGCTCGTATCGCCAAGATCGGTGACGTCGTTCGCGGCCACTTTTTTCAGGATGCGCCGCATGATCTTGCCGCTCCGGGTCTTGGGAAGGCCGTCCGCCCACTGGATCTTTTCCGGAGTGGCAATGGGTCCGATGATGTTCCGGACGTGCGCGACGAGCTCCTTCTTGAGGGCGTCGGATTTCTCCACGCCCGTGTTCAGTGTGACGTAGGCGTAGATCGACTGCCCCTTGATCTCATGGGGATAGCCGACAACGGCGGATTCCGCCACCTTCTCGTGGGAGTTCAGGGCCGCTTCCACTTCAGCGGTTCCCATCCGATGGCCGGAGACGTTGATGACGTCATCGATGCGGCCGGTGATCCGATAGTAGGCGTCGCTGTCGCGGAGCGCCCCGTCGCCGGTGAAATAGTATCCGGGGAAGGGTTCGAAATAGGTCTCCTCGAACCGCTTGTGATCCCCGTAGATCGTCCGGGTGAAACCGGGCCAAGCCCGATTGATGCAGAGGGCGCCGCGGCCGACCAATTCCTTGACCTCAACGCCTGTCGTCTCATCCACCAGGACCGGGACAACCCCCATGATGGGGAGCGTCGCCATCGCCGGCTTGATGGGAATCGCGCCGGGAAGCGGCAGGATCATGAATCCGCCCGTCTCCGTCTGCCACCAGGTGTCGACGATCGGGCACTGATTGCGGCCGATCACGCTGTAGTACCAGTGCCAGGCCTCGGGGTTCAACGGCTCGCCGACGGAGCCGAGGATCCTGAGCGAGGAGAGATCGACCCCCTCCACCCACTGATTGCCCTCCTTGGCAATGGCGCGGATGGCCGTCGGGGCGGTGTAGAACTGGGTCACCTTGTACTTCTCGACGATCTGCCAGAACCGGCTGTAGGTCGGATAGTTGGGAACCCCCTCGAACATGACTGAGGTGGAACCGTTGCAGAGCGGCGCGTAGAGGACATAGCTGTGGCCGGTCACCCAGCCGATGTCGGCGGTGCACCACCAGATGTCGTTCTCATGCACATCGAAGGCCAGTTTGTGCGTGTAGGCCGTAAACAGGAGATAACCCGCCGTCGTGTGGAGGGCACCCTTGGGCTGCCCCGTCGATCCGGAGGTGTAGAGGATGAAGAGGGGATCCTCGGCATCCATCCATTCGGGTTCGCACTTGTCGTCCACCTTGGCCATCTCTTCGTGCCACCAGAGATCGCGGCCCGGGGTCCAGTCCAGTTTGACCTTGTCGCCGACCCGCTTCACCACGATCACCTTCTCGATGGAGGGACAATCCTTCACGGCCGTGTCGCCGTCCTTCTTCTGGGGAACCGCCTTGGCGCCGCGGAAGGTCCCGTCACAGACGACGAGGATCCTCGCCTTCGAATCCTGGATCCGGACGGCCAGCGCGTCGGGGCTGAACCCGCCGAAAACGACGGTATGTACGGCGCCGATCCGCGTGCAGGCCAGCATCGCAATCCCGGCCTCGGGGACCATCGGCATGTAGATGCAGACGCGGTCGCCCTTCTTGATCCCGTGGGACTTGAGGACGTTCGCGAACTTGCAGACTTCCCGATACAGTTCGCGGTAGGTGATGGCCCGCTCCTCGGAGGGCTCGTTCCCGACCCACTGGATCGCCACCTTGTCGCCCCTCTTTTCGAGCTGCCGGTCGAGGCAGTTGTAGGAGACATTCAGCTTGGCGCCCTCGAAATACTTGATATGGATCGGCCCCTTGCGGACATCGAAATTGAAGTCCTCGACCTTGTCCCATTTCTTGAAGAAGGTCAGATATTCATCGGCCTGTTTGGCCCACCAGGCCGGCGGGTCGGCCAGGAACTCCCGGTTGAGTTTCTCGTACTCCTCCCGGCTTTTGATGTAGGCGATTTTGCGAACCTTCTCATGTACCGGATAAACCTCTTTCAACTGTACCTTGTCCTCTTCTCCCATGGTGACCTCCCTTTTCGCTGAATTATTTTTTTACGCTTGATTGACTTTTACGTAAGCATCATTGCTTCCGACCGCCCGGGCCCCCTTCCGGAACATCCCGCCGTTCCATCCGGCGGGTACGCGCCCTTCCCCCATCTTGTGATCCGCGACGTGGACCGCAATCACGGATGGCCGGTCCGGCACGGAAAAAGACCGGCAAAAGATTCGATTGTATTGATAAAAAGGATACTTAAGAAAGCAACCCCGATTAACCACTAAGGAGGGAAGAATTCCGCTCTCCGGGGAAGAACCCGAAGCACCCCCGCCCAAGTCAACCGGTCTCTGATCATGACAAGCAAAACTGCCGCTTCGGAATATCTTCAATTGGGGCACAGATTCAGACCACCAAGAGACGTCACTGATCGTGAACGGCGGTCACTATATGACCAGAGGTCATGTCATTTTTTGTATGCTCTATATCAAGATGCACCGGATGTCAAGAAATATTTTGGAACCGAAAAGAGAACCGTTTCGGGTATGCAAACGCACCCCCGCCCCAGTTGTTCCGCCTCACTTTCTTGCCTTGAGGGAAGGCGATCCGCTTATTTTGCAGTCGGTGAAAACCGGCCGGTGTGTTTTTTTCGACACACCCGAATGGTTTTTCCCGGCCAATTTTACCCCGGCTTTTCCCCGCACCTGCGGGCAATCGGAGGGTTCGGAGGGACGCGACCGGAGGGAACCCGCGGGGAGCAATCTTGTATGTTATTGTTTATCATCGGTTTTTATTGAATAACCCGCCTGATCTGTGCCGGACGTCTACAGATCGGCCGCAAACGGTCCATCTGTTGGTGTGGTTATTGCAGCGATTATTACAGCGGTGTCCGCATATCTTTTCACGGCGGGTGCATTCCGCACCGCAGCCCGGGAAAGATTGGGGCTTGACATCGCCCGTGGGCGGTGTTATCGTCGCCGCAATATTCTGTCAAAGGAGGTGATGTCCCGAGCAGATGTTCAGGCGGTTCCCGGGGGCTAAAGAAGGCTCCCCAGCCGGCAGCGGACCGGCGGTCAGCGGGCCGCAAGCGGAGACGCGAAAGCGTCGGTTGTTTCAAGGATGGTCCCCATGCCCGTGGGGATCAAAACAGACAAAACAGGAGGAAAGAAATGAAGAAATTTTTGGTCGTTTTACTGTCGCTGGGGCTGATCGTGGCCTTCGGCGCGACCGCCTCGGCCCTGGACGTGAAGTTCAGCGGCCAGTACTACGTGGTCGGCGTGTATGACAACAATGATACACTGGAGGATTCCACCACCACTTCCCGCGCCATGTTCTTCCAGAGGTTCCGGCTCCAGTCCGACTTCAAGGTCGCCGAAGGCCTGACCATGACGGCCCGGTTCGACGCCCTGGAGAAACAGTGGGGCCAGTCTGACTGGTTCGGCAGCCAGGACAGGACCAACTCCCGCGGGGCGTATCCCAAATACGGCGGGAACGTCCAGGGTTCGCCGGGAACAGTTCCAGCGACGGGATCTGCAACCAACGGCGGCGTAACGGGCGGCTACAACCGCAGTGCCCAGGAGAACATCGAGTTTGAGCGTGCCTATGTAACGTTCAATACCGCCATCGGCCAGTTCCAGGTCGGCTATCAGGCGGCCGATCAGTGGGGCACCGTGTTCGGCGACAGCGAGAACTCCCGTCCGCGGATCGTGTATGCCACGCAGTTGGGTCCCTTAACCCTGCTGGGCATCTACGAGAAGGTTTTCGAAGCGGATACGTCCAACGAAACCGCCACCGGCGTCGCCGTCGGCACTGCCTCCTACATCGGCAAGACCGACGCGGACAACGACAACTACGCCCTGGCCGGTATCTACAACTTCAAGGGCGGCGAAACCGGTCTGCTCTTGAGATACTACGCCTACAACTCGAATAGGATACAAGCAACTCCATTCAAAACGAAGCAGACCCTCGTGTCGCCTTACATGAAGGCGACATTCGGCCCGGTCTACGTCGAGGCCGAAGTCAACTATCTGTTCGGCAAGGCCTCCGAGTATGAAAACGGCGCCGCCGTCGACGTCGACAGGTCGGCCTGGAGCGCCTACGCGAAGGCGAAAGTGAATGTCGGCCCGGCCTATTTCGGCGGCCAGATCGGCTGGGTCAAGGGCGACGGCGACGATCGCAACACCAACACCTCCGGTCTGATCGGCGGAAACGACTGGAAGCCGACCCTGATCTTGATGAACGTCGATACGCACACCTACAAGCCGCTGCCCTCCGCGAGTGCCACGGCACAGACTGTCGGCAATACGTACAACTACGAGAAGACGGACGCGAAGGGTCTTCTGCTCTACAACATCTTCGGCGGCGTCAACCCGACGCCGAAACTGAATGTGGAAGCGAATCTGTCCTTCGCCAAGTTTGACACGAAAAAGGCGTGGAACACGACGCGTACCACCCAGACGGAGCTCCAGTCCGACAGTATCGGAACGGAATTCGACGTGACGGCGACCTACAAGCTCTACGACAACCTCACCTACATGGTGGGTGCGGGTTATCTGTGGTCCGGCGACGCCTTCAAGGGCACCATCTCGGCCCCCACGATGTCCACGGTCGGCAACGACTACCTCCTGATGAACAAACTGACCCTGAACTTCTAAGGGCGGCTTGTCTCATGAAGGCTTAACCCTTTAAACCGGCCCCGGGGAGAAATCCCCGGGGCTTTTTTTCGTTTCCCTTTCCATTCCCCCCGTTCCCCGTCCCCTCTTTGCGAATGGGAGCCGCCGGCCGCCTCCCTAAATCTTGACCGCCCAGACCAAAGCATGGTATGGATTCATCAGGGCCTGAGGAATCGGAGGGGCCAATCCAGGCAGCGGGGAATTCCATGCCGATCTACGAATATCAGTGCAGAATCTGCGGTCATTGCTTCGAGCGGATCATGAAGGCCGGAGAGGGCGAGCCGGCATGCCCGGCCTGCGGGAGACAGGAGATGAAAAAGCTTGTCGCCTCCTTTCGGACGAACGCCTGGTCGACCTTCCTCGACCGGATGGAAAAGCGGGTTGGGAAATAAGCGGGAAATAAAGGAGCAGACATCGAAAAGATTCATGGCAATCTGACCGGCCTCGGGCCGGATGAGATCAAACGGATCGGACAGCTCTACAGGCGGCGCGTCCCGCCGGAGCGGATCGTCAACCACGACCTGGCCCGGCAGCTCACGGAGCTCTCCCGGGAGATCAACCGCCAGATCGGCATCCTGATCACCCGCCGGGGCGAGGTCGCCTATGTGATCGTGGGATCGCACCACAACATCCTGATCCCTAGCCTCGACGGCTTCCGCTCCTCCTCCCGCCGTTTCAAGGGGCTCCGCCTGATCCACACCCACTTAAGCGGCGAAGAGCTCACCACGGACGACCTCACGGACCTGGCGCTGCTGCGCCTCGATCTCGTCTGTGCGGTGGCAACCGGCGGGGACGGCCTGCCCGGATTGGCCCACACGGCCCACCTGATTCCCGAAAATCCGGAGGGACGCTACTGGCAGATGCTCGATCCGCAGCGCCCCGCGGAGATGGATCTCGATTTCACCGCCTTCATTGCCGCCCTCGAAGGGGAGTTCGCCAAGCGGCAGACGACGCGCAAGGTGGAGGCCGTCGATCGCGCCATCCTCGTCCGCGTCGAAACGAGGCCCTTTCCCGACAGCGAGGCCTCCGTCGCGGAGCTTCGGGAACTCTGCCGCACCGCAGGCGTCGAGGTCTTCGACGCAATCATCCAGCACCGTTCCGAGGTGGATCCCCGGTTCCTGATCGGCAAGGGAAAACTCTCCGACCTCGTCATCCGGGCGATGCAGATGGACGCAAACCTGCTGATCTTCGACCACGAGCTGAGCTCCGCCCAGATCCGCTCGATCGCCGATTCCACCGAGATGAAGGTCATCGACCGCACCCAGGTGATCCTCGACATCTTCGCGAAGCGCGCCCACACCCGGGAGGGGAAGATCCAGGTGGAGCTTGCCCAGCTCAAATACCGGCTTCCCCGGCTGACGCAGCAGGACGCGGGACTCTCCCGCCTGGCGGGGGGCATCGGCGGCACGGGCCCCGGCGAGACCAAGTTGGAGGTGGACCGCCGGCGTCTCAGGGACCGTATCCACCGCCTGGAGAAGGATCTCAAGAACATCGAAAAAGCCAGGGGACAGCGGCGCGGCCGCAGGGACCGGGCGGGCCTCCCCGTGATCTCCATCGTGGGCTATACGAATGCCGGAAAATCGACGCTCTTAAACGCGCTGACGAAAAGCGACGTCTTCACCGAGGACCGACTCTTCGCGACGCTCGACCCGAAGAGCTCCCGGCTACGCTTCCCCCGGGATACGGAGGCGGTGATCACCGATACGGTCGGCTTCATCCGGGAGCTGCCGAAGGAGCTCGTCGCCGCCTTCCGGGCGACCCTCGACGAACTTCAGGAGGCGGACATCCTCCTTCACGTGATCGATGCGGGCAACCCCGCCTTCGAGGCGCAGATCACGGCGGTCGAGAAGATCCTTCAGGATCTGGAGCTGATCGGCAAACCGACCCTTCGGGTCTTCAACAAGATGGACCGCGTCACGGACCGGGCGCTTCTCGAAACCCTCTGCGGACGTTTCGACGCCGTCGCGATCTCCGCCCTCGCTCCCGCCACGCTCCCCCCGCTGATGGAGCGGCTGGAGGCGATGATTCAAACGGTTCATGGTTGATCGAATTCCCGCATGCCCACCATGTATAGGGTCTTGGTATCGCGG
>JAPLJY010000030.1 GCA_026388345.1 Deltaproteobacteria bacterium
CTCCGCCCCCTTTGTCACGGGAGCTGCAATAAATTGCATCTCCCGCGCCCAAGGGGGTGTGGCTCGTCTCGCACCCGTTAGCCTTGATATATAATGATCACTCGGATTGGAAAGATTAGCTCATATGGCACTCTTTAAGAAAAAAATATCACCGCAAGATTTAGGGGAAGTCTTGTACACGAATATTCGCTATGGAATAATGTCTTCTGAATCCCCATTTAATCATAACAAGCTGATCAATGATTTAAACGAAGACCCTGACAATCTCAAATGGAGTTATTCGATTGAAATCCTCATATTTGCCATGTACCTATCTTTTGAGACATTAATTAAGAAGTATCCTTCTTCACCGGGTTTAGAGGTCATGAAAGGGATTCACTCGGAATTCATGGCTCATATCCAGCCGATATTAAAGCCAGATTTAAATATGGGCACAGTCGAACAGATTATTCAAATGATTGATAATAGATTCAGCGAATATGGCGAATGTTTGAGAAACCAGAAGGGTGCTGGACCAGCTTGGCATTTGGGGGTAAAGGCATATTGGAACATTATCGGACAGGAGAAAGAGGACCCGGGACCTCCAATGCTCTTGTCTGTGTACGCCCTAAAATTTATGGATTTCATAGATAATATCCTGAAGAATTACAAGATCAAAGAATGAATAAGCTGGCTAACAAGGCGCTCAAGAGGGACGCGGCACAAAGCCGCCACGCCCTTTAGCTTTGCCGTTCGCGCCGCCTGCGGCGGCGCGAACGGGTGCGAACTGAACCATTGATTGGTTCTCGTCGCAGGCTGGCTCGAACCAGCGCCTTCTCGTTTTATTCCCATTGACACGCCTTGTGTCTATACGTATATTGCACGTGTAAGGGAGGTGTGTCATGCAGAAGAAATTAACCATAACAGTTGATGAAGAAGTTTATGCCGGTCTTCATAAATTCATAGGACCCCGCAAAATCAGCAGGTTTGTCCAGGAAATCGTTCGTCCTCACGTTGTTTGTCCCAATTATGAATCTGACTACGCCGAAATGGCAAAAGATAAAAATCGGGAGAATGAAGCATTGGAGTGGGCGGAACTTGCCTTTAAGGACATGGATCATGAAACGATGTGAAGTCTGGTGGGTCAATTTCGATCCTTCTGTTGGCGGGGAAATCAAGAAAAAGCGTCCTGCCGTGATCGTCAGCAATGATGCATCAAACAAATTCCTCAATAGAGTTCAAGTTGTTCCTCTTACGAGCAAAACGGACCGTCTCTACCCCAGTGAGGCGTTGGTGGTTTTTGAAGGTAAAGAGAGCAAGGCCATGGCGGATCAACTGGCCACTGTAAGCAAGTTAAGGCTTTTTAACCGCGCCGGCATTCTTTCTGAGGAAGATATGCGCAAGGTTGAAGAAGCAGTTAAGCTACAACTGGGCATTCATTAAAAAAATTGCCACAGGTAATTTAGGACTGTACCAATTACGGCAATTGAAAAGTGCACCCGCCCCTTCTCCTTCCGGCCAAAAAACACCTCTTCAAATCACATTTCCGGATCTCCTGTGGCATCTCTGTCCGTTCCATCCACTGCCTCCCCCGATGACCGGTTTAAACCGGACGGACTGCGTGATGCATACCCGGATGGCCTGCGTGCTCCTGACAAGTGGCCAGATACCTATTGACATGCAGTCTGGTTCTTCGTATCCTCCTCCGGCGTTTGACAAGGATGTTCGTCAAGCAATCCGGCGTTTCCGGATATCATATTGTCAGGAGGAAGAAATGGAACGTTCTCTGGTTTTGGTCAAACCCGATGGGGTGCAGCGGGGTCTCATCGGCGAGGTGATCGCCCGTCTGGAGCGGCGCGGGCTGCTCCTGGCGGGGGCGAAATTCATGCAGGTCAGCCGGGCGCTTGCCGAAGAGCACTATGCGATTCACAAGGGGAAGCCGTTTTACGACGGTCTGATCGCCTACATCACCTCCGCCCCCGTGATGGCGATGGTCTGGGAAGGCCCGAAGGCGGTGGCCGCCATCCGGCAGACGATGGGCGCCACCCGTCCCCTGGAAGCCGCGCCGGGGACTATCCGCCACGATTTTGCGCTGGAGGTGGGCCGCAACCTCACCCACGCCTCGGACAGCCCCGAAAACGGCCTCAAGGAAGCGGCGCTCTGGTTCAAACCGGAGGAGACGGTTGCCTGGAAGCGCGCCGTGGATCCGTGGATTTTTGAATGAAAGAATAATGAAAGGAGAGGGGGAGCCAATGAAAGCAAAGGAGATTCGGGCGGAAGATCTGAATGCGCAGCAGTGGATCCGGGAAAAGGTCAAGGAATTGCAGAAAAAGGTCGGGGACGGTCTGGCCATCAACGCCCTGTCGGGCGGGGTGGACTCATCGGTGGTCACCGCCCTGGGACACAGGGCCCTGGGGAACCGTCTGAAAACCTGTTTCATCGACAACGGCCTCATGCGACGTGGAGAAGCGCAGAAGGTTGCGGCCCTCTTCCAGCAGATCGGCGTCACCGTCGAGATCATTCCCGCCCGGAAGGCCTTCTTTGCGGCCCTCAAGGGGATAACCGATCCGGAGGAAAAACGGGAGGCCATCACCCAGACCTTCTACAAAAACGTGTTTCGGGACATTGTCCTCAACAGCGGCGCCCGCTACCTGCTCCAGGGCACGATCCTTACCGATGTGGACGAAACGGTGGCGGGCATCAAACGGCAGCACAACGTCTTCGAGCAGATCGGCATCGATCCCCAGAAGGCGTTCGGATACAAGATTCTGGAACCCCTGATCCAGTTCCGCAAGGACGGCGTGAGGAAACTTGGACAGGCCCTGGGGTTGCCGGAAGAGGCCTTCCTGCGGATACCCTTCCCGGGTCCCGCTCTGGCCGCGCGGGTGATCGGGGAAGTGACCCCGGAAAAGATTCGGACGGTCCGGATCGCGACAGCGATTGTTGAAAGACATCTTGTCCGCTCCGGGGCCTTTCAGTACCTCGCCATTCTGCATGAGGATCGCGTCACGGGGATGAAGAACGGCAAAAGGGTCTTCGGGAACCAGATCGAGATTCGCTGCTGGGACAGCCTGGATGCCCGGACGGCCACCCCGACGAGACTACCCTTTGAAACCCTGGAGAAAATCGCGGGCGGCATCGTTGCGTCCATTCCGGAGGTCGTCAGCGTGACCTACAACATCACCTCCAAGCCGCCGTCCACGATCGAGGCGATATGAGGTTTTGCTCGGCGGCATCGTGGCGGGCAATCCTGGCGGCGATCCTGGTGGCGCTGCCCGCGGCGCTTTTTGCGGCCGGGACGTCTTCCCAGGACAAGGCGCTGCTGGCCGCCCGCGATGCATTTGTTGCCGGCGACGGGTTCAAACTGGCCGGATATGTGGGAAAGATTCGGGGCCATGCGCTCGAATCCTATGTGGCCTTCTGGGGATTGAAGCTGCGCATCGAACAGGCTTCCCCGGAAGAATTGCGGTCTTTCCTGTCCCGGAACGAAGGGACCCTTCTTGCCGAGCAGATGCGCCGGGACTGGCTTCGCGTTCTGGGCAAGAGCGGACAATGGGATCTGTTCCGTCAGGAGTTTCCCTTGCTTGTCCGGGCGGATTTCGAAGTCGACGGTTACGCGCTTCAGGAGAGGTGGCTGCGGCAGGACGCCTCCGTGCCAGCCGAAATCCGCTCCCTCTGGAAATCCCCGCGGGTTCTGCCTTTGGGCTGCGCTCCCGTGGTCGAGGCGATGCTGCAATCCGGGGATCTCGCGCCGCGGGACCTGCGCGACCGATTCCGGCTTCTCATGCAGGCCGGCCTTCCGGGGGAGGCCAAGCGGATCGCCGAGAGGCTGCCCGCCGATCGGGCCCCGGCGGGATATCGGATCGACAATGCGGCGGGGGTGCCGGCCGGGTTCCTGGAACGGGTCAACGGCGGGCCGAAAACAGCGCCCGAGCGGGAGCTGGCGATCGTCGCGCTCATCGGCCTGGCACGGAACGATCCGCAGCAGGCGTTCCGTTTCTGGGACGGCAGGCTCAAGGAGGCCTTCTCGCCGGAGGATCGGCAGTACGTATGGGCGATTCTCGCCGCATACGCCGCCCGTCGTCACCTTCCGGAGGCGCTGGACTGGTTCGGGAAGGCCGGGGAGACGCCGCTTTCCGACGAGCAACTGGCCTGGTATGCGCGCATCGCCCTCCGGCAGGAAAACTGGCAGGAGGTGAAAGGCGCGATCGGGCGGATGTCGCCGCCGGAGCGCTCCGAGCCGGCCTGGATCTACTGGCTGGGGCGCTCGCTATGTGCGCTCGGGGCGAAGGATGAGGGACGGACGCTTTTCGGCCGGATCGCCGGCGAGCACCATTTTTACGGCCGGCTCGCCGCGGAGGAACTGGGGATGCCGCTGGAAATCCCGCCGAAAGCGGCGGCGCCGACCCCGGAAGAGATGGCGGGAGTAACCTCCCTGGGGGGCATCGGAAGGGCGCTGGCGCTTTACAGGCTCGGCCTGCGGACGGAGGGTCAGGCTGAATGGATCTGGGCCGTCCGGGGGATGGACGACCGGGCGCTGCTGGCCGCCGCGGAGCTGGCGAGGCGAAACGGGATCTGGGACCGCGCCATCAACACGGCCGACCGGACGGTGGCCGAACATGATTTCTCCCTGCGCTATCTTGCGCCTTACGGCAAGGTTCTCCAAAAGCAGGCGCGTATCCGGAATCTCGACGAACCGCTGGTCCTGGGGCTGGTTCGTCAGGAGAGCCGTTTTATCGCCGATGCCAAGTCCACGGCCGGGGCCGCGGGGTTGATGCAGTTGATGCCGTCGACGGCGCGCCTGGTCGCAAAAAAAATCGGCATGAAGGACTTTCGCACGTCCCGCCTGGAACGGCCGGAGGTGAACGCCGCGCTGGGCGCCTTCTATCTGCGGCAAGTGCTCGACGGGTTCGGCGGCAACGCGGTGCTCGCCGCCGCAGCTTACAACGCCGGTCCGGCCCGCGCGAGCAGGTGGCGCGATGCGAAACCCCTCGAGGGCGCGATCTACGTCGAGACGATCCCGTTTGCAGAGACGCGCCAGTACGTCAAGAAGGTAATGGCGAACGCCATGTATTACGCCGCATTATTGGGTGGGGAACAGCGCTCTCTGAAGTCCCGCCTGGGGACGATCGGAGGTGTGACGGCGATGAAGAACGGGGCGGATGAATGAGTGGTTTCCGTGCTGCTGCATGGAGTTGGACGAGATCGAGGAACGTACGCCGCCACCATCCTTTACCCGTCACTTTGGGACATCAGGTCGTCGGATGCGCCGCCGCTCCTTGAACGGCGTCACCTCCTTATCGGGCTTGATCCGCTGTCGGACCGCAGCGGAGACAATCCGAAAGGCGCCCTCTATTCCGAGCATTTCCGTGTTGACGACCATGTCGAAATGACCCGGATCGTCGGCATCGGTCTTGAAATATTTTTGGATAAACCCCGTCCGGTCTGCGTCCCTTTGCTCGACGTATTTCTGCGCTTCCGCCCTCGTCATGTCCCGGCTCTTCATGAAATGCCGAATCCTGCATTCCTGCGGGGCGATGAAACGAAACCGCAGCGTCTTCTCTTTCAGAAGCAGGAGATGGGCTCCCCGGCCGACGATGATTGCATTGCCATGTTCGCCGATCGTGGCGATGGCGCGGGTCAGGTGATTGAAATAAACGTCGGCGGAAAGATGGCGGTTGACAAACATGGAGTTGATCATTGAATCAATCCGGGAGACGGCCTTCTCATCCAGAAATTCGACCACCCGGGTGCTCATTCCGGCGCTCTTCGCCACATACTGGATGATCTGCCTGCCGATGAGATCCATTTTGAACTCCTCGGCGAGACGCCTGGCGATTTCACTTCCCCCGGCGCCGGCCTGTCTCGATATGGTTACAACTACGTCCTGATTGCTTTTCCCGGTCCTTCTCCATCTTTCAATCTGGTATTCGACGATTTTTTCGTCAATCTCGGAATCCCTGATCCGAACGTCTTGGGTGTAGTCCGGGCAGTGGACATTGAAATGGGCGTCGACCGAAACCATGAACCTCTTCTGGCAGTTTTCGCGCCAGGCGCATATCGAGCATACTCGTTTATCCAACATGGATGGACCTCCTTTCTCCTTCGGCACCCCCGTGGATACTTGCCCCTCTCACTGAACTCCGGTTTCGGCGCCTCCGAGCGCCTCAAAGCCGGAAACAATGTCGAGGAGCTCTTCGGTGATCGTCATCTGGCGCTGCCGGTGGAAATGCAGAAAAAGCTCTTCCAGACGCTCCTCTATATTTTTTTCCGCGCTCTGCATGGCCGCAAGGCGGCTCGCATTTTCACTGGCCAGGGAATTCGCGAATGCGCGATAGATTGAAACGAAGAGATACTCCCTGATCAGGGCGCGGAAAATGTCTTCCCACTCCATGGTGAATATCGGCAACGTTCGGGATTCCCATTTTCGCTGTTTCAATGACCTCAACCATGTCTCGTCAATGGGCAGAATGCGAAGCGTCTTCGGCCGATAGGTGGCGCCGGAAAGATATTCACTGTAAAAGAGATGCATCTGTCCGATCTGCTTTTTGAATCGCCAGTCTTCCAGCAGAACGGTGATATCCTGGACCATGGGCGTGATTCCCGCCGTCGAACCGGGTGTCGTGAGGACTTCTGACACCTTTTGTCCCGAATCTTCCAGGAGGTCCGCCGTTCGCATGCCGATGGCGATGATAATTCGATTCTCGCTGCCGACTCCGGATTTTTCCATTTCCTCCATGGCATGGGATACGATGATGCTGTTGAGTTGTCCGCAAAGTCCCTGATCGGTGCCGAAGACAATGGCTCCGAGCCTTGCCGACCTGGATTTCGCCGATGTGATCGTTTCGCGGCTTTGTCGCAGGACGATCTGCAGGCCCATCTCGACCGTCCGGTTGTACTCCGCAAGCGATTCGACGGCACGCTGGTACTGGCGGATGCTGATGGCCGCCAGGGCCTTCATTGTCTTGACGACACCGAGCAGGTCTTGCGCGCTCTGAATCTTTCCTTTGAGGTATTCGCTTGTCTGCACCGTTTTACCTCACAACAGGTGTTGAACAGCCTCTCTGGCTGCGAGGGTGAGGCTTTCCCGATCGGAAGCGCTGAGTTTTTCACCCGATTCGATCCGGCTGCAGAGATCAAGGTGGCGTTCCGTCAATATATTTCTCAGTTTGGCTTCTGCCTCGCCGACCTTATCCACAGGAATGTCATCGGTTACACCGCTGGTGATGGCCAGCAAAGCCGCGATCTGCTCCGAAACGCGAAGAGGCCTGTACTGGTGTTGCTTCAGAATCTCCCGGACACGCCATCCTCTTTCCAGAACCCTGCGCGTGGCGTCATCGAGGCGGGTTCCAAATCGCGAAAAGGCCTCTAATTCCTCGAACTGGGAATAGGCGATCCGCAGATCACCGGCAACGGCGCGATAGGCCGGAAGTTGCGCCTTGCCGCCGACACGGGAGACCGATTTTCCGACATCGACCGCGGGCAGAATTCCCTTCTGAAAAAGTTTCGGTGACAGATAGATCTGTCCATCGGTGATGGAAATGAGATTGGTCGGGATGTAGGATGATATATCCTGAGCCTCCGTTTCGACGATGGGGAGCGCCGTCAGGGACCCGCCGCCGTGCTTTTTTCGGAGATGGGTCGAGCGTTCCAGCAGGCGTGAATGGATGTAGAAGATGTCCCCGGGAAAAGCCTCGCGTCCCGGAGGTCTGCGCAGAAGCAGCGAAAGCTCGCGGTAGGCGCGGGCGTGGTAGGTCAGGTCGTCATAGACCACCAGAACGTCCCGCCCTTCGGACATGAAATATTCTCCCATGGTCGTGGCGGCATAGGGCGCAATAAACTGCATTCCGGGGGGGTCTTCCCCTGTGGCGACCACCACGATTGTGTATTTCATGGCCCCGTGTTCCTTAAAATCGGCGATGACCTTGGCCACGTCGGAGGCCTTTTTCCCGATGGCACAGTAGATACAGATCACGTCCTTGTCCGCTTGATTGATGATGGCATCCACCGCAATCGCCGTTTTACCGGTCTGACGGTCGCCGACAATCAGTTCCCTCTGTCCCCGACCGATGGGAATCAATGCGTCGATCACCTTGATCCCCGTCTGGAGGGGCACGGTTACGGGGTCCCGTGCCATGACCGCCGGTGCCTCCCGTTCCACGGGGAATCTTTTTACGGTGCTGATGTCTCCTTGGTTGTCCAGAGGGCGTCCGATGGCGTCCACAATCTTGCCGATGAGATCGTATCCCACCGTGGTGTCCAGAACCCGTCCCGTCCGCCTGACCTCCGTGCCGGCCCGCAACCCTTCGCCCGGGCCCAATAGGATTACGCCGATCTCGTCAGGATCGATGTTGAAAACCAGTCCCTGGAGATTGTGCGGGAAGAGGACCAGTTCCTCGGCCTTGATGTTGGGCAGGCCGCCGACACGGACAATGCCATACCCCACATATTTCACAACACCGACTTCACGCTGCCTGAGTTCCGCATGCTGGTCTGAAAGGGCGGCGTCCAGTGTTTTGAATGTGTCTTCAAAAAAGGTCATGATCTGTTCTTTTTCTGTGTTCCCCATGGGTCACACCTCCTTCCGGCGAACATCTCCCTGCGATTCCTCGTACAGGAGGTGAGAGAACTTCTCTTCCAGTGTTTCGAGGTAGTCCTTCATGCTCCAGGCGATTTTGTAACCGTTGATCCGAAACTCGCAGCCGGACATCACGTCATTCGATTTTTCATATGCCACGAAAATGCCGGGCCCGATATTCCGGTCGATGGATTGATTGAGCCTTCCGCGGACATCCGCACGGATATCAAAAGCCGATAGGACTGTGATCTTTTTTGTGACCCTCATCAATGATCGGATCTTCTCCCGCTCATCCCCGTCCAAGGTTTCGATGCGTTCCGTCAGGATCTGCAGGATCCTCTCTTCAAGATCCATATCAGCCAAGTCTTTCAAAACCCGTCGGGTGACGGCGTAAACCTGAGCACCTGTCAGCCTGCGGAGTTCCTGGAAAAAGTTTTCCCGTTCCGCACGGAGCGTTTCGGTCCAGCGATTTTGAATCAGATCGACCTCCTCCCGGGCTTTCTCCATGAGTTCCTTGCGGTACGCATCGGCACCCGCCCGGGCCTTGTTCATCATCTCCTCCGACGCACACTCCAGCTCCTGTAACCGCGTCTGGCAAACAACGGCGGACTCGCGCGCTTCTTCCCGGGATCTTTCCGCCTCGGCGAAGGTCGATGAAATCTTGGCTTCCCGGGTATCGATGGCGCCGATGATCCGCCCGTAGAGAAATTTCTTCAGAAGCCAGACGAGGATCAGGAAGTTGAAGATCTGGGCAAAAAAGACAAACCAGTCAATGTGCATGGATTATCCTCCTGCTTTTTTGATGACATAGGCCCAAAAGGGATTGGCGAAAACGAGGATCATCGAGATCACAAAGCAGTAAATGGCGATGGACTCAATCATCGCCAAGCCGACGAAAAGTGTTCTCGTCAGGGAGTTCCTCTCGTCCGGCTGTTGGGCGATCGAGTTCAGTGCACCCTGGACAGCCCTCCCCTGACCAAATGCCGGGCCGATTGCACCGATCCCCATGCAAACCCCCGCTGCAATAATCGACGCCGCTGCTACCACACTCACGCTGTCCATAAGTTTATCCTTCCTTTCCTTGAATTTGGGTTATCTTTGCTTTGGGTTCCTCCCCCTCGTGCGCCTGCGAGGCTGAAGCGATATATACCATAGCCAGGATGGCAAAAATGTAGGCCTGGATCAGGCCGATCAGCAGACCCAGCACCTGCATGACAATCGGGAAGAAGAGAGGGGTAACCACGAGGAGAATCGCAATGACCTTCTCGTGGCTCATCAGGTTTCCGAAAAGACGGACTGCCAGGGCGAGCGTCCTGGAAAATTCGCCCATTACGTGAAACGGGAAAAAGAAGAAGTTGGGCCGGAAATACTCCTTGAAGTATTCGACAATGCCCAGTTTGGTGATCCCGAAGATGGGAACCGCAAAAAAAACCAGCATGGCCAGGGCCGCCGTTGTGGTGAGAGCCGAGGTGGGGGCCACATATCCGGGAATGAAGGTGAGAATATTGGACAAGAGGATGAACAGAAACAACGTTCCGATGAAAGGGAAGTATCTTTCGGTGCCTTCTTTATCGATCTGCCGGATCTCGGACAGGACGTTGCTGAGGATGATCTCCAGCAGGTTCTGCCATCGGGACAGTGTCCTATCCGCGGAGAGGCGGCGCGTAATCAAAACGGATCCTGTTACCAGGATTCCCATGACCAGCCATGTATAAACCAGTGTGGCATTGATCACGACCCACCCCCACCGGAAAAGGATGACCTGGTCCGGGCTGATCTGGTTGATGGCTACGATTTCCATGAGCGCCCCCGTTCAAAAAGATTTTGAGGTGTACCGCCCGAGGCGACGGACAAGGATTTCTCTCGTGAGAATAAATCCGCCCAGCACGGCGATCAGTTGATCGCAACGGCCGTCCATGACGAGGCCAAATCCCGTTATGGCAAGGGATACCCGGACCAGAAAGCTGCAGAGAAGACAGTTCAACGGCCTTTTTGCATCCGGGAGTCTCCGGACGGTGTACCAGAGTCCGGCGAAATAGATGGCCCCGAGAGCCATCCCCATCACGAATATGAAAAGAAGGCGAGCAATCTGAAACATTTTCCCTCTCCCCAATGCATCGGCTTTCAAAATACCATGACGCAGTCGGCAATCATCGCTGCCTCGCGCCTGCTATTTATCGATGATGTTATCGCGCGCCTTTTTCATCCAGTACCAGGCATTGAGGCACCCAAGCCCGACACCCAGAATCAGAAGCATGAGTGTCCATGAAAAGCGGCTTGGCCAAGTGCGGTCTATCCAGAGTCCGATGGCCGTCCCGACCAGGGCGGGAATGGCCACAGACCAGCCCACGACGCCGAAAACACCAAGACCGAACCACAGTCCGTCGTCCTTCTGCCCCTTGCCTTTGATCCTTCTTGCCCCTTTTGTCGCCACCTTCTTGGTGAAGGCCTCGGCAAGTTTCAGGCGCCTCTCCCGCGGTGTCAATTTCTGGTCATTCATGATCTCTGAGCTCCATGAAACGGCGGAGGAGGTCTACTTCAAGCTTCGCCGCGGCGGAACGGGCCTTCTTTTCCCGTTCATCGGTTTCTTCGAACTGCTTGACCACTACGTCCTTAAGGGTTCCAAGCTCGGGGCTTCTGACCGCATTTCGCGTGGATACAAAAACCTCATAACCCCGTTTTAAAAGGGCGCCCCCGTCGACTGCGAGGTAGGTCTCCTTGTCTCCGGTTGTGAAGGACAATATTCCCGGCACCAGCGCGGCAGCAAAATCGGTGTGCTGCGGAAGGAGACAGAAAAAGCCGTTTTCGGCCTCGGCAGTAATCCTGGTCACCTCTTCCGAGAGGAAGATTTCTGCGGGCAGCAGAATTTTGAGGTTCACGATTCCTCCCTTTTTTGAGCCTCATCGACAGTCCCGATCATGTAAAGTGCGCTTTCGGGGTAATCCGCAAACTCGTCATTCAGGATCCTTTCGCATCCGCTGAGCGCCGCTTCGAGGGGGACCACTCTCCCCTCTTTCCCGATGAACTGTTCCGTCACATGGAAGGGTTGCGTGAAGAAGCGTTCGAGCCGGCGGGCACGGAAAACCGTTCGCTGGTCTTCCCGGGAAAGCTCATTGATGCCCAGCATGGCAATGATGTCCTTGAGCTCTTCGTATATCGTCAGATTTTTCCTGATTTCCTGGGCAATGCGGTAGTGCCGTTCCCCGGCAATGGTGGGCATGAGCATCTTTGAGTTGGACTGCAGGATATCGACAGCCGGATAGAATCCCTCGCTGGTCCTCTTCCGGGACAGCACGATGGTGGCCGTCAGGTGGCTGAAGGTGTGAGACGCGGATGGATCGGTGAAATCGTCGGCGGGGACGTAAACGGCCTGGATGGAGGTAATGGCACCTGTGGTGGTGTTGCAGATCCGTTCTTCGAGCTTCGCCAGGTCCGATGCCAGGGTGGGCTGATAGCCGAGGCGTGAGGGGAGGAGTCCCATGAGGCCCGAGACCTCCTGACCCGCCTGGATGAAACGGAAGATGTTATCAATGAGCAGGAGCACATCCTGCCTCTCGTCGTCGCGGAAGTATTCGGCCATGGTGAGGCCCGTGTGGCCGACCCGGAAACGGGCCCCCGGGGGTTCGTTCATCTGGCCGAAAACCATGACCGTGTTGCCGAGGACGCCTGCGTCCCTCATTTCGCGGTACAGTTCCTCCCCTTCACGGCATCGTTCACCGATGCCGCAGAAGAGGCTGATGCCTTCGTGCTGCCCAACCATATTGTGAATCATTTCCATGAGCAGGACCGTCTTTCCCACACCGGCCCCGCCGAATAATCCCGCCTTGCCGCCCCTCTCCAGCGGACAGAGCACATCGACCGCTTTGATCCCGGTTTCAAATATTTCGGAGACCGTGGACTGCTGGGCAAGGGGTATCCGTGTCCCATGAACCGGCCTCGATGCGGATGTATCCGCCGGAGGCCCTTCGTCAATCGTTTCGCCGAACACATTGTACACCCTTCCGAGGAGCTGTTTGCCGACCGGCACCATCAACGGCGCGTTCGTATCGATGACGGTCGCCCCTCTGGCAAGCCCCTGGGTCGGCGTCAGGGAAATGCCCCGTACAACCTCTGTGTTGAGTTGGGTCATGACCTCGATGCGGATGTTCCCGTTTTCACCGGTCCGGAGGAGATTTTGGATGGCCGGGACCTTTCCGGAGGGGAAGCGGATATCGATGACGCTTCCCCGTATGGATGTGACGACTCCCTGATTTGTTTCAATGTTCAATGCATTCACCCCTCTTTCATGCGGGAGACAGTACCATTTTCAGGTTACTGCTACCCGACCTTGCTTCGCTCCCGGAGCCTCAGAATAGAACCCATTTCGATGAGGCCTTTCTTCAGTTTGGTAACGACTGTGCCGACGAAGACAAACATGACGGCCCGGATGAGGTCGTTGATAAACGGCTCATGCATCAGAAATATTGTATGTCCCAGAAGGAGAAGTACCGCGAGCGCAACGGCAACGAGGACTCCCCCGCTTCTGAACCAAAGGCCGGCCAGAACAATGGGGATGTAGAAAAGATGCATGGCGACCGTCTCCATGGCCGTGGAAGAGAAAAAGGTCAGCGCCCCCACCCCGATGAGGAGCGCTGCAAGGGTCAGGTGATGATAGGCATGGGTTTGCCCGCCCTGAATCAGCATGCCGCCAACTTTTTTTCTGATTCCGCTCTGGATCAGAAACTGATACTTCTCCGTGATGACATAGATGGCGTAATCGAACATCAGGATGGTCCGGTTGAGGCTCTCGGCTGCCTGCTGGTGCTCGACGGCGGAGACGAAGATGGCCTGAAACTCGGCATAGAGCCAGATATGCCTTCTCATTAGGACCAGGGCATACATGGCCTCCTGGACGGGAATCCCCTGCTCATAACGCTCTTCGGCATATTTACTGAAGATTTTTCTTGCGGCTTCAAAGGGATGGTCGGTGACAAACATTTCTCGGAAATTTCCGTAGAACTCGGTTGCAATGGGAATCAGGAGATCGTCTGCAAGGCCATGAAAAGCCGGTGTTCGCGAGTTCATTTTCACATCGCGACACCATTGCTTGGCGATCTCGTTCGGACTTCTTTCGATCAGATCGATCAACTTGGTTCCGTATCCTGTGGTCATAACGGCCCCCCTTCTTTTTCTTTTCCGGCATTGGGATCCCGTGTTCCCTGAATACCGGCTCAAGGCGCAAGAATGTTCTATTTTATCGCAGCTGCATACCTAATATTTAACTGATCTTTCATTTATCGATCCAAAGGCTGGACAATTCACAATTATTTGAATTGAATCCACTATGATCAATTACATAAGGAAAAACAATAGGAAGAGATTATAGGGGTAATATTAGTTTATTCCTGATACTACAGATAGGACATCAGGTGGATGCGAAGACCCGCTTTTTTGTTTTTAAGACCCAGCTTGATGCGCAGGTTGTTTCTGTGGAAATCAATTGCCGCTGTGGACGTATGAAGAAGCTCGGCGATCTCCTTGCTCGTTTTTCCCTCCTTTACGAGCGTGGCCACCTGAACTTCCCGGGGTGTCATATTCAGGTATTTTGTTGTGAGGCTTCGAATGAAAGGAGAAATGATATCATTCAGGCTTGTCTCGATCACATTCACGGTGGAAAGTTGGCATTCATCAAGCTTCGTTCTTTTAAGTTTTTCGAGGTACGGCAGAAGAATCTCCTTGACGTTTGCCAGGATTTTTTCTTCCAGCTCTCTCTTGTCTTCCTCGCGCTGCTTGAGTAAAACCTTGAGCGCCGTGTTCACCTCTTCCAGATTGGTCGACTTGATTTTGAGTTCCCGTTCCCGTTTATGGAGCTTCTGCTCCGTGATGCGCCGCTCGATCACCTCCGCCTTGAGTGCCCGGGAGGATTCGATCAGTGCCCTGGTCCTTTCCTGCACGCGGATTTCCAGTTCATCGTGGGCCTTCTGTAGTCCCTGCTCGGCTTTCTTGCGATCCGTAATGTTTTCAAGGGTTGTTATGGCACCAATCAATACCTCCTGGGAGTTTCGCACGGCAGCCGCGGTAAAATGGAGCCAGCGGCCTGAATCCCCAAGATCCGGAAAGAAGTCCGTGGCCTCGTAGGCCTCGTCGATCAGTAATGACTTTCTTGCCTTGCCGTCATACCATTGATTGATCATGCCCAAGGTCTGATCCACCAGGAGATCAGCCAGGCAGGGTCTCTCTTTTTTGTAGAAGGCCTGCCAGTGACGATTTGTGCCGAGCATCAGCCGCTCCGGAATACCGCTCAATTCCGCCAGGGCTCGGTTCCACTGGATTATCTCGTGATTACGATTGATCATAAAGGCCGGAATGGGGAACCGCTGGATCACCTTCTGAAGTTTGTGTTCGCTCTCGATCAGGGCATCTTCGGCATTTCTGCGTTCCGTGATGTCTTCGAGCGTCTCGACCGCTCCGACGAGGGTCTCATCGACATCCCGTACGGCCGCCGCCGTGAAGCGAAGCCACCTGCCGTTTGTTCCCAGAGCGGGAAAGAAATCTATCGCCTCATAGGCCTCGTGAACGAGATTGGATTCGCTGTATTTCCCTGCATACCATCGCTCAATGCCTTCAAAGGCTTCTGCAACCAGAAGATCCGCCATACAGGGTCTTTTTGCCGCGTAGAAAGCCCGCCACTGCTGCCTCGTTCCGATCACATCTTCAGCCCGTATTCCACTCAGCTCTTCGAGCGCCTTGTTCCAGTATATAACCCGATGATTGATATCGATGACAAAGGTAGGTATGGGCGATCCATACAGGAGACCTTGCGTGACCCCGCCCTGTTTTGCGGATGGATCGGATGAAGGGTTATCCCTGTCTCTGCCTTCTGCATCAGTGGATTTTGTAGCCATAAAACCCTATCCTGATCGGATGGACCGTGCCTGAACCGTTACCGGTTTGTGTTTCAATGGGCAGCAATGGATATATTGCCTTTGAATTGGTTTATTTTCATATCTTATTGGTCTCTATTGTCAACAGGAAATATGGTGAACCGTACACCTTCTTCCCTTTTACCACTTTCCAATCATTTCACATCATGCTATATTCCCCCCAACCATATGGAGCGTTGACATTAACATTGCACAGGAGGTTTTCGCATGGCAAAAATGACGGAACAGAAGATGTTGCAGGCGCTGACAAAATTTGACACACCCTCCATCACCAACGTGGTGGCCACCTATCCTTCGAACCGCTTCTGCCTGGGGCTTTACAATCCCTGGACCGAGAACTGGTACACCGATCAGACGATCCGCTGCATGTACCCCGAGCTCGGGCGGATCGCCGGTTATGCAGTCACCTGTGTTTACGGCCTGCCCGATCCGGGCTTTCGGCGGCTCTCCTTCATGGACGTCATCGATGCGCTCTACGCCTCCCCGAAGCCGACGATCCTGGTCTTGCAGCAGAAGTTTCCCCTCGAGATCGCAGGCAAGGTGGGACTGTCGGGAGGCAAGATGACCACGGCGATGAAGGCCGTCGGATGTCTGGGCGTCATCTCCAACGGCCCTTCGCGCGACATCGACGAGATCCGCCCGATGAAATTCCAGTACATGCTGAGCGGTGTAACCGCCGGGCACGGCGAAATGGCGGTGTATGCGGTGAACGTGCCGGTAGCGGTGGGGGGGATGGACGTCTGTCCGGGGGAGATCATCCACATGGACGAAAACGGCGCGGTCAAGTTCCCCGCGGACAAGCTCGAAGCGGTGCTGACCAACGTGCAGGCCCTGCAGGAGGATGAAGCCGGATTCATGAGCCGGCTGCGGAAGGCCGCTTCGGCCGCCGAGGTGCGGGCCATCTATGCCGGGGATTCCTACGCGAAAAAATAGCGCCCCGATAATGCCGGAACAGATGAAGCCTGCGGGCAGCTGCGGAATCCTGCCGCCGGCAGGCTGCGTCTCGGAAAACCGTTGACATCAAGGTTGATGGTCGCTTCGCCCGAAGGGAAATTCTGATCCGTCCCGGATCAGCGGCTTTGGCGACTTTTTGCGAGTGCATCGGACTTGAATCGCTGCGAGCACACGTGGACCGTCCTGTCGCTCCGCCTCCGGGAAGCAGGCCGCGCGGAAGCGCCGGAGCAGATGCAGGCGAAGATTCTCGCTGCCGCCCGGGATCATTGGGGAGGCTTCGAATCTCAACGCTGAGAAAACCATGTGCGGACGTTTTATCCTTCTGACCGATCTCTCCGTAATCGTGGAATCCTTCCGCATCCGTGAGGCCGCCTGCGAGTACAGACCGGGCCATAACATCGCTCCGGGCCGACAGATTTCCGCGGTCATCCGGGACGAGGTCAACAAACTGGTCGACTTCCGCTGGGGTCTGATCCCGTCATGGGCCAAAGATCCGTCCGTCGGAAACAGGATGTTCAATGCCCGCGCGGAAACCTTTTCGGAAAAACCGAGTTTTCGGGAGGCCTTCAAAAAGCGCCGGTGTCTGATTGTGGCCGATGGATTCTATGAATGGCGAAAGCTTGGCCGGATCAAGACCCCCCTTCAGTTCACCCTCAAAACAGGCCTGCCTTTCGGTCTCGCCGGCCTTTATGAAACCTGGATCTCGCCGGAAAAGAAGCCTATCCATACCTGCACGATCATCACGACGGCGCCCAACGACCTCATCCGTCCCATCCACGACAGAATGCCGGTCATGGTCGGGAAAGGACTCGAAGACCTCTGGATGGATCCGAATGCCCGCAATCAAAAGGACCTGCTTTCGATCTTGAAACCCTATCCGGCGGAAGAGATGGAAGCGTCGGAGACAACCCTTTTGGACGGGAGACCCCTCCCTTTTGACGATGTAAAAATCGAGAACCATGGCGATCCATTGGAAAGATCGATGGATGGGAGGTCATCATGTGCTGATTGAAAAAGCCATATTCTCAATCAAAAACGATGATATGGACCAATCCGAATTGGTTGTTGCTATTTGCAATTCATGTGTGTTATCATAATACATTAAATGGTCCATCGTTTCCCCTTCTACGGGAAGGCCGAGGAGAGGTTCTTGAATAGGAATATTGATATCAGGAGGTGCACATCATGAAAAAAATCATCATGGGTGTTGTCATGGTCATGCTGGCGGTCACTGTTACGGCCGGTCATGCGCAGGTGAGGGAGGGATCCTTCTCCGTTACCCCTTTCATCGGCTGGTACACCTTTGAAGGCAATGAGAATCTCAAGAGCGACCCGGTTTACGGTCTTCGCGGCGGCTATAATTTCACGAAAAACCTGGGCCTTGAGGGTTTCTTCAACTACGTGCAGACGGAAAGCACGTCTCTGGCCGGAAATCCCGTTATAAAGCTCTCTGGTTTTGGGATCGAAGGGCTTTACCACTTCATGCCTGAAAGCCGTCTTGTGCCCTTTTTGGCCGTGGGCGTCGGGGGGGGCCACTACAGAGGCTCCGGCGTGATCGACGACCGGAATAAACTCGCAGTCGATTACGGCGCCGGCCTCAAGTACTTCCTGACGGAGAACCTGGCCCTCAGGGCCGACGTCCGCCATGTCAATCCCTTCAACGACCATTATAACGAGTTGCTCTACACGATCGGGCTCAACATCGCCTTTGGCGGTGCAAAGAAGGCCCTGCCGGAGGTTATGGCCACCCGGGCCGCCGAACCGGCCGCCCCTGCCAAGGTTGTCAAGGATACCGACGGCGATGGCGTTGTCGACGACCTCGACAAGTGCCCGGGAACGCCAGCCGGCGTGAAGGTGGACCAGGACGGCTGCCCCCTTGACACCGATGGCGACGGCGTTTACGACTATCTGGACAAGTGTCCGGGGACGCCCGCGGGCGTGAAGGTGGACCGGGACGGCTGTCCCCTCGATACCGATGGCGATGGTGTTTACGACTATCTCGACAAGTGCCCCGGGACGCCCGCCGGTGTGAAGGTGGACCAGGACGGCTGTCCTCCCCCGGTTGTGCAGAAGGCCGTGCCCCAGGCGGCGAGCGCCATGGAGACCGCGATCGTGGAGAAGGGCAGGGTCACCCTGAACGTGGAATTCGACACAGCCAAGTCGACCATCCGGAAGTCTTCGCAGGAGGAGATCGCCAAACTGGCGGCGGTCCTGAAGAAATTCACCGACCTCAAGATCCTGATCGAGGGGCATACCGACAACGTCGGATCGGCGAAATACAATGAGAAACTCTCCCAACAGCGGGCCGATGCAATCAAGAAGAACCTGGTGGAGAAGTACGGCATCGATGCATCGAGATTGAACACGAAGGGCTACGGCCTGACCAAACCCGTTGCATCCAACGCCACGAAGGAAGGGCGTCAGAAAAACCGGAGGGTGGAAGCCGCCGCGGAATACATCATCAAGAAATAAAAATAAAGAGTTTCAAACTTCTTAAGAGGCCGTACCGGCAGCACCCGTACGGCCTCTTTGTATTGTCCCGGCAAGCGCTGCGCCAACGACCTCTGGTCCGATGCCGTCGCCGCCGGGCAGCACAACGATGCGCAATGAAAAAGTGCCTTGATCTTGGGAAATAACTAAGTTAGTTCTATAAAAATCTGTGACGGCAGTGTCTCGTTTCTTCACGAGTGATCCGATCTGTTTACCCGGTTGCCAAGGAGGTGGTGCCGTGAAAATAAATCTGTTGAGGAGAAAAGGAATCGCATTGCTGTCCCTTGTGCTCATGGCCCTTCTTCCGGAGGCGGCGCTTATGGCCTGGAGCGAGCATCCTCTGATTTCCCGCCCGGTGATTTCTTCGATGCCGGAGGCGCGTGACGCCAAAACCGTCCCGGTGGAAAGCCTTGACGCCTTCATCAGGGTCGAGGGGAAAAGCCTCGAAAGACTTCTGTCCGAAGAGGAGGCATGGGCAAAAACGAATCTCCGGTGGTATCCGCCGCTGCCGGCTTCCCTGACTTTCAGGGCTGATGGCAGTCCCGACGACATCCGCCGGCGGTTCTGCAATGCAATCCGGATGAACCCCACGGTCAATTTTCCCCTCTACCTGCAACGGGTTCCCGGGGAGGAGAACAAAGGAATGTCGTTGCTTCTGCCCGGCAGTATCAGCTTTCTTCGTGACACGTCCGACTGGAACGCCTCTGCCATTGCAGGGTTGAAGGCCGGTGAGATGGTGAGGCCCCTCGATGTGGCGGTCTCCGCTACGGATGATCCGGACCTTCTCGGGCTGGATATCGGTCTCTTTGAGGACAATGGCACCGATTTCGGAAAGACCTACGGATTCGGGCGCCAACCCTTCGGCAATCCCAAACTGGAATATGGCAGCCAGGCGCCTTTTCACATGGGATTTTACCATGAATCGGAGATCATCTATTTTTTTGCGGGCTTTCTGAAAAAGACATACCCCGAATACCGCATCCATCTCTACAAGAGGCTCGCGCAACTCGCCTTTGAAACCGGACATCCCTATTGGGGATGGCGATTTACGGGCTGGGGACTTCACTACCTGGGCGACCTTGCTCAACCCTATCACGCCGCTGCGCTTCCGGGCGTGAGCACCGTGCAGGCACTCTGGATCAACACGACGGACATGATCGGCATTCATGGACCCAAGGCCGATGCCGTGCAGCTCGTCTCCAACCGGCATACGGCGCTCGAAAAGTTCGTCCAGATCATCCTGAAGCGGGCGTATCAGAAGGGGGAAACCAACAACCCGATCCTTGCGGCTCTGCGGTCCGCCGATGACGCATCTCCGTACGAGGATACCGTCCCGCGGCTCGTGGTTGCCGGGATGGCCCATGCAAAGGCGGAAGAAACAGACAGGATCCTGGAGGACTGCATGCCGCGGAAATTCGTCTCGGATCCCGGTTTCGAGCTTGGAACCAGCGGGGAGAGGGGACAAATCGTGGAAAAGATGCTGGCGGAAAAAGGCAGGCCGGCGATAGACCGGCAAACCCTTTGGGTACGGGATCTATTGATACCCTTTGCCGCAAATGGAAAGAGCTATGTCCGTGCAATCCTGGAGCGGCGATAAAGGGCTCAAACATTGAGACTGGCGGTGACGCCTCCGGGGACGCGATCGTCCCCTTTATCGATGCAATAAAGGACAGAGAATGCCCTTGACTTCCCCCCCCCCGCCTCTCTTATGTTGCCGGGTATAACAACGCTGCAGCGCGTCCCGATTCAAGTTCGCGCAGGGAACATCCGATATAATCAAGGGAGTTGTCCCGGATGCGCACCGTCAGGCGAGGCCGGACAAGCATCAGGGCGGGGTTGCCGTCGTCGGCGGCCATGAGACAAAGGGGTGATGAAATTGAAAGGGTTCCGTTTGGATACATTTTCCCGCCGGTTTTGGTCGACGCTTGCGGCCTGGATTCTCCTTGCGGCGCCGGTTTTCGGGGAGACGCTGACCATTCCGGGTACGGGGGCGTGCGAGCCCGTTCTGGCGGAACTGGCGGCGGCCTTCAACCGGGGCAATCCGGAAGATCAGGTCACCGTTCCGCCGAGCACGGGATCGGGGGGAGGAATCAGCTCCGTCCTCAACGAGGAAGCTTCACTGGCGCGGGTGGCGCGGCGTCTCAAGACGGAGGAAGAGCGGCAGGGGCTTGTATCGATCGTTTTCGCCCGCGACGCGGTCGCGTTCGTCGTCGGCCGGCAGGTGAAGGTTTCAAACCTGAGCGCCAGTCAGTTAGAGGCGATTTTTTCAGGGAAGATCGACAACTGGAAGGATGTCGGCGGTCAGGAGGGCAAAATCCGGGTGATCACGAGGGAACCGGGCGATTCGAGCCTCATCGTCATCCAGGAGCATCTCAAGGGGTTCCGGAACATCGTTTTTGCCCCCAATGCGAAGGTTATCCTCTTCGACCGGGCCGCCGTGGAGACGCTGGACAAATACAAAAACGCCATCGGATTCATTACGACCTCTTCCGCGAAGTGGTCCAAGGGGGGCATCCGACCCATCTCTCTGGACGGCGTCGCCCCTGCGCGGGAGAACGTCCTGTCGAGGAAATA
Source organism: Deltaproteobacteria bacterium (assembly GCA_026388345.1). The sequence goes on from JAPLJY010000030.1 coordinate 21,499, forward strand.
CCGCCTCACGGAAGAATACGCCCTGATCTACAAGAAGAACCTGAAACCTGCGGACCGGAAGTTCATCGACTTCGTTTTTTCAGGAGAGGGCAGAAAGGTCATCGAGGGCAACGGCCTCATCGCCCTCGATCGGAGATGATTCCATGAAGTGGCGTAAGAGTCTCCTTGTTCCCATCATCATCCTGCTGGTGGTGATCGCCCTGACGACCCTACTGATCGGGTATCGGATCAGCCTGTCCAATCTGAGCGATTCCCAGGCAGCCAGGGAGAAGGACAAGGTGGCCGGCATCCATTCCTTCGCCCAGGCGATCATCAGCATAGATGTGGCCAGACTGACGGCCATCGCCAGCCATCTCAAAAAGGATCCGCGATTGTCACAGGTCCTTGCCGCATCCACCGCGGCGAAGGGGGACGCCGCCCTCAGAAAGATCACGGATGAACTCTATGAAGGGCTCGGCATGGATATTCTGGCGGTTACCGATGCCCGGGGAATCAACCTCTACTCGCCCGGGAATGGTGAGACAAGGCGGGATCTCAGCGGGATCTGGGGAATGGATGAGGCCCTCGACGGCCGGGAAATGGTTGCCACCGACCAGGGACCGCGGGGATTCGTGATCCGTGTGATTGACCCCGTCTTTCGGGGAAAGGATCTCCAGGGCACGATCATCGCCGGGATCGCAATCAATGACGCCTTTGCCAGACGTCTGGCCGAGGGGACGGGGAGCCGGATCTTCTTCGGTTCGGCATCCGGCGTGGTCGCGGCCTCAGCCCCCCTCCAAGAGGGGTTCAAGATCGACAATGAACTGGTGAAACACACCCTCCTCGACAAAAGATCGACGGTGATCCTGGATCCCGGGGAGAAGCGGATCCGCCTTTACGCCCCCATCTTCGTCGTGGATACACACTTCTGCCTTGTGGTCGACAGCGATGTCTCTCGGATGTACCTCCTCCTGGAGAAGAGCCGGTCCCAGCTGCTGATGGTTTCCGCGGCCGTCCTGTTCTTTGTGGCGATCCTCGGCTCCCTGCTCGCGTTTTGGCTCACCAGACCCTTGCGGGGCTTGAGGTTGAGAGCCGAGGGGGTGATCCGGGAATATGCGCTGGCGGAACCGGCGGCCGTGGCTCCGGGAAACGAGGTGGAGACCCTGGTTCGGGCCTTCGACCAGATGGAGTCCACCGTAAGGGAACACATCGGGGCCGCAGTGAAAGCCAACGTCGAACTGGAGAAAGCCCGCGGGGAGCTTGAGGTCCGCGTCCGGGAAAGAACGGCCGAACTGGTGCAGGCCAAGGATGCGGCGGAAGCGGCGAACCGTGCGAAGTCGCAATTTCTGGCGAACATGAGCCACGAGATCCGGACGCCGATGAACGGGGTGCTCGGTTTCCTGGAGCTGCTCCGGGACGACCGGCTGGACGGGCAGCAACGGGAGTATGTCGATATGGCGCTCACCTCCGGGGAGACGCTGCTCCAGCTGATCAACGACATCCTCGATTTTTCGAAGATCGAGGCGGGCAAGTTGGAGATGGTGGAGACTGAACTTGATCTCCGCCGGCTGGTGGGGGAGGTGATCGATTTCTTCGGTGGGCAGGCGCGCGGCAAGGGGATCGAATTGACCTGCCACATCGATGCCGGGGCGCCTTCGGTCCTCCGGGGGGACCCGGTGCGGCTGCGGCAGATCCTGGTCAACCTGCTGGGGAACGCGGTCAAGTTCACCGAGCGGGGGGAGGTGACGGTGCGGGTATCCGCCGAGGATCAGGATGTACGATCGGTTCTGCTGCGGTTCGAGGTCCGGGATACGGGGATGGGGATCTCTCCGGAGGCCCTTCCGAGGATTTTTCACGCCTTTTCCCAGGAGGACGGGTCCACGACACGAAAGTTCGGGGGAACGGGACTGGGTCTCACGATAGCCCGACAACTGGTCCAGATGATGGGTGGAGAGATCGACGTCAAAAGCGTTCCGGGGGGGGCTCCACGTTCTGGTTTACGGCGCGACTCGATCGGCCGGAATCCGTTGCCGCTCAGGTGGCGCCGTGCCCTTTGCCGCATCAGGAGCCCGGGGTTCCGGCTGCGTCGCCAGGCGACCACCGGCTCGGAAAGGGGCGCTTTTCCTCTTTCCGGATCCTTCTGGTGGAGGACAACCCCGTCAACCAGGCGGTGACCGGGGCGATGATCGAGTATTTCGGTTGCCGGGCGGATGTGGTGGGGAACGGACGGGAGGCGCTGGCGGCGGTTGCCGGTGCCGTGTACGACCTGATCCTGATGGACTGTCAGATGCCGGAAATGGACGGTTACGATGCGACGCGGGCGATCCGGGAGCGGGAGGCCGCCTGTGACGGTGAAATCCGCCGCATCCCGATCGTGGCGCTGACGGCCCATGCCATGGAAGGGGACCGGGAGATCTGCCTTGAAGCGGGGATGGACGATTACCTGAGCAAACCTTACAAACCCGACCAACTTTCCGTCGTCCTCGCAAGATGGCTGACTCCCGCGTAGAGTTCCCGGACGGGTTTCCGGAGGCGGATCCCGGCTGCGAACAGGTGAAGAAAGGAATGGGTATCATGGTTAAACCGTTACAGGGTCTCTCCTGCCGCATCCTGCTCGTGGAAGATGAACCCATGATCCAGGCGGTCGGAAAGGCGATGCTGGAGCATTGTGATTGCCGGGTGGATGTCGTCGCAAACGGCCGCCAGGCGGTGGAGGCCTTTTCCCGGCAGCGGTACGACGTCATATTCATGGATTGCCAGATGCCGGAAATGAACGGTTTTGAAGCCACGGGTTTGATCCGGGAGATGGAAGCCGGGAACCGGGTGGGAGGGGCGGCGGGCCGCATCCCGATTGTGGCCCTGACGGGCTATACCGGTGAAGAAGAGAGGGAGCGTTGCCTGGCAGCGGGAATGGATGATTATCTGGGCAAGCCCTTCACCATGAGCGGTATCCGGGCCATACTCGAGCGATGGGTCGACCGCCGGGATGCGGTCTCTGCGGAGGGGAAAGGAAACGAGGGCTCCCAGGGCGTCGACGCGGATCGGTCCACGCAGGAAGGGGCCGGGCGGCAGGAAGAGCCATCTGTCATAGACGAAAAGACTCTCAAGATGATCGCTTCACTGGCACCGTTGGGATCGGAGGGCCTGCTCAAAAGCGTCATAGGCCTCTACCTCGACAGTTCCGTAACGCTGATGGCTGGTATTCGCGAGGCCATCAAGGCGAAGGATACCGCCGCCCTCCACCGGGCCGCCCACACCCTCAAATCTTCCAGTGCGAATCTCGGGGCCGTGACATTTGCCGGCATCTGCAAGGAACTGGAGATGATGGGGCGCAACAACGCCGTGGAGGAGGCCGGGGCCCTCCAGGCGGTTTTGATCTGGGAGTATCAGCGGGTGCGGGAGGCCCTGGAAAGGCGCGCAAATCGCATTCCGTGAACGGACGGGGATCCGTCATGGGTGATCGAAGAGATACCCTACGGAGCGGAGACTGCGGAAATAGACGGGGTTCTGCGGGTCATCCTCGAAATACTTTCTGAGTCGGACAAGGAAAATGTCCACGGTCCGGGTCGTCGTCACGCCGGAGTAACCCCATCCGACCTCTAACAGGATTTTACGGGTCAGGGGTTTCCCCCGGTTGGCGATGAAGATCTTGAGCAGCCGGACCTCCTGTTCGGTCAACTGGATGGTTCCCTGTCTGGATTCCGCCGTCATCGTTGTAAAGTCGATTGTGTTGCTGCCGAAGGTGTATTTCTTTGTTTCCGCCGGGTCTTCAGGCGCGCTGAGTGTGGAATGATCATGGCCCCAGAGGGACCGGGTCAGGAGGCGTTCGACCCTCAGCAGAAATTCCGCAAGGTTGAAGGGCTTGGCCAGGTAGTCGTCGACGCCGCACGAAAAGCCTTTGATCCGGTCGTCGGGCGCCCCCTTGGCCGAAAGGATCAGAACAGGAAGACGCTCGTCCTGCAGGCGGATGTGGCGCAGCACGGAGAGGCCGTCCAGGGCGGGGAGCATGATGTCCAGGACAATCAGGTCCGGATTCCACTCCTTCCACATCCGGAGGCCTTCTGTCCCGCTGCCGGCAATGGCCGTTTCATAACCCTGCAGCATGAGATTCAGCTTCAGCCCCTCGGCGATGTGCGTGTCATCCTCGACAATGAGGATGCGCCTTTTCTTAGTCTGTTTCATTTTCTTTCCCTTTCCGCAACCTTTTCCGGAAGGATCAGCGTCAACACGGATCCCTTCCCCGCACCTGCACTGTCGGCTACCATTTTCCCATGATGAAGTCGGGCGATCTGCTGGACGAGATAGAGGCCGATCCCGCTTCCCCCCACGGGGATTGGACCATCGTGCCGGGCCTGATAGAACTTGCTGAAGATTCGCTTGCGCTCTGCCTGGGCGATGCCGATTCCGTTGTCCCGGAAGTGGATCAGTAGAGATTTCTCCTTATTTTCAAAGGTGATGTCGATCCGGGGTTTCCCGGAGGTGTTGTATTTGAGGGCATTCGTCAGGATATTCATGAGGAGCATCTCGAACAGGGAGGTGATCACAGGATAAAAGAGAGGACCTCCGGAAGGCGGGTCCACGCGGATGTCGCAGTCGTGGAAAATATGGCGGTTATCGTTGATGAACTGCCGGATGGTCTCCGGAAGGTCAACCGATGTGGGTGCCCCTTCCTGAAGCCGGCTTTCGATCCGGGCGAGGTTCAGAATGCTGTTGATGTTGGCGGAGAGACGTTCCACGTCCAGGAGCATGAAACCCATGTATTTGAGCTGCTCCTCCCTGGGCAGGTCGTGTTTCGTGAACGTCTCGAGATAGAGTTTCAGAGAGGTCACGGGGGTCTTAAGCTCATGGGTGAAATTGTTGATGAACGTATGCTGGAGGCGGTAGAGCTGCAGCGTCTTTAAATTGTAGATGAAGATGATGAGGATTCCTACCAGGATGACGCCGACCAGGAGCGACAAAATGAGGATCACCACCCAGGTTCGGGCCTCGAAGAACTGGTTGGCGTCAAGCTGATAACGCCGGATTACCGAATTCAGGTTTTCGCTGACGCTGATGTACCAGTAGATGTAAAGAAAGAGGGAGATCGCCAGCGCGACGGTGGACAGGGTAAAGATAAAAACCGGATGGATGAACCATTTCGCCTGTTTCATTTGCAACCTTTCCTTCCTCGACCGTTTTATCGAGATCTGGCCCCCTGGAAATCGGATCCCGAAAGCGCGCATTGGAGATTTTTAGGGGCACCCTGCCCCCGCAGCGAAGCGAGGAGGCGCAGGGTCGAAAAATGTGAAGCTCCCGCTTACAGGGCGGGGCTTCCCGACAAGGAAACCGTCTGTTTTATTGCGCCCCTTATCCCCGCCTGCAAGGCGGGGCTTGCGGGATGCGCTCCCGGTCCAGCGCGCGAAGGGGTCACGATTTCCAGGGGGCCTCGTATTGTAAAAGTATTGTAAAACGGCAACTTGGCCCTTCACAATTGCTTGAATATCGATTAGCGTATCACCCGACGGCCAAAGACGGCCTTAAAAAGGAGAATAGCATGCCGGAAAGAAATCAGCCAGTCCATCCTCTCGGAAGCCATGCCCGCGTCCTGCTCGCGAGCGTCTTTGGGCCCTACGCCCGGGATGACGAGTACGGAAGCCGCAAAATCAACCCCATGGAACTCTATCAGAATCAGGTCACCCGTGTCCAGGGGGGGTTCTCGCTCCGGATGTTTCATCGCTCCTTCGGGTTGATGATGATCCAGAACAACCTGGACGCCCCCTGCACCCTGTTGGATTTTCCCACCCTGGAGGATTTCACGGCAGAGATCACTGAGAACAGCTACGACATCATCGGGATCGGCGCCATCATCCCGAATATCGGCAAGGTCCGGAAGATGTGCAAGCTGATCCGGCGGCATCAGCCGGCCGCAACGATCGTCATCGGCGGCCATATCAGCAACAAGGAGGGCCTCAATGAGCTGATCGATGCGGACCATATCGTGCGCGGGGAGGGGATTCGCTGGTTTCAGCGCTAC
>JAPLJY010000123.1 GCA_026388345.1 Deltaproteobacteria bacterium
GATGACGAGGCTCATGCCGGGGAGGTGGAAGCCTCCGCTGATCCGGCCCTCCCGAAGGAGAAGGGCGCCGGGGACGCCGTCCCCTTCGATCCCGTCAAGGAATGGACCGGTCCCTTTCCGGACGGGGAGGTCGTACCGCGCAAGGAGCTGGCCCATCCGCTGCATGCACTCCTGCCCGCCGCAGACGAAGACGACCCGGTTTCCCTCCCCGAGCCAGCCCCGGATCTTCTCCGCGAGCGGCCGGAGGAGGCCGGCCTCTTCCGCTTCCGTCTGGGCCGTCCCGCCGACGGCGATGTCCCGTTCAGGATGGAACCGGACGGAAGGGCGGGCGTCACCCCCGGTTCCGAGGGCAAGACCTTCAAGATGGAGCTGCCGCATCCCCTGCCGGCGCCCCGAAACCTCCGCCGCGGTGAGATAGGCCGATTCCTTTTCCAGATGGAACCGTTCCTGGTCATGGGCCTTGAGGAGGAACCGGTCAAGGTCGTTTTCGATCTTCTCTCCGGCCTGTCCGACGGCAAGCGGATCATCAAGGACGAGGAGGCCGGCCGCCGGTAGGTAGTCGAAGAGCGTGCCGAGGCCGTGATCCCCGGGCTCTTCGCCCCCCGCGGCATCGTAGAAGAGGGAATGGAACAGGGGGTTCACCGCGGAGCCGAGGCCGGTCGCAATCATCTCGGCGAGTTTGTCCTTCACTACCCGCGGGAGTTCCAACTCATTGGACCGGCGGCGGATGTTCCGAACGGCCCTCTCCCGCCTTTCGGGTGTGAGGATCACCTCCCGGGCGGGGAAAAGCATGAATTCGGCGAGTTCCTGGATGGAACGCTGGGTGGCCTCGTCGAACGCGCGGATCGATTCCAGCTCGTCGCCGAAGAACTCCAGCCGGAACGGGTGCGGGGCAGACGGAGGGTAGAGATCGATCATGTTCCCCCGGACGCTGAACTCCCCCTTCCCTTCCACGAGCGTGACGCGGCCGTAACCCCCCTCGGTCAGCTTCCCGACCAGTTCATCCCGCTCCCGGATATCGCCCACGGAGATCCATTCTACATAGCCTTCGAGGACCTCCCGCGGAATCACCTTCTGCATGAGGGCGCGGGCGGGAATCACCAGGACGGCGGGTCCGCCGTACGCCATGCGGTGGAAGACCTCCAGGCGGGCGAGTTCCGTCTCCCGCTGGAATGCAAACATGTCCGTCGTCAGAAGATCCCAGGAGGGCAATAGAACCGCCTGATCCTCCCCGAGGAAGAGGGAGAGATCCCGGACGAAGGTCTCGGCCTCCTTCTCCGTTGGGGAAATCACGATGAGCGGACGGCGCAGTTGCTGGAAGAGCAGGGCCATGAGGAAGGCGCGGGCCGATCCCTCCAGGCCGCCAACGGCGATCCGCTCCTCCCCGCGGCCCAACCGCTCCTGCAGCTCCCGCAGCGCGGGATCGACTGGATTCTTTCGGTTTTCGACGATCTTTCTCACAGCAGGCCCCGCAAAAAAGACCCCTTTCGATCGGATGATTTCAGGGTGATCCTCATTCCCTTTACCCTCGCCGGGTTCGCTGCACGCATCAGGAGAGGGCGAGCATCCGGTCGAGGGCCCGCTTCGCCGGGACCCGGATCTCCTCGGGCACCCGGATCACGTTTTTCATCCCCCGAAGGGCATCGCGGATATCCTCAAGGGTGGTCAGCTTCATCGTGCGGCAGATCAGATTGCCGGAGGCGGGGATGAAGGTCTTGTCCGGGGACTCCTTCTTCAGCTTCACAATCACCCCCTCCTCCGTCCCGAGGATGATCTCCCGCGCGAGGGATTTCGCCGCGAAGCGGATGATCCCTGCCGTGCTTCCCACAAAATCCGCAAGCGCCAGGACCTCGGTCCGGCATTCCGGATGGGCGGCGAACGGGGCGCCGGGGTGAAGGGCCTTCGTCCGCGCAACCTCTTCCGGCGTCAGAAAATGGTGCACCGGGCAGTAGCCGTTCCAGGGGATGATCTTCTTGTCGGTGAAACCCGCCGTGTACCGGGCGAGATTGCCGTCCGGGATCATCAGGACCTCCTGCGCCTCCGTCAGGAAATTCACAACCTTGACCGCGTTGGCCGATGTGCAGCAGATGTCGCTTCCGGCCTTGATCGCCGCACTTGAGTTGACGTAGGCCACGACGGCGGCGCCCGGATGTTTCTTCTTCGCCTCCGCAAGCTGCTCCGGTGTGATCATGTCGGCGAGCGGGCAGCCGGCCTCCGGCCGGGGCAGAAGGACGATCTTTTCCGGCGAGACAATCGCGGCGCTCTCCGCCATGAAATGGACGCCGGCGAAAACGATCACCTCGGCTTCCGTCCGGGCAGCCTCGATGCTCAGGGCGAGCGAATCGCCGAGGATATCGGCAATCTCCTGGATCTCCTCCCGCTCATAATAATGGACGATCAGGATGGCGTTCTTCTCCCGGAGGAGCTTCCGGATCTCGTTCTGCAGTGTCGCGACTTCCATCTCCTTCAACCTCGAATAGCGGATGAATTGCCCCGAAACGGTTGCGGGCTTAACGGTAATCACTATAATATTGAATGCATTTATTCAAGCGGTAATCCATCCTAAGATGTTGCAACAAATCCCCCGCCCCCGTCCTTACCTTCTCTATTGACAGCGGAAAATGATTCGGATAGCGTCAGCCCAGACTCGGGAACGCAGGTAAACGCCATGATTCGTGTCGAAGAGGCCCAGAAGAAGATACTGGATGCGGTTTCTCCGCTTGGGGTGGAGAAGGTGAATCTCCTCGACGCGCTGGGAAGGGTGATCGGGGAGGATATCTATGCCGGGCGGGCGATCCCGCCGAAGGACAACTCGGCGATGGACGGCTATGCCCTCCGTGCGGGAGACACCCGCGGCGCGTCGGAGGAAACCCCGGCGATCCTGGAGGTCGTCGAGGAGATCCCCGCCGGGTCCATCCCTGAAAAGCGGATCGGACCGGGGCAGGCAGCGCGGATCATGACCGGCGCGCCGGTTCCGGAAGGCGCCGACGCCGTCATCCGGATGGAAGACAGCCGGAAAGAAGACGGCCGTGTTGCGATCCTCGCCGGGGCGGAGGTCGGACAGGACATCCGCCGCGCGGGCGAGGACGTGCAGCCGGCAGAAAAGGTGATCTCCCGGGGCGAGGTCATCCGGCCCGCCGAGGTCGGCATGCTGGCCGCGCTGGGACGCTCTTTTATCTCCGTTCACCAGCGACCGCTCATCGCCGTCGTCGCGACGGGGGACGAGCTCACGGACATCGACGATCCCCCGTCGCCGTGGAAGATCGTGGGCAGCAACAGCTATTCGCTCGCCGCCCTTGTTCTCGACTGCGGCGCCGTCCCCATGCAGATCGGAATCGCGAAGGACCGGCGGGAGGACCTCATCGCAAAATTCCGGGCCGCCATGCGGGCCGATCTGATCGTCTCCTCCGGGGGCGTCTCCGTCGGGGACTGCGACCTCGTCAAGGAGGTCATGATGGAGGAGGGAAACCGCATGCAGTTCTGGCAGGTCGCCATGAAACCGGGGCGGCCGCTGGCTTTCGGCGCGCTGGGGGAGGTCCCCATCGTCGGCCTGCCGGGAAATCCCGTCTCCGCAATGGTCTCCTTCGAACAGTTCATCCGCCCCGCGATCCTCAAGATGATGGGGCACACGAACCTCTTCCGGCGGATCGTCCGGGCTCGTCTTGGTGAGGATATCAGCAAGAAGTCCGGCATCCGCCATTTCATCCGGGCCAGGATCCGCCGGGATGAAGACGGCTACACCGTCGTCACGACGGGCGACCAGGGCTCCGGTATCTTGAAGTCAATGGTCCGGGCGAACGGCTTGATCATCCTGCCGGAAGAGGCCACAAGGGTCCGGGCGGGAGAAACAGTCGCCGTCCAGCTCCTCGACAACTCCCTCGATCGGACGTCGGAGCCGGGTTATTAGTAATATCGCTCTTTCAACAGAAGATGAACGCTCGTTGATTCCGGCGGGTCCGCGGAGATACGCCCTCTCTTTCCCCGTCCCTTCTCCGTCCGGATAGCGGGCAATGGAAACGCTTTGTGCGGGAGGGTTGCCTGACTGCGATCGCGCCTTTCATTCCAAAATCGGATGTGTTATAGAGACGCCACGGAAGTGCAAAGGTCACTGGTGGGCCTCCCGGACTTCAAATCCGGAGTGGGGGGCTAGTACCCTCCCAGGTGGGTTCGATTCCCATGCACTTCCGCCATTTAATTTCAAGCACTTAGCGAGTGTCATGGTTTCCATCCTACTACCCCTTCGCCCTTGAATCGGAAATTGTGCCCGTAATTGTGCCCGTGGATTCGAGGATTGTGCCCGGATTTGTGCCCGTGGTTTTCTTTGGGCGGGTGTCTTCGATTTCTTTCAGGTGGGTGTCGAGACGTTGTGCGGCCTGTTTCAGATCTTCCTCGTTGGTGATGTTGTACCGCTGAAAAATGCTTCTGGTCTTGTGACCGCTGATCTTCATGGCAACCGTCTCCGAGACGCCGGAGCGGACCAGGTTCCGCACCCCGGAGCGCCGCAGGTCGTGGAAGACCTTCCCCGATAGCTTGGCCTTCCGGCAGGCCGTCCGCCAGGCGGCCATGAAATTCCTAATCGGCTGCGCCTCAAGCTTGCCCTCGGGGGACAGGGCTTCCCGGAAAAAGACATATTCGCAATCCGGCCAGGCCCGCTCCTTGAGGATCAGCTGGTTCCGGAGGCAGTCGTAGAGTTCCCCGGCCAGATAGATGACCCGGGGCTTCCGGTTCTTCGTGTCGACGGCGTGCAGGGTGATCTTCCGTTCAAAGATGTTCACCTGCTCCCACCGGAGATTGAGCACCTCGCGCTTCCGCATCCCGGTCAGATACCCCATGGTCAAGACCGGCTTCAGGCGATCCGGCAGGACCTCCATCAGCCGCCGGTATTCGTCATGCTCGAAGAACACCTCCCGCGGCTCCGCCTCCTGCAGCTTGGGGATGAACGGCAGGTTGAGCACCTTCTGCGGCGTCTGCCTGGCCCCCAGGGACATCATCCGCCGCAAGGCCGACAGTTCGCGGTTGACCGTGCCGTTGCTGGCCCCTTCCTGCTTGCGTTTCAGGATGTAGCGTTCCACCTGATTGGTGGTGATGTGGATCGCCTTCATCCCCTTGAAGACCTTGTCCAGGTGATTGAGGCTCAGTTTCGTGCGGTCCAGGGATCGCCGGGCATTGAGCTCATAATCGTTGAGCAGGTCCTTCTTCAGATCCTCGTAGGTGACCTTCTCCACCTTCAGACCCTGAAATTTCCCCTCGACCACCTGGCCTTCCCGACGCTGTAAAAATTTCTTTGCCTCCGTTTCCTTCTCGGTCCTAGCGCTTTCCCGAAAAGGTTTCCCGTCCCGGTAGTACTTGACCCACCAGGTGTGCCCCCGTAAAAAGATCATACCCATGACATGTCAAACCTCCTTTCTCTTCTTGCCTCTCATCCGGGGCTTCAGCTCGCCACCCTTCGATTCCAGATAGGCCAAGGCCAAATGCAGAAATGAAGGAATCGGGCGGTCGCCCCGTTCCCATCTGGAAACAGACAAGGGAATGACGCCCAGGACCCGCGCCAATTGGCCCTGGCTCCATCCGCACCGCTGTCTCCAATCCCTGAGTTCTCCGCTGGTCATGGGTTATTTATATTCCTCTGGATAAGGTTTTGGAAGTCTTTTTTTAAGAAGAAATCTGCGTTTTGCTGCTCTCGATCCAGGTATCCATATCCCGGATGTCGAGCAACAGACGTCGGCCGTCCTTGACAAAGGGGATCTTCCCGGCCCAGAGCATTTCGCGGACCGCCCAGACTGTACGGCCCAGATAAACGGCAGATTCTTTGATCGAGTAAAGCCGTTTGGGTATGATCCGCATCGGAGTGCATGTCCCCTGCGCCTTCTTTGACGGAGTGCTTGCCAGCATATTAATGCCCCTGTCACCAAATTGTAAGCGTCGTCAGCATGCGAATTTATGGTCGGTGATCGCGATCCGCCTTTGCCTTTCCATTCGTTGCCTGCCTAAGAATCATCCCGCTGCCTCTCCTCGAAGGCCCGGAGCTCTTCCGCAGGCACCCTGATGCAACCCCTGAGACGGATTGCCTTCATGTCGCCCATGTCGATGAGGCGATAGACCGTTTGTTCGCAAACGGAGAAATAGCAGGCGACCTCATCCACACGGTAGTATCTTTTTGTGGTCGCTTTCTCGTCCATCCCTCGGCCACCTCACCGGCTAGGTGCGTGGGTTACCCCTCGCAAAAAGTTTTAATCCGTAGGATGCGCCGTCTCGGCACTCATTTTTGGTTAGGGCATGCCGTCTCGACCTCTTTTCCAACCACCCCCGGACCCCTTCCTGCCACCCTTTTTCCGAAAGCTGAACTTCCTCAGGTGGCGGGCCCGGGCGGTTTTGTCTCCGGATGACGGGTCGCGCCTTTCCGGCCGCTTCTGAAACCAGGCCCGCAACTGCTGTTCTTCAGGAAGGTCCGGATCGAGGCCGGCGATCCCCTTCCGGATCACGACCAGGCGGCTAAGCATCTCGAGGGTAAAATACCCGGCACCGCTGCCAGCGACCTTGGCAATCCTCCTTTGCGCCTTGATCCAGGGGCGGCCCCCCTGAGACCGGGAACGGCAGATCTCCTCGTCGGGGTACCAGATCCCCTTGAGACTGCTCGGGTCCAGTGGGCAGAGCGGCGCGAGGCAGGACTCGAAAAGCGTGCAGGCCGGGTGATGCCCCGAGGGGCCCTGCTCAGGATCACGGTGTTCTGTCATGGGGCACCGCTCAACCATATGCCTGCATCCCTTCCCTTCCGGGCCTGGTCAGCGAATAGCCGCGGGCCTCCAGATCGGCGAGAAACGCCACCGGTACACCGTTCAGGTTCGACCGCTTGCACCGGCCGCAGCGGAAGAGGTACAGGCTCCCCATCCGGAACAGGCTGATCAGACCGTAACCGTCGCAATCCGGGCACTCCTCTTCGGTGAGCCTGTGCGTCCGCCGATGGGGATGATCCTCCAGCCACTGCTGCCAGAGCTCCCGCATCACCAAGGGCAGGTTCCTCGGGTAGGACTCGTGCCGGATCCGGATCTGTCCGCTCATCCAGTCGATTGGCTCGTCGGGGATGTGCTTCACCCCCTGGAACCAGAGGTCGAGCGTTTCCTCCCGAGGGTCCCGGCGCTCGTAGTAGAAGCAGAGCCCCTTCACGAAGTCGTGGAAGACTTTTTCAACCATCGATCCAGCCCTCCCTCCCCTTCCGGCGACCCGGCTCGGGGACCACCACGGCCGGCCCGGTCCTGGGCCCGGGTCAGCCAGTTGACGATGAACCGCTGCCAGTTCGACTTTCGGTTCACCGGGTTTGCCGACGCCCAAGCCTCCATGCGGCGCAGTTCTGAGAGCACATCGACCGCGGGATAGGCCTGTTGCCATTTCTCAACTAGGTCTGTGGGTACCTGCTGAAAATGGCCGGCGTCGTAATCGAAGGCGATCCCCTTCCGTGCGGGACTCGATACCCGTGCCGCGGGTTTAGACTGGCGGCGACCAGTTTCGGGGGTGAGAGGATCGGCCGTCTCCTCCCGAATTTCCTCTTCCGCGGGACTGGGTACCCGTGCCGCAGGTTTAGGCTGGCGGCGACCAGCGTCAGGAGTCAAAGGATCAGCCATATCCCCCTGCTCCCACTCCTTCAGCGGCGGGCGATCCTCCTCGGCCGCCGCAGTAGTAGTTTGTATTTCTGTTTCGGTTTCTGTTTCTGTTTCTGTTTCTGTTTCATCGCTGCACTCTCGCGAGTCTGTGGCGAGTGGCTCGCGAGACACTCGCGAGGGTCTCGCGAGGATGTCGCGAGGACAGGGTGGATTGCGCATCTTGCTCGGCCGGTCCACCTTCTGGTGATCGGAAAAGTTCCGGATATAAAAGAAGGATTCCCCGTCCGCCATAAAGGGGTAGATGACGCCGATCCGCTCAAGGTCGGCCAGCCATACCCCGAACTCTTCGAGCGGCAGGTCCACGTCATAGGGAAAGATCTGCGCCTTGAGCCAGGCCGGGTGCCCCTTGGTGACGCCGTAGTCGTCGGAACAGGTCCAGAGACCCGCGAAGGTCAGTCGCGCCTCCCTCGGGACCAGGGCAAGCTTCTCGTCACTCCAGAATTCCGGTTTCAGGATCCGGGACCGGGCCATCATCACTCCCTCGCCACCGTGACATCAAAAGGTCCACAAACCATCCGCGGCACTCATCGGGGGCCGCGGTTAAGACAGAGGTTTGACTAGGGATGACACAAAACGAAAAAAAAGTTGTGGCCGAAAAGTGGCTTTTTGATGGCCGCGAAAAATATTTTTCAGAGGGTGTTTTCGTGCGTTTCCCCTGTGATTATCGTAAAAAACCCCTTGACATAGGTTAACATGCAGGTTAACATACCGGCGTGAACCGAACGATCCTCTTCTACAAAACAAGAGACGGGAAATGCCCCGTTCAGGATTTTCTCGATACCTTACCGGGCAAGGTAGCCCAAAAGGTAGTGTGGGTGCTTCGCCTCTTGGAAGACCTGGAGATGGTCCCGGTCACCTATTTCAAGAAGCTGATCGGGACAGAGGACATCTGGGAGTGCAGAATCCAATACGGTTCCAATATCTATCGGATATTCTGCTTCTTTGACAGCCATTCGGTGGTCATATTGACCCATGGCTTCGAGAAAAAGAGCATGAAAACGCCCAAGCAAGAAATAGAAAGGGCCGAAACCTATCGGCGTGATTACTTGAATCGGAAAGGGGAAAAGAGATGAGTGACCTGAAAAAATATATCGCAAAGCGAAAAAAGACGGATAAGGAATTTGCGGAGGGTTTCGAGGAAGGCTACGAGCAATTCAAGATAGGGGTTGTCCTCCGTCAAGCGCGCGAATCTGCGGGATTGACCCAGGAGGAACTGGCCATTCGCCTCAAAACCCAAAAGACGGCGATTTCCAGAATCGAAAACCATGCGGAGGACATCAAGCTCTCCACATTAGACAGGGTCGCCAAAGCGCTGGGAAAGCGCTTAGAGGTAAATATCGCGTAGTTCATTATTATCCCTCACCCCAGATACAGCACCGCCGACAGATCCAGGATCCAGTCTGACCAGTCGGAGACGAACCGATCCATCACGAATAGAAGCAAGGAAGAGATTACCGGCAGATCCCCCATGCTTAGGATCAGGACGTTCCCCCGATCGCAGTTCAGCATATACCCCATCTTGTGCCGCGTGGCGATCAGCGATTCCATTTCCCCCTCTTGGATCTCCACCCTGCCGGCAACCCCCTTCCGGATATCTTCGAGGAGTTTTCGCTTCTGGTCGGTGATCTGCCTCTCGTAGGGTTTGTTCGTTCCCTCGAAGTTTATCTCCCCCGGCCAGAGGCAGCGATAGATGATCTCCCGCATGACCAATTCCCCGGGAGTTTGCGCGAGCAGGAGCATGTAGCTGAACGAAACCGGACGCAACAGGACTGGGACTCCCCGGTAAAAGAAGAGCTTTTGCCTCTCATCGATCAGGATGGCGGGTGGATCGGAGATCAGTTCCGAGAGGTGGCTCACATGGGCCAGCTTGGATTGTAGCTTCGTCAGCAGAGATCGGTTACGGACGAGATCAGTGAGGAAGCAGGGAAAGCAGGGGCCTTCCGGGATATCAATAAGTTTTTGGACCAGGTTGTACAGCTTCACGGCAAAGCGCTGCGGTAGGAGTTGCGCCAGTTCCGATAGGGGAAGTTCGAGGACGATGCTCGATAGATCAGCGTACTCGGCAAAAGGCCCGTCGTCGCCATTCCGGCCCCAGTACCTCAAACGGATCGGCGCTTGCCCCGTCTCTTCCCGGTGACGCCGTAAACCAGCATGAGAAACGGGGGAGCGGTCGGTCCGATAATCAGCGCTTTCCGGTGATTTTCCTTTACCGTGGCCGTCAGGATTGTCGTCCATCAACCGGAATCGATCCTGAAGGCACTACCGATGACGATCGGGGTCATTTCAATCGCCTTCGTCTCCCTGCAAGGTATCCCGTGCGTGGTGGTGGAGGCTTTTTTGCTGATCCGCGCCGCCTGCGGGCGGCCGGCATCGATGACAGGGGTTTAGTTCCGGGACAGGTGGATCAGCAGCCCAGGAAAGGCGTTTATCACCACAGCGGGCCTGCGACGATAGCGCCTTCCATCGGCGTCTTGGCGGCAACGGGATAAAGGATTGGCCTTTCGTTGTCGCCGGAGAGGGCGAGAAAACATAGTTGATGAACGACTTAAGGATGGACACGAGGACAGGGACAAAGTGACGGTTAAAAATGAACAGATGAGAGGGATAGACATTCACCCACTTGAACAGAAATCCGTCGCCTGGCTTCCGTTTCCGGACGGGGATGATCGCGGGTTCCGTCCCAATGGCCTTGAGAAGGTCGAGTCGCATAGGACTGATACTGCCCCCCCAGTTCAATGGCGGTGGTGAATACCAGCTTCCCCAGTTGGATGGTTGTTTGAATGGCGCCGCGCCTCACAAATTTATTTTGCCGCGATATATAGCACTATTCACTTGATAACACAAAGGAAATATACACAGATTCGGCTTGCGACAAAAAAGGCATCACCGGTCATTCCCGGAAGCGCTAAAGAACCGTCCTTAAATCAGACCCCGCTTCAAGGCGACCGAGTAGAACGAGGCTGCGCTGAGAGCGGGGAAAGAGGCGAATGCCGATAAAAAATCTCACGACAAACGATCCCAATGGAAATGATCACATGTAAAATCCCCATTGACATCACTTATCGTTTCTTCTCTTTCCGTTCGGGGTTCAGTAGCACCCGACCGGACGGTCTCGACCAAAGGGAGGGACCGTCCGGCGCCCTGGAATCCGCTTCAGCGGTTTCGAGGGCGAGGGCGCGAACAAGGGAGACGTGTCTCGTCCGGAGCAAAGCGGAGGGCGAGTCACGACGACCGCCGAGGAGGGGCGTCACGAACGTGTCGCCCCGACGAGAAAAGAAAATGATCGCCCGTGGCTGCCTGTCTCCGACGAAGGAGGTGACAGGCAGCAAGCGGGCCACCTTGGCGCAGGAGAGCGGAGCGTCCGCGGGGTTTAGCGGTCGCGGAGCCGACTGCGCAACAGCCCGCGAACCGGGGCGTCCGCGCGAAGCGAGGTCGCTCCGGGAGCGGGCAAAGAAAGAGAAAAAACCGGAGGGCGGAGGCAGTCAGCGCGCAGCGTCTGTCTGCCGATAGCCCGGAGCACCAATCAATCGCGGCCGAGCAGAGCGTCCGCGGGTTTTATGCGGTCGCGGAGCCGGCCGCAATGCCCGCGGACCGGCAGTCTGAGCGCAGCGAAGTCTGCCGGGACCGGGCAAAAGAAAAGTACAAAATGCCGGAGGGGCGGGCCTGTCGCCGCGCAGCGGTCGTCAGGCCTGCCCCGGAGGCAGGGAGGGAGCCCCTCCGGGGCGGACGGGCGCGGATGCCAAGCGGCCGGAGGGGCGGAGCGGAGCCCGGCCCCGACGGACGATGGCACTCACGAGGGAGGGCGGGGGAGAACGGCGCGGCAGGCGGTGCACTAAGCCGGCAGAGAGCGACGCCGCGGCGCGACCCCGGCGACTGCAACGCCGCCGCTTTCCCCGCAGATCCCCGGAACGAACAGGCGGCACCAACCGAGCGGGTAGGCTAAGGACCTGCGGCCTGGAAAGAAAACACCGCGCGAGGATCAGCAAGGGCGGTGCCGGTCCCTGGGGCAGAGGAAAGGGCCGGCGCCGCCCTTGCCTGAGCGCGGAAGGGAGAATGCAGGGGCCGTGACAGGGCTGGAGCAGAGGAATGCCCTGGCGCGGCCCCTGCTTCCGCCTGATGGGGTGGTGGGCGGGAAATCCCCCTCCGGGGGATGCAAGGGGGGAGCGGGGAAAAATGCAAGGAGCGTGACGGCCACGCCAGTGGCTGGCGCGCTCCTTGCCTACCATAGTTTCTCCTTTCGGAATCACATCACGCCAAGTATCCAGCCCTCGACCTGGGCAAGCGTGCGTTCCGCGGAAGTCAGCGACGGGGCCATGAATGCTGATATGCGGCCATCAAGATCAGTTTGTCGCAGCCATCGGGCCACCGAATAAGCGTCATGCTGGTCCTGGCTGCGCTCTTCGCGAACAAAGCCTCGGCTCCATAGGGATGGATAAACCTCCGCAATGACCGAACGACCCGGGGGAAATTCCCAACCATCGAAAGGCCAGAAGTGTATCCTGTCCGCCAGCTTCTGGCGAAGGTATCGCAACCAAGGAATTCCTGAATGCGTCGATTTGGCTACCGAACCCGGCACATCGAAGTGAAAGACCGATTTGGCGGATCCGGCCCTTTCTTCCGTCAGGCGACGCCAATGGGCATTGCCCATGCGATCGGCGCCATTTCCTCTTTGACCGTCTCGGATGAAATCCACATAGACATGATCATCATCCGTCGGCCAGTGGCGCTGGAAATCATCGAGGAACAATGGCCAGTCAGGCAGTAGGTGGTGAACTTCAAAGTAGCGTATAGGAAAAGAGAAGCCGTGATCAATACCGACAATGGTGCAATGATCCTTCTGCAGTTGTTCAGCCAGCCACTCGGCGATACCCTTTCTTGTCCAATATTTCTTTGCGCTCGACGGCGGCTGAACCTCTGACGGCAGGGAGTCCCGATCAGCACCATAAACCCGCAATCCTTTCAGGCTCGATATGGGCGTTTCTGCCCCTGAATAATCGATTCCGATATATCGGTGAAATAAGGACATGGCAGGATCCGGATCAATTGTCGAATAGACTTGGCTGAGCTTCCCTGGCAGCCTCATACTCCTCATAGAGTTTGAGGATTGGCATTTTCTTCTTCACAATCTCTATAAAGTCAGAATTATTAAGCGTTTCGTAGGTAACCCCTTTGAAGATCAAAGTGACATCTATTTTCTTGAGATTCCTGTCGGCAGAGCCGAAGTGCCTTTTGAGTTCGCAATCCAAAACCTGCTTGATATCATCCCGGGATGGATCTTTCGGCAAAAACTTCCGCCACCGATCCGGGATCTGCGCGGTCACCGCTGGCGTCAGGGCACTGACAAGCGCAGCACGATTCTTATCGATCGCCCCCTGTAATTTGGCGGCAAGCTCCTTTTGAAACGTCTCAATGTGATCATTGAGCTCGGCCACAGCGTCTTCAAACTCTTCTTTTTTACTTCTGAGAATGACATTCCCGAAATTGGGGAGATTGACGAGAAAATCACTGGCGATCTTTTCCTTATGGGCGGAAATTTCCTCCCCTGATATCTTGGCATCATCATCGTCAATCAACTGAAATGAACTGTGCAGGAGCTTCTTGGTCTTGTCATCCTTTGCCAATCCAAGGAGATCGCTTGGTATATTGACCTTCCTTTTGCCGATTTGATGGCCCCTTATCTCAAATTCCACGAACTCAATCTGCGAATTGAAAACACGTACCTTTCTTGCAATATCGAACTTCATCGGAGGATTGCGAACCAGATCGTTGGAGGCCTCCAATATCTTCGCCGGACTGACCGGATTTATTCCAACGGCAGCGCCTTCTCCGGTCTTTGCGATCCCCATATCATGGGCGATTTCAGCGGGCACCAGATTGAGCTTAATGGCATTGGGACGAACCTGTGCTTCTGAACCTCCTTCGATAAGCAAGGGCGTGGGCGCGTAGAATAGAGTCGTATCATCTGCAATCAGCAGCGCGATCCTAACCCCGGGCTGTTCATGGATGGCACTCCCGCGCTGTCTGGCTTGGTCATGAAGTTTCTTAAGGGCAGTGATGGTGCCAAAGCCCATCCGGCACACTTCAGGGTCCACATCGAGAATAATGTTAATCGCCTCTATCGGTAATTCGTCCCATTTATGGCAAACCGCGTCTGCTACAGGGTCAGACATCCCCGGTGTCATGAAGACAAGGCGCTTTTTAACACTCTGAATCACTTTACAGAGATAAGCGTCATCGACGGTAGCGATTGCGGTTGGTGTAGACATTGATCCCCCCTATTCTTCCTTTAAATCCTGATGCACTTCTGATCACCGTTCATGAAATATCTTACACAGCCGGCGGCCTCTAAAATTGCGGCGACGTAGTTACCAATCGCACGAGGAAAATGGACAGCGGCGCGGGCTACTTCATCGACACTATCCTGCGTTGGGATGACCGCATGTTCAGCGGCTATTCTTAAAAGGCCGGCTGGCTTGCTTCGAAAAAAATGATCAACGGCATCAAACATTGCACGCGGCAGGCGATTCGGTGTCAGCGATTTCCCGATTTCGATATCAATATGTGTTGGGGAAACAGCTGTAATGATAAAGGGCCTTTGTCTGTTCGCGGGGATTCCTCTGCCGGGTGTCAGGAGCTGCTGACCGGGGCTTAAATTTGCCATGACATTATTCCACATAAGCACTTCCTCCCGCTTAAATCTGTGTTCAAACCATGGAAAACTTACTTGCCCATCATCATAATCCGCTGTTGTTGCCTAGGCATATTTCGAAAAAACCTCTTGCAGATCCTCCGCCTTTTCCTTTAGCCATTTTATAGACTCACCCCAATTTTCCGGATCGGCCACATCTGCACTCCGGATCATTTTTATGCGACTCGCCTTCTTTCCAGGCAGTTCGTTCCATTGCAAAGATTCACCCAAAGCCTGCTCTATCACACCACGATCATTAAAAAGCTTTCGGTAAAGATCTTTTGAATTGTTTATATACAACTCACAGGTTATGAGATGGCTTCTTATATTGATGGTCATACAGATATGGCAGAGGGGATGACCAAAATAGATGTCTAACCAATGCTCAGGATAGACTTTTTTGATGTTGAGCGGTGATTGATTTTCTATCGCGAACGATTTAAAAGAGTTCCAGAACTTTAGTCGCAACTCTTTGATGTTGTCAGGTCGGTTTGATTTCTTGATTGCATCTGGAATGCTTTCCGCCAGTATCTTATAGATGCTGCCTACCTTTGCGACGGGGATCCCTTTTTCGTTTTCCAAATGCCTAATATGCCCTTTTACTCGTCCCATAGTGCTACCTATAGCGACTGCTATGCCGGCAAGAGAGGCACCATCCAGAAGTAGATCGTCGATCTTGGCCGCTTGGCTACCGATGCGATGACCAAACCGATTCCATTTCGATGAGGGCGATGACTCATGATCTTTTTCAGTCATTGTCTTTTCGATTTCGCCAAGATATTCCCTCGTGAAAAGAGTCGTTAAAAGAGACGTGGCATCGTCCCAGGAAATTTTCATGCGTGGCCGGCGTTCATCAACGGCCTTCTTCGTCATTCTCATGCCATCGGAAAGATAATCGAAGCCGTTTTTGGCAAGCCATTTCAGCAAGGAGTCATAGCTTCGATCAGTGAAGTAAAAGGTGCAGGTCTCGAAAGTCATTTTTTCGAGAAAGAGCAGTCTTTTTTCAAGATATTTCAATTTCATGCGATCCTGTCCACGCCCTTCAAGCCTCAATCCCAACGCTTCCAATGAAGCGATAAAGGATTTCGGAATGGGTCCAACAAAATCACCTTTTCTCTGATCGATTTGATTTCTACATTGCCCAAGGAGGAATTCGAGGCGCTTTTGATAATCATGAGTTAGCGCGCCGGGAGGTATAAACGAACCCAACGCGACCGCAGCATCCCACCATCCTTCGAAATGACAGCGATCGATCCACTGGTAAATGCAAAAGGCATCTATCTCCTTTCGGGCTTTTCCCTTCAAGAACCTATTGATTTGTCTTTGTTGGACTTCGCTATTCATAGAGTTCGTCTGATCTTATTGGTAAACAGAGCCTCAAACATCTGGTAGTCACGGTAATTGAGGTGGAAATGATCTTTCAGCCTCTGCAAGATCTCACCGCTCCGGTACCATCTTTGAAAAGCATCTACGGATCCCGCAAAACGCCGAGCACATTTATCATCCACTGACTGATAAGCGATGTTGAAATTGTCTTTGGTGCGGCGAACAGCCTCTACAAAATCATGATTCCTTTGCATGTAATAGAGGACGGAATAAATTTGGCGCAGCGTCTGTTTGGCGTCATTGTCAAAATGAATCTCTTCCATGGGAAGATAAGTCCCTGCGGGAGACCCCGTTGGGCGAATAACCTTCCGCACAGGACGACGATCAGTACCGGGTGGTTGTGGGATCGGACCATCCGATTTAACTTCATTCAGATCATCCTGTTTGATGCGACATTCTTTCAGGAGCACTTCCAATCGCTTCTGATACTCTGGGGTTAATGATCCCGGCGGGATGGATGATGATAGCCCTACTGCCATTTTCCACCATCCTTGGATATGGCAGCGTTCGATCCACTGGTAGATATGGAAAGCATCAAGGTCTCGCTTATCTTGACCACTTAAAAAACGCTGAATCTGAGATTTGTACTGAAATTCATTCATGTTTAATGCAATGCATACCTCTAAAGTGGGTACATCCTCAAATATTCTTGATATTCGAGTTCGGATATTATGCCCCTGCTTACTCGTTTGGATTGAGTGTCGCCTCTCAGATGTCTTTTTATCCGCGATACGGCCTTTCGCATATCATAGGTCTTGTCGTGCTCCATTAATGCCGTAGCAATGATGGAATGCGGTATCTTCCATTTTATGCCACAGTCAACAATATCAGCCTGTGACCATTTGTCATGCTGACATCGTACCTCTTCCCAAAAAACACCGGCCTCACCTTGAGATGACGCTATTTCAGTCAATGCAGGCATTAATCGTGAAGGCGTCAATCTGCTTGATTTTTTCAAAATAAGGAGTGGAGTCTCCGCAGAATTATCCTTCATGTTTCGCCGGCATTCAGAGAGTAGAAATCCAAGTCTTTTTTGATAGTTAGAGTCTAGTGAATCGGGCGGGATATGGCTTCCTAGAGCCATTCCGAGATCCCACCATTTTTGGATGTGGCAGCGTTCTAACCATTGATAAATAGTGAAGATGTCAATGTCTCTCTTGTCATTCCCTCTAAGAAACTTTTGTATCTGGCGTTTTTGCGTGGTTTCGTTCATGCAGAGCACCGTCGGTTAATCAGTCAAGATTTCAAATGACCCATGATCCATCCCGTATAGTTGAAGCACTTCCTTGCCGCGCCGATACAAGGTGTTTGCGTTTTCATTCAATTCGACATAAATATCCGAATCGGGAATTCGCTCTCGGTATTTCGTCAGTTCTTTTGGGTTACAGGAAAAATATTTCCGTTTCCTGCCTCGAAGCGTGAGTATCCGGCTCTTTTCCTGGGGATTCTGTTTAAAAACGCATTGTATAACCTTTAGATATGCCTCCTTATGGCTGTGCGCCGGATATGTCTGCCCAAGGAGGCGAAAACCCCGCACAGACTTGCCGGTAAAATCCTGATCCGTTGCAGGTCTATTTGTGGATGGCTTCCCTTCTATGATCTGTTCAATATCCTTCCGTTTCATATCCAAGCGAATGCCCAACTTTTTCAATAATTGCAGCGCTTCATCCTTTTCCACGCCATCTAAGGAGGCAATGATTTCACCCATGGTCGCGTTCTGGGTTTTTTTCTCCTGCTCATCGTTCCGTCTGCACTCAGATAGAATAAACTCCAGCCGTTTTTCATAGTCCTTCTTCAACGAATTGGGCTGTAGCTGGGATCCCAAGGCAACGCCCATTTCCCACCAACCCTCGAAGTGGCACCGCTCGATCCACTGATAGATGCAAAAGGCATCGATACCGCCGTTGATGGCGCCTCTGAGGAATCGGCGAATTTTTCTCTTTTGGCTTTCCGCATCCATGGATTCTTACCGCTTCATGCGCGCCGTTATGCGTCTCTTCTGGTATTCGCCGGGACTGATGACGGCCATCTGGTCATAAACGATCTGGCGGACCTCGATGGCCAGATCCAGACACATTTTCATTTCTTCCGCTTCGATGGTGTCCACGTCCCGGTGGGGAAAGATCAGCTTGATAAGTCCCGAAGTCGTCTTCTGCACGGAATCCTGGTTGCGGCTCGTTTCCCCCTCGAAATCAACGCTGGCGGCGACCATGGTCTGTATCGCCCTTTCCCGGAGCCGCTTAAGGATTTCCGCGAAATAGTCGGTCATCAAGCCGTAGCCCTTGGCGTATCTTTCCTTCCTAATCTTTTGGAATTCCCAGCCGGGCACATAGGCATTGAGCCGGTCGATGAAAGCCGTATCCGTATTAACCTCCGCAGGAAGGACCGCAAGCCAATGCGCATATCGGTCCGAGGGTTTCGGATTGCCGTTATCCGCGGCAACTTCGATGTTTCCCGCGAGGACGATGCTGGCCGTGGCGTTAAATTCCTGATCTCCCCGACTGAACAATCCTGTTTGCATGTAATCTTTCAAAATATTTACCGTGGCGTCCGCATCGGCAAATCGTGTTCGGCCGATCTCATCGAAATAGACCACGTCCCGCTGTCCGATGATGCCGAGACGCCTCAAGCCCTTGTGGTAGAACAGGGTTGCCGGGGTCGTGGAACCACCTGAGATGACGAAGGAGCGAGATGACGTATTCCGATAGGTATAGGTCTTCCCCGTTTCCCTCGGACCCAGCTCGATCATGTTGTAATTTTTCTCCACAAAGGGCACCAGGCGAAGCAGATAAAGCAATTTCTGTCGTAGGGTATAGAAAGACGGATCAAAGCCTATCGTGTTCATGAGAAGATCGATCCATTCTTCCGTTGTAAAAAGTCTTCTTTTTTCGCAATAGTCATCAAGACTGACGCGGGTAATTTGAAAGGGTTTGAACTCCGTCATCACAAAGGGATAGATGCGACTCCCGATTTTGTAGTTGTTATCATACTCGAGGGTGCAGGTGCCCCATGCGCCGCCCGCAAGGAGACTATCCCCATGCTCGACCAGGATGTTCCTCGTAATCCGAACGGTGTTCTCACCGATGGCGGGTACGGTGACCCAGTAATGGTCCTTGGAAGCATCCAACCGCACCTGTACGCTGCCCAGGAGATTGTAGATCCCCTTTTCTTTGATCCGGCTTTTGATCAGTTCCTTTTCGGAGCTATCCACCCAGTTTTCCGTAAGGATGCGGTCGATCTTTGCCTGGCCGGTGACGGGATTGATCGGGTCCACAAAACGAGCCACCAAATACTCCATTACAAAGCGGGGCAGTTCTTTATAAGCGTCATTCCACCTTGTCAGGCTTTTCAAGATGATCCTGTCGGACATCAGCTCCTGGACCTTATGATCAAGGGGCGTGAACTGGTAGTGATTGTCTTCTTTCTCGGTCATGGTAATTCCTCTATCTTGCCTTACATTTTGTCAAAGACATCAAGGGCGCTTGTATCAATCTCGATTTTTGTCCCCACTTCTTTGATGGGAATGGTCACGTGCCTTTTTTCAGTTTTCTTTCCCTTTCCGGGTACAGTGTATTGGGCGGTGATCGTTACCTGATTGGCTTTTGGATCCGCCTTCATCGACACCAGCCATGTGTATGGCGCACCGGCGGTGAGATCAACGGACTCCTGCGCCATCAAACGGCCGGATACCTGGCAGGAAAGGGAAACGGTTACTTTCATGGCCCCCAGGTTTTCCAGCTTGACCGGCAGCTTGATGCTGTCCCCGGCCGCACAAGGCGCAGGCGGCACGATTTCCAGGAGCAGCCCCGTCTCTTTTGCCATACGTCTTCTGAGTCGCACTGCCGGGACGACCATCTCGGCCAGAGAGATGCCGCCGTGGGAATAGCGGGGCGTTTTCCCCGTGGGTTTGGGGCGTTCAAACCAGGAGGCCCCCACAGCCAGACACCACTGGTGTGTTTTGTCATAAGCAACGGGGATGCCCTGATCGTGAGCGCCAGTTGTCAGATACCGATACCGGATGTTGTCGGGAATGCCCCCGACCATCTTGAGATCTGTGATCTGGATGGCACGGCTTTTTTTCAGTTCTATGAAACCGTGATCGCTGGTCACAACAACAATATCGCCAGCCGCTACTTTGTCGATCAATTCCGGAAGTACCATTTTTTCAAACTTATCCAGAACGATCCCGTTCACCTGCACGAGGCTGCCCTGCTCATTATGGATCCAATTATCGCTGATGTTGAAGATGAGACAGCAATACTGGGCCGCATCGAAATCGAGCTCCGACTGTTCCGCCTTTTCCTCGACCCTGGCCACGATCTTGAGCTTTTTCTTGGATTCATCCTTACCGAGACCCAGGTGGCGTGACATCAGGATGTTATGATCAGCAGTAAAGTTATTATAGTAATCTTTCCAATGGGGCGGGAGCTTTCCGGCGATGAAGGACAAGCGGGCAATATCGGTGACGGAAGGCAGGGTGGTCAGGTAAAGCTGTTCGCTCCCTTCCAGCTCAAAATGTTCGCGCAGTCGCGGCCAGATCAAGGTATCCCACGTATCCAGGCGCATCCCGTCGAGAATGATGATCCAAACCCGTTCCTTGCGTGGTTGCCCCGCCTGGATCAGGTTGCGGAGGGTCTGCGTATTCAGTCTCGGGAAACTTTGATAAGCGGAGAAATCCTTTTTAAGCATGGCTGCCAGGGCATGATCATAGCGGTCCAAGACTTCCTGTATCCGCTCGCGAAGATTCTGCAGGTATGGTTTCAGAATATCGCTGATAACTTTGTCTTTGAGGAGCCGGAGGATGTCCAGGAGTTCCGCTTCTTTTATCTCCAGAAGGTGAACGCCTGCGTCGCGATAAGCCTGCGTCAGCGACGATAGGCTGTCCGGAGGAGCGGGGACACGTGCAAGAGTCGATTCTATCCAGCAGAGCTTCTGGATCAGATCCCGGTAGCGACGCGCCTTCAGGGCAAGAGTTGATTTAGGATAAGCATCTCTTTCCAGGGACGATCTCTCTGACCAATTTGCCAGGGCGCCGCGACCTTCCTTCGAGGGGATCATCCATTCGATCAACCGGCGGCCCAAACCGATGGCCACGGTAGGAGCCGATTCTGCGGCAAAGGATTGGAGGCCATCTTCGAAAGACCCAAACGAAAAGAGCGTCACCAGCTTTTCGACCTCTTTTATCAAGGCAGGAGCTTCTTCCACACAGTTCGTCATTGCCAGCAGGAATTGCTGGTCCTGCCGCAGCCGCTTCCAGACGACGTCAGGGGTTTCTCCCATCGCCTCGGGATTGAAGGCCAGAAATCCCAGATTGCGGAGCACCTCCGTTCCCTTGGGGAGGGCAAAGCGGTCGGCGGCCATTCCCAGATAGACGAATTTCAGCAGATCCGTTTTTTCAACACCCGTCCATGCCTGGATGATTTTACCCGGCGAGCTGCCCCGGATCAGTTCCGTCAGAACCGTTGATTCGACATCGGTTATCTCCGTTTCGACCGCTAGGTGAAGATAGTCGATGATCCTGTCAATCGGATCGGTAGGCAGATTGGCCAAGACGTCGAGGCCGAGTTCGGTATTGCTCGTGGCCAGTACTACCGCCATGGCGTCGAAGCGGTTCATCGCTTTGCCAACGCCCGTGCTTTTTCGGAATTTCTTTTGATTCTGGATAAAATCATCGATCTGATGGGACCAAAGTGAAAGAAGCGGCTCCTCAAAAAGGCTGTCGGGAAGCGTTTCGGTGATCAGGCCGGCGATAGCGCCTTCAGGGCTGCAATCGATGATGCCCGTCGCCTCCTCGACCAGGTCCGGGATGTAGGAGAGGTCAACGGTCCATGTCATGGAGGACGTTTCCGATCCTTGAACGATGATCAGCAGGCGCTGATCCGACTTCCGGATTTTGGGAAGAGATGCGTGCAGGTCGAAATCGTTTCGGTCGTAGTAAAGAACCTGCCAGTCTCTTCCTTCCCGATCCCGGTAAGGGGATTCAGCCTCGATCATCCGCCGGGGATCAAGGGCAATGGCGAGCCTCGTCGCTTCCGGCATGGCGGCCAGACGATGATCCAACACATCAAGAAATGATTGTTTCTTTCTCATGGCCCTTTAAAAAAGTGTCTGTTGTTGTCCTGGCGTCACGGATTTTGTTTCCTCCTTTTGACGCCCCATCGCCCGTGCTAGCCGTATCCGATCCTGCGTTGCCTTGCCTTCCGGAAGTTGCTTCCAGTCCCCGTACCGCCCCAAATGCGGCTCCAGGTTCAGTATCCGTGGCCAGTGCTTCCTCTCGGAAAGCGTTTTGATCCAGTTGAATAATTCCTCGACCGACGGCTCCCGGTCCAGTTTGCCATCCGCAAAGCGCTCACATTCCCGCAGGAGTCGTTCCTCATCCTGGCCTTTGAGGGCATGCCGTTCGTGATCGTCGGGAACGCGATAGGACCCATCCGGATTCTTGATGAAGAAATCCTCCAGGAGATCTTGGAGGCCCCGGAGCCCCTTGTAACCGCCCCGTAGGCGCTCCTGCTTCCATAGCGGATCGATTTCATCCAGCCGCAATGCCTTTTTGCTCAGGAGGCCCGTCAGCCAGAGGACGGCCGACGTCTCGTTGCGAACGAGAAGGGTGCTGAGGTAACCATTGGCGGGATACCAGATGCCTTCTACATCCATGAGAGCAAACTTCCGACGCGCCTTGTGGAGGACATCGGAGATGAATCCCGCACTGAACCCCTGCATGGAGCAGCCCTGTTCAAGAACCCGGCGCTGCACTGCCCGGGTGATGGCTTCAATCGTGCGCTCACTCGGCTGCGCATCAGGCGGGAGATACTGCAAGTATTCCTTGATCTGCTGGAGGATGAACCCTTCCACATCGGCGATCCGCGCCAGTTCCCGGCTGCGGACCAGCGGCGTTTTCGGTTTGTGAAGGTTCAGCAGGACGTCCTTGGAGATGACCTTCTCTTTCCCTTTTTCGCCTTTTAGACCTTTGAAACTCCTCTGCACCTTGTCGAATTCCTTGCCGCCGTAGATCACGAAACCGGTCTGGTAGGCCGCGTCCTGGATGGATTCCCAGACGCGGTCATCGGAATTGGAGAAGACCACCGTTGCCCAGCGGTTGGGCTTGAGAACCCGGAACATCTCCTGGAAGGACTCCGCCATCAGGGACTTGTAGCCGTCAAGCGTCTTGCCCCCTTCCTCAGGTTTGCGGCTCTTGTTCCAGACCGCTTCCCTGGCATCGTCGGTGAATTTGTCCAACCATGACTCCCAGAGGAATGAGCAGTCGCTATAAAAGATATTGGAACCGAATGGGGGATCGGTAAAGATATAGTCAACAGCGCTATCCGGCAATCCCGTTAATTGACCTGCATGATATGACGATGTGCAGCAAGAGTCTTTCTGCCCGATTTTCAATGCAGGAAGGCAATCGATGAATTTCTTCTCACAGATCCATAGAATATTATTCTCAACAGGGAATGAGCTCACGTAAAGAGTGCCGGTGATTATTCCATTTCCTCTTCTACCAAAATTGTATCGTGTTATTTTGGCTGACCTTAAGAGAACGGAGGTCAATACAAATGTTAATTGGCTTGAAAATTTCGAGTTTAACGATTCTTCCCACAGCCTCGCCAGCGCCCACAGATTCCGTTTCGTGTAAAAGTCAGAGGCCCGCTCAATATTCCGCAAATGCAAGGCGCAGCGAATGTACATCTCCGAGTTCTTTGCCATTAGCGTCGTCGGATACCAGTAAGGAATGTCCCGATCCTCGATTTCCTCCAGGCGCTGGAGTTCAAACAGGCTGACCGGCCGCTCTGCCCGCCGCTCCTTTGGTTTCTTGGATGTCATTTTCCCTTTGGTGGGAACTGTATAGGTATAATTGGTCCTCACCGGCACGGAACGAAGCAGATTCAGTTCCATCTTCCTCCATGTCTCGCCGCAGTGGGGACAGATAAAACTCTCCCGGACCTGTCCGGATTCATGGTCCACGGCCACATCCCAGAAAACGATTTCACCGCCGCAACCGTCGGGGCTAATGGGATGCTTATGGGTGTCGCGCTTCTTCGGCCGACAGGCATAGACGTCGCTCCAGATCATGTACTGGATCGTCGCCGGAATGGTCTCACCCGTTTCCGGATCCACATGTTCGGTTCCGTACAGCCAGTCGAATTCCTCCTTCACCGCCGCCTTGATGCGCTCGAACTCCTTCTTCAATTGCTCTACGTCACAAGGGGTGCAATAATTCCGGGCGATGTGGACGGCAGCCGGGGAAAGGTCGTTCAAGATCACCTTTCTCGGCCCCGAAGGACAGAGAAGAGAGGCGACGCCTGTCATCCCCGACCCGCAAAAGGGATCCAGGATTAGATCGTCAGGCTCGGTATAATGCTCGATGAACGGGATGATCCCCTGATAAGGAACCTTGGTGTGATAGGAATGGGCGTTATAGATTGGCGTATTCTTTCCCGCCTCTACGGGCTTGTCATAGGGCGGCTTTTCATAGGCATCCTTCTCGGTGTCGTAGGGATGCGCCTGTTCTTTGATGAATTGCTCCAAAATGTTCTTGCTTGGCATCTTTACCCCTATTTCAGGCTGAGAAGGATTTTCTTTCCTTGTTTCGCCTTTTCCTTGAATTCCTTCTGGAGAAGCTGACGCAATTCAGTCAGAAACTGATCGATGTCTTCTTCACCGACGGTGGGGAACTTATCCGCGATCGCTTGCAGAGCCCGGGTGCGTTCCACTTGCGTGTGGGCCTCCTCTAAAATCTTTCTGATCGTCTCAATGATCGCCGGCGTGAGCGATGCGGCAAATTCCTGCAACTTGCTGATCTGGATCAAATCGATAAGGGTCTTGAGCTGGTCCTGCTTCTTACCCTGGATGACCTTTTCCAGTTGACTGCGCAGGATGCTGGACCGGTTCTCAAAGGTCTGCCGGATTCTTTTCTGGATCTCCTTGGCCTCTTCCTCGGGGGGCTTATAGGATAATCCGCGGTGAAGCTTCGAGCCGCCGGTCAGTTCTTTATCCACCTGATTCGTAAGCTGCTCCAAGGTGTCGGCCAGATCATGGCCCTGGGTTGGCCCCAGCGTGGCAAGCTGGTTGAGAAGACCCAGGCCCTTGAGCAAGTCCGCGGCCTGCACCAGCGTCTCTTTGATCTTCTTCAGGATGTCCAGCATCCTTTTGGCGTGCACCTCTTGAGCATTTTGCAGCTTCTGGAAAAACTTCTCAGTCTCGTTCAATAGCGATGCGACCAGGCTGGGACTTCCGATCATGGAGGACAATTTGTAACGGGCAAGGAGCAGGCTTTTCTGGGCTGAGAGCTCCTCATTGCCCCCTGTATCGCTCTGCTTAAGCTCATTGAACATCTGAAGGACCTGGGTGGACTTTTCCGATAGTTGCCGCAGGGCGCCAACCCGGTCGATGACAGTCTTAAAACCGGGGGGATCGGCGGCAATGGACTTCCTTCGTATTTCGAAGTCTTCCAACTCCTCTGCTGCATACAGATCGATGACTCGCGCCAGTGATTGATCGTCCTCAACGGAAATGCCGTCGCCCAACCCATTAGCCATGGTTTGCATGTTGTCCTTCGCCAGCTTCATGAGCGGGCTTAGGCCCTTCAAATGCGCCAGAAAGCCGCTGATCTGGTCATCAATCTCTTGCGGATGGGTTGCGGGTTTGGCATCTACCCAGATTGATTTGGCAAACGGCTGGATGCTGTTCCAACTGGGACCCGATACCGTAGCCATGGTGTTGAAATGGTTTTCCATGTTGGATTGCCAGGCGAGTTCGACGACATTGGTCCGGGTAATCAGGTTCTTGGTCAGATGCTTCCCGCTCTGGTCGGTGAGCTTGTGATCCGGTTTTAATTCGATCTCCACCGGCGACGGCACACCGCGATGACGGACGTAGATCAGCAACATCGCCGTCAGGAGATAGGGCGGAATCCCGTATGGGCAACCGGAGAACTCTTTGATCAGCGGCCACAGCAATAACGCCGGCGCTTTGGCCAGACGATCGTCGATCATTTTAAAAAGGTCGCTATGCTGGGGATTCAGCCTTCGAGGATCATCCGCAGCAGCGAGCTTCAGCCCAACGGCCTTCTGTTCCAGGGTGCTGCGGACGGCCTTGGTGGCGTCCCCCTGGATCAATCCCACAAAGAGATTCTTTGCATCGGCAGGCACGATGGGTTTATCGATTTTATACACCTCGAACAGTTTGCCGAACTGGTTATAGGCGTTTTCGATCGTTGGCCGCAGGAGGGCCTGATGGCGCTGATCGGGCGTTGTCTTGCTCAAGGCGGCGATGACGTCGATTCCCAAATCGTCACGGGTGAGGCATTTACCCTTTTGAAAGGGTTCTATCAGGTAGCGGATGATCGTCGCCAGGGCATCGTCGTATTCGGTTTCCGCATAGTTGCGGTGAGCAGCGGCCTCAGGCCCCTTTTGTTTCTTTGGATCATACTCCTTGATCATCTCTTGGGCTGCCAGGTAGGTACAGCAGTGATCCTTCAGGGTATCACTCAGCGGCGCCGCCTCAATGACGATGATACGGGGATCTTGAATCTGCGAGGCCGCCTGGGTGCTGGGGTTGAGCAGATAAACCAGACGAAAATGGTTATATGCATCCTGCAAGGGCTGGCCCAGGTCCGCCTTCCAATAGGGCGTCACCATAATCTCTCCGTCATAGGTCACTTGATTGACCACGACGTCGTCCTTCCATGGTTTGTCCATGGCATATCCAGCAAACAACGCCTTTTGGCCTTTGGTCTCGGTCAACGGGGCAAAGAGAAGCTTCGTCCAGCAATCCGTGATTTCCATAGGCCGCTTGGCATACTCTGCCTTGAACTGGTCGAGAATCTGTTGCGACGTCAACCCCGGTTGGTGCGGATAGAATCGAGCGCCTTTGCTCGGCTGGCGGGCGTCATATTCCAGTTGGGGGATCTTCCCTGCCATCTCGTCCAACAGGACAATCATTCGCTGTTCACCGGAGATGGCGGCGTCGGTCGCGGTCAGGGTAGCCTCTGCGAGTTCGCCTGCGGACATGGCAATGGTCTGCTCACCGGAAATGGCATATTGCAGGTACAGGATGGTCAAGATCGCTTCGGCAACGGCACGGTCGTCATCGTCTTCAACGATGCGGGGCAGTTGACCTTTCGCTTCAAGGAAGCGCGCCCGGGAATCGGAGAACCTGTGGCTGGCAAGGGCATTCTGAAAATTGATGCTGTAATTGTGAACTTTGTCGATGGTAATTGGCTTGTCCATCTGAAGGGCTTTGGGAGACTTCATAACGTCATAGAAGATGTTGAGTCCCAAACGAACGGCAGGCATATCCTGCACACTGCTGGTAAATCTGCGGACTGTTTCATAGGACAGGGGATGAAAGGGAAAGGTCTCCAGGAAGGTTTCCTCCGTGTCCGCCTTATAGGAACTGAATTCATCATAGAAGTTATGATAGTAGAGTTTGGCCTCAGCTTCGGTCCCATGTTTGTACCGCCGTACGCGATGGGCGCAGATGACATGATAATCCCTTTCCGCACCGGAGCCGGCCAGCAGGGGAAGATTCTTAAAGCGCCCGTGAAGCTGGGCGGGCATATCGGTCTGGGAGGCCACCACTGTGAAGATCTCAAAGCCGTACTGCTTGGGCAGGATTTCCGTCAACGCCTGCAATACATTGGAGTCGAAAATGCCCTCCGGCGTTTTGATGTCCCGCTGAGTCAGCCACGATTCATATTCATCGATGATGAAGAGCAAGCCGTTGAATCCCGTATTTGAATCGACAATCTGTTTGTAGAGGGATTGGAGGCGTTCAATGATGCTGACAGCCGGTTGAAAGGGTATATTTTGTTCCTTGAAGAACGTCCGGATGAGATCGGCAAATCGCTCCGGCTGATTTTTCCTCAATTCCGAAGCCTTAACGCCGCTTTTCTGTTGGATGTAACTCTGGATGGTGCCCTGCATGGTCGGGTTAAAACCGTCAAACAGTTTCAACGTTTCCGCAATCGGCGTGATGTTGATCTTATCCTGCAGGCCAAGCTGAGAGATGGTCTTGTCAATTTCTTTTTCGATCTGATCCAGTAAGGTGATCGGCCTTCCGGGATTGATGGCGGTCTTGCCTCTCAAACCCGTCACAATCGGGAAAAGCTTCCTCTTCTGAAATTTGAATTGATGATTCCGGATGTCCGGATCGTGAACCGCCTCCCACACCTTCTCCGAGTTTTCGCTCAGCAGGCAGGCCAATGTCGCGAGGAAATGGGATTTGCCAACGCCATATTCTGCGGTTAGCCAGAAGCCCTTGCCTTCCCGGGCCGCAAAGGTCAGCAGTATTTCTTCAAAGGCGTTCTTGAGCGTCTTGGCAAAGTAGTAGAGACGGACCGTCTCTACACGGTTTTCCGGCTCAATAGATTCTTCCAGATGAATCGTATCCTGTAAATATCCGACATCTTTTCCCTTTTTTAAAGCAGGGACACATTCGATAATCTGTTCCAGAGGTTTTCGCGTCATCATCATTCACTCCTCAGACATCGATAATGCAATTCGGCGCGCCTAATTGCTTGGCCATTCTCGTCATCAGCTCTTTTGTGTTTCTCTTGACCCACCCTTCCGTTTTCGGCGGCAGATGCCGATGGGATTCCTTCGGCATAATCAATATCACAGCGGCTCTCGGACTAATGCCATACTGAAAGACCGAGCTGAGATCGCAACCGTAACGCATCAGCAGGATGGCGTTGTTCACCACCAGAACAGCCGGCTCATTCCTGGTTTCCTCAAAATGCTTACAGATGCTTTTAAGTTCGGTTTCCAGACATTTTTGCGGTTCTTTGTTACCATCCCCACGATCGCCGCAATCGGCCAGATCTCGACGATGCACTTCAATGCCTTCTAAAATCTTGTCGATGGAAGCGAACGAACCTGCCCAGATAAAAACCAGCCGCGACGGGACTGTGCCGATTTTCATCTGCTCAATCAGTCGCGTCAAATCCTCTACGTTCATGGTTTCCCCTTAAGGTTGGCCAGCAATTCCGGCCAAGTATATCGCGTTGTGATCTGTTCCAGATGATCAACTACCGCATAACGCATGATCATTCCCTTGGCCTCTGCGTTGCGGAATGCGACCCGCACATGATCGAATTTCTTATACCCTAAAAACTTCCAGTAGGGATTAGCTTCGATTTCCGAAATTTTAATGGTGCGCGGCTCTCTTGCCAAAAGAAGGTGAGTGGCAATAACCAGGGCTTCTTCGAGATTGGCAAATCCGACGATGATGAGATCCTGTTTACCCTGTGGCAGAAGATAGCCGGACTGCTTGAAACAATTCATGAGACGTTCATAGAGCGTCTTACTCTGTTGAGTAAATCCCGTTTCTATATAGCTCTTTATCTCGTCTCTTCGCAGAGAAGAGCCAGGGTCACGGGGCCAGACAAGGTCGAGATATATTTTAGCAAACAGGAGCTCGATTCTACAGAAAAGAACCCGCCACACTTTTTCAAGTGACTCAACGGAAATGCCAACCCTCGCTAAGTCGAAAAGATCTTGCAGTTCATGGCGATCGAGACGCCTAAACCGAGTGGAGATGGCTTGACTATAACGTGCCCGAGATTCTTTTGAGTTAAAGTGTAGCAGGTTTCCGATGGCCTTGGCGTTGGTCAATATTTCGGCATTATCCACTTCCTCGATCAGGCGGAGCGTTTCTTGCCATAGAGGTTCCTGAGGAAATGGAATTTGGTTAGTTTTTTGATTATTTATTTCCATAATTTTTTAAACCATACAAAATGCTTAGTAAATATGGTAACGATCCTTTCATCTCCTCGAAGTGTGCCATTCTTCAGGTGGCAAGCTCCTAAGAAACTGATCGACTTGGTCGAGAACGCCTTTTTCTGCCGCGTATTCGATGTGTTGTTTAAGCCTTAACATTTTTTCAAGACCAGTGGTATGGTCCCATGCCGCAAGGATGAGTGGCAAGGGAGGGTTCCAACCAGAGCCAACACGATGCCTGTCCGGTAATAGCTGCCACAGTTCATGCCATTTGCCCGGCTCTGGACATATACGTCCTTCATCCATGACATACTGCAATAAATCCTGCAGTTGTATACTGTTCAAGGCTTCCACCTACTCAAGCACATTCATCAATCAATTTTATTGATAATTTTTGTCCTCACAAAATGGTACGCCTCCTGGACATCGTATGTTGCATCAGCCGGCAGCAAGGGATTCAGATCGCTGAGGAACCCCCGATGTCTTAGTTTCTCCTGCAAATTCTTTTCGTATTGCATGGTCTCGACGGGTTGGCCTTCGTTTTCCATGTACTGTTTGAAGGCTTGGATGATTCTGCCGGCATCGGCTTTCATCTCTGAGGCGCCCAGCCACAAATCGAAAAGATCGCGGCCTTTTCTTCTTTGATACAAGGCCCGGAGCTTGGTCGCGAGCATTTCCTCCAGCGTATAGGTCGTGATCTCACATTCACCTTTGAACCACCGGGACTGCACGGCAAACGGATGCTTTTGATAGCCTTCCACTGCAAAATGCTCCCGCGTGTTGATCTCAACCTTCAGTCGCATTTGCACGACCGGAGGTCCTTCCGATTCCATCCGGTAGGTCAGTATGGCTGATTGCTCCGTTTGCTTGCGGCGCGGCGCCCCCAGAAAACCATTCAAGAGCTCCTGGAGTGTATCAATGACCTGACCGATGGGCGCTGGAACAATTTGCACCAGGTCGATGTCTTCCGAATAGCGCCGCGGAACGTCGAAATAGAGCTTGTGCAGCGCCGTTCCGCCCCGAAAGGCCAAGCGCTCCGCCAGCAAGGGGCTCTGAAAGATGGCGACAAGCGCCCTGCTGATGATCAGGTCCTGTTCTACCTGGGCATCGTTAATCCAGGGTGCAAAACGACGCCAGGCAACGATATCCGCTTTGGGAATCACAGATCACCTTCCACATCCGTATTGATCAAGAGCCGCCAGCGGGTCTCCTTTTCAGAGTCGACAGCCGGCAATGAAGGGTCCAACCTCGTGAAGGGCGGATTCTTATCGGCAATAAAGCCAGCCAGTTCTTTTACCAGTGCGGCATACCCGGATTTTTCCATCAACCACCCAAGTCTTTGCCCGCAGACCAGAGATCCATCAGCCTTTATGGCGTCGTTTAACTTCGCCGCATCCATGGACTCGCCAAGTTCTTGAAGGACCGTCATCACGCGATCCAGCCCGCCAATGGATCGGGCATAACGGATGAGATCGAGGGACGTGGCCTCTGGCGAAGAAACAAGAATATGCCCCGTCTGAACCTTGATCTGAGTGACCGGCGTGGCCTTGAAGTTGGTCTTGAAAAAAAAGCGAATCGCCAGGCCTTTCTTGCGGACTTCGCGTTGGGGGGCGGTGGTGACCACCTGAAACTGCTGCGGCTGTTGGTGTGCGGCGCCATGAAGAGAAGCGGCGCTGAGCAGCCCCACGTAATAGGGTTGCTCCAGGTAGGCCATCAGATCAGCGATAAACCACTCCGCCGGCAATATCCCGGAGAAACGGTATTCAAGGGGGATGATGACAAAAAAGCCGCTTCGGATGCGCAAGATCCGGTTCTTCTTCGCCAGTCTTGCAGCGGCCTTCTTAAAGGCTTCTTCAGTGAATTGCAGGGACTGGATAGCCTCTTCACGGGTAAAAAAATAGAGACCCTGTTCCTGTCGAGAATCAACCCAGGATGGAAGATCGCTTGAAAATGCAGTTTTCGCTTTTCGAGGCATGCCACCTTCCCGGAAAAATTTTCACAAATAAGACCACAAAAGAGTCCTTTTTGCAAATGAAAATTCAGTAAAAATACAGGAGGCGATATACTGGCTATCATCAGATTGTACCATGATTTTGCCTCTGTGCATCGGGTCTCTCGATTCGGGAGAAATAAGGTTTGACATTTTTACGCTACATTTGTTAGCTATTTCCTATGAATGTAGCGAAAAAAGACCCCGTCATCCACGGCATTCTGGAAGAGGAGTACCGGCGGAGCCGGGAGGTCCTCCATGCCCTGCTTGCCAAGGTGGGAAATCTCCCCAAGGGGGCCCTCAATGTCCGCCGGAAGCAGGTCCGGGGAAACGAGTACGTTTACCATTACCTCGTCCGGAGGGAGGGAAAGGAGATTATCAACCAGCATGTCTCAGAAAAGGATCTGCCGGAGCTTAAGAAAATGATCGCGGAGCGCGATAAATATAGAAAGGAGATCCTCATCTACAAGAAACGCATGGTCTATCTGGAAAGGCTATTAAGATGATTAAAGTTCGCAAACCGTACCTATTGATCATCGCGGCCCTGGTTGTCCTCGGCGCGGTCGCCGTTCACGCCGCGCCCATCCGAATCGTCACCGCTACGATTACCAGGATCTCAGACGGCGATACCGTGCAGGACATCACCCCGGAAGGAACGAAGCTGAAGGTCCGCCTCTATGGCATCGATGCACCGGAGACCCAAAAGGGGAATAAACTGGGAGAGCCGTTCGGTAATGCCTCCCGGGATTATCTTGCTTCCATGATCAGCCAGAGATCCGTCAGGGTGGAGATCCTCGATATCGACCGCTACCGGAGGATGGTCGCCATCCTCCGGTAGCGGAGCGGAATGTGAACCAGGAGATGATCGCCGCCGGCATGGCCGAGGCCTATGTGGAGTATCTGAAAAAACCCTATCGCACCCCCTTCATCCAGGCGGAACAGGAGGCCAAGGCCCATGGGAAAGGGATCTGGTCTCAGGGGAGCCGCTATGAGAGACCCTCC
>JAPLJY010000045.1 GCA_026388345.1 Deltaproteobacteria bacterium
CATGATGAAGATCCGGTCGGCCATGGTCATGGCCTCCACCTGATCGTGGGTGACGTAGATGATGGTGGCCCCCAGACGCCGGTGGAGCTTGCTGATCTCCGCCCGCATCGCCACCCGCAGCTTGGCGTCGAGGTTGGAGAGTGGCTCGTCGAACAGGAACACCTTGGGCTTGCGGACGATAGCCCTTCCCACTGCCACGCGCTGCCGCTGCCCTCCGGAGAGCTCTTTGGGTTTCCTATGCAGCAGTTCCTGGATGCCGAGGATGTCGGCCGCCTCCTGCACCCGGGACTCGATTTCTTCTTTGGGGAACTTCCGGATCTTGAGCCCGAAGCCCATGTTGTCCCGGACGTTCATGTGCGGGTAGAGGGCGTAGTTCTGAAAGACCATGGCGATGTCACGGTCTTTGGGATCCATGTCGTTGACGAGTTTATCGCCGATGAAGATTTCGCCGGAAGTGATCGTCTCAAGACCCGCGATCATCCTCAGCGCAGTGGTCTTGCCGCATCCGGAGGGACCGACCAGCACCGCGAACTCCCGGTCCCGGATCTCGATCGTCAGATTATCGACCGCCGTCACCGAACCGAACCGTTTCACCAGGTTTTTCAGGATCACATTGGACATATCGCTGACCTCTTTTTGCTAAATCGAGTAAGAAGAAAACCCCCCGTCCACCGGCACCACCACGCCGGTCACGAAGCCGGCGGCATCGGACAGCAGATAGACGAGGGCGCCGATCAGATCGTCCGGCACGCCGTAACGGCCCATGGGCGTGTGGGCAATCACCTGACGGGCGCGGGGCAGAAGCTCGCCTGTTTTGGGATCGATATGGAGAAACCGCAATTGTTCGGTCATGAAGAAACCCGGCGCCAGCGCGTTCACGCGGACGCCCGCATGGGAAAAATGGACCGCCAGCCACCGCGTGAAGTTGCTCACCGCCGCCTTGGCGGCCGAATAGGCGGCCACCTTGGTGAGCGGCATGAAGGCGCTCATCGAAGAAATGTTGACGATGGACCCCCTGCCCTTGGCGACCATCCCGCGGGAAAAAACCTGGGTCGCAAGAAACGTCCCCATGAAGTTGAGGTCGAACACATGGCGGAAACCGGCGGGGTCCAGGTCGAAGAACGACTGGGCCGTCGCGCCCGCCCCGGCAGGTTCCTCGAATTCGACGGAGGTGCTGCCCCGGGGGTCGTTTCCGCCGGCGCCGTTGATCAGCAAATCGGGCGTCCCCCAGACGGCGGAAATCGCCTCACAGCACTCCCGGAGCTGAACCGGGTCCAGCACATCGCACGCAAAGGCGAGGGCGCTCCCCCCGGACCGGATGACGGCCTGCGCCCGAGTCTCGGCCTTCTCCAGGCTGATGTCCAGAACGGCCACCTTCACCCCCATGGCCCCCAGCGCGTCCGCCATCGCGCCGCACAGCTCGCCCCCGCCGCCGGTAATGACAACCGTTCTTCCGCCCAGATCGAAACGCTGCAAGATTGGGTTGTTCATGCCGCCTTCATCCTTGGATCATCTCCGGGGGCAGCTGTCCCCGTGTCACAATCCGCCCCGCTCGTCTGCAAAGGCCATCACCTCATCCAGGAAGGGCATGGAGATGGAGCAGCCGTGGCGGGTCACCACCATCGCACCGCAGGCGTTTCCCAGCCTGGCGGCCTTCCGGAGGTCCCAACCCTTGACGTACCCGTAGAGGAATCCCGCCCCGAAGGCGTCGCCGGCGCCGAGGATATTCTGGACCGTCACCGGGAAGCCGGGCACATCCTCCGCCTTTTCGCCCCGCCGGTGGACCCGGCAGCCCGCCTCCCCGCGCTTCTCGACGACAACCCCGGGCCCCCGCTCCAGGAGACCGGAGACATGCTTCGCCGTATTTCCGCTCACCCGGGCGTCGCTCACCTGGGAGTGGGTCAACCGGACGGACCGGGGATCGGTCAGCATGGCGGCGTTGATCTCATCCTGGGTACCCATCACGATGTCCGCGCACGGGAGCGCGGAGCGCACCGTCGTGCCAAAGGCGCGGGGATCGTGCCACTGGTCCGGCCGGAAGTCCAGATCGAGGACGACGGCCGTGCCGGCCTTTCGGGCGACCTCCGCCGCATACAGGGTGGCGCTCCGGCTCGGCTCCCGGCTCAGATTCGTGCCGGCAAACTGGAACACGCGGCTCTGCGCGATCGGAGCGGCAAGCACGTCATCGATCGTAAGGGCGATATCGGCGCAGTTGTCCCGGTAGAAAACCAACGGAAATCTGTCAGGCGGCTCGATGCCCAGAATCACGGCGCTGGTCTTTCGGCCCGGTTTCCGGGGGCTGAAACGGACATCCACCCCTTCCTCGGTCAGAAAATGGACGACGAAGTCGCCGACGGGGTCCTCGCCGAAGGCGGTCAAGAGCGCCGATTTCAACCCCAGCCGGCGGCACCCGACGCTCATGTTGGTGGGGGAGCCGCCCACGTAGGCGGCAAAACTCTTGATATGGACAAAGTCGGCCCCGACATCGTTGCTGTAGAGGTCCATGCCGGAACGGCCCATATGGAAGGTGTCGTACGAACGCCGGGTCCGGCTGGGGGTTGGGGGTGTCATTGCGTAAATTCCTTTATTTTCAGTCTGTTCAACTTTCAAAAGCAGGCAGCCGCCACGCACGTTTATTATATAAACCAAACCATCGCCCATTACAAGCCGCAAATGGGAAGGGGGCTCCGGAAGCGCCCTCACGTTCATCGAGTCGCAATCCCGGTTGTTCAGGAGTTGAACTTGACCGGATCAATCACGCACCGGACGCTGAATATTCACGGTTTGGTTCACATGCACCGCGGAAAATATCCTCAGGATTCACGAACAGGAACGGTGTCCGCGCCGGAAGGCGGACACGGGAAACATACGCCCGGTCATGTTCACAGAAACGGGATGGGGATGCACGAAACCGGCATCCCCATCCCGTTTTTTACCCTTGATCGGCCTTTCCGGGAGAATCCTTGTCCCCGCCAAAAGGGTCAGGCTTTCTCAGAAATCTTTGAAACTCTCCTCATCCTTGTCGAGAGGGATGACATCTTCCGGCCGTTTCTTCTTTCCTACACCCGGAAGCGCCTTGACCATCGTCTCTCTTTTCCGCGCAACGCCCCGGGGACGGCTCCTGTCTGCCGGGGCCGTGGAACGCGTGCTCTGCCGGGCGGATAAAGTGGCCCCACTCCCGCCCACGACCACCATGAGCTCTTCAACGAATCCTCGCATCTGCATCGCCTGGGCGTTGAGTTCCTCCGAAGCGCTCGCCGACTCCTCCGCATTGGCCGCCGTCTGCTGCGTCACCTTGTCCATCTCCGCAACGGCCGTGTTGATCTGATCGACGCCGTGGGCCTGCTCATCGGAGGCCGTGGCGATCTCATCCACCAGTTGGTTCACCTTCCCCGAAATCTCCGCATTCGCCTTGAAGGCCTCCTGCGTCGCCGCGGTCAACTGGTTCCCGTTGCGCACCGCCTTGATCGTCTTCTCGATCAGATCACTCGTGTTCTTGGCCGCTGCCGCCGAACGCATGGCCAGGTTGCGCACCTCGTCCGCCACGACGGCAAATCCCGCTCCCGCCTCTCCGGCCCGGGCGGCCTCCACGGCGGCGTTGAGCGCCAGAAGATTCGTCTGGAAGGCAATCTCGTCGATCGTTTTGATGATCTTCCCCGTCTCCTCACTGGAGCGCGTAATCTCACCAATGGCCTCGATCAACTCGGTCATCTGCCGGTTCGCTTTGTCCACGACCGTTTTCGCCTCATTCATCATCGACTTGGCCTGACCGGCATTGTCCGCATTCTGCTTCGCCATGGATGACAACTCCTCGAGGGAGGCGGAGGTCTCCTCCAGCGACGAGGCCTGCTCCGAGGCCCCCTCCGCCAGATGCTGGCTTGACGCGGAGACCTGCGAGGACGCGGCGGCCACCTGGTCCGATCCTTCCGTCATCCCCGCAACGATCTGGTTGACGGGACGGGTGATCAGCAGGGTCAGGAAAATGCCGAGACCCGCGGCAAGCAGAACGCCGGCGATCGTCAGGATGACGCTGATGGTGATCGCGGTCTTGGCCATCGACTGGTTGTTCTGCGCAGCACTTCCGGCATCCTTGACGTTCATGGCGACCATCTTGTTGATGCTGTCATCCAACTGTCTCGCCGCCACGGTACCTTCCTCCGCCATGATCCGATTCGCCTCATCGGGCTTGCCGGCGGAGACGGCGCTGTTGACCTTGTCCATGGCCTGCCGGTAGGCGGCCAGGGCATTTTTCATCTCGCCCATCATTTTCTTATCATCTTCCGCAACCATCGTCGCATCCAGGACCTTGAGGCTTTCGTTGTTGATCGCGCGCAGTTCCTGAACCTTGTCCATGTACCCCTTGCGCTTTCCCTCGTCCTTCTGGGCAATGAAGTCCCGGTAGAGAACCCTCACCTGCTGGAAATTGGCAGCAATGGAACCCATCTTCGCAATGGGCACGGTATTGAGTTCGTAGAGATGTCCGTCGGCTACCGTGATTTTGTTGATGTAAAAGATTCCCACAACACCAATCACGGCCGCAATGACAGCGACCGACAAAAACCCCGCAATCAGTTTCACGCTCAGTTTCATGCTCTTCATGATGCAAATCTCCTCCTCGTCTGTACGTAATTTTCAATTTTCCGCAAGGTTTTGCTCCGCAAAGTCCACGGAGCAAAGCACCCGGTCGATGTCCAGCAGGATCTTCACGCCGGAACCCAATTTGGCCAACCCCAGGATATAGTGCGTATCGAGGCGGCTGCCGAAATCGGGCGTGTCCTCAATATCTCCCCCCCGGATGTTGAGCACCTCGGAAACGGAATCCACAATAATTCCGATCGGCAGCTTGGAACCATCGCGGGCGACCTCCACCACGATGATGCAGGTTTTTTCCGCATATTCCCCCTCCGCCATGCCGAACCTCAACCTGAGATCCACCACGGGAATCACCTTCCCCCGGAGGTTGATCACCCCCTTCATGCACGGGGGCGCCTGCGGAATGCGGGTAATCGCCATCACCCCGATGATCTCCTTCACCTTCCGGATACCGATGCCGTACCCTTCCCCGGCCAGGGAGAAGGTTAAATACTTGCCCTCGCGGGCTGCTGTTTCCATGACTTCCATAACTTGCGACCTCCTTGCCGTCACTTTTTTTCCACCCCGCCCTGCGCACCCGCCTCGCCCCACCGCCGCTTCTGCGATTCGGCGTGCCGTCGGCAGGCGGAGGAACGTCCTGCGATCCGGTGCTCGTCACCCATTTTCCTACAACATTCCACCGGTTCATCTTTCCGTATGGATATCGTCTTCTTCATAGAGCAACAAACAGGCCAAGAATGTCCGGCAGGGACGGATATCGTCATTACTCCTGAATGAACAGCTATTTGAGATGCTTGTCCCCATGTTGATTCGGGAGACTGGAAAGGGAAAAGGCATGAAACGCGTCGGATAAATTGGACAGTTGTCCAATAGATTGGACAATGGGGATAGGAGAGAGAAAAAGGGGAGACAAGTACCCCGCCGCTCAGGGACGGCCGGCGCCGCAGGACCTGCGCATCCACCCGGGCCCTGAGGGAGTAGCCGGCAGGAAAGATCTCCCGGACGCCTTTGCGCTGCGGGAAGTCTGCAGCAATTAGGAGATCCTCCTGTTTCCCCAGTCCCTCATCGCAGCGCCCCTCGCGGCGGCCGACACCCCGGAAGTTGAAGCGTAGCGTCCGCGTATCCGTATTGACATGCAGTCGCTTCTTTCATATCATTTCGCGTAGACAAGTTTTAAACCCGATCCACGAAAACCCATCGCCGGGGGTGAGCTGGGATACGCCATGACGGAGTTTCGGGAGGCCATCCGCGGGAAGCGGCAGCCGGAGACGCACGTGGCCGAACACATCTGGAGTCTGGCGCTTCCGCTGGCCGTCATGGAGTCCGCCCGGCGGGGCGCCGCCGTGAACCTGCCGGAATTCACGGATTTTTTAAAATAGGAATCGTACGCCCCCTCATATTCATCGAGTCGCCATCCCGGTCGTTCAGGGGTTGAACTTGACCGGATCAATCCCGCACCGGACGTTGAATATTCACGGCTGGGTTCACACGCGCCGCGGGAAAGATCATCAGGATACACGAACAGGAACGGTGTCCGCGCCGGAAGGCGGACACGGGAATGGTCGGGGGAGATGGAATGACGTTCAGCTTTTCCGGCTGGTCTTGCTCATAAAGGCGGAGACGCTCTGTTTGACCTTCTTTCCTTTGCACTTCGGACAGGAGGCCTTGGTCTTGTCATGCTCGGAAATGCTCATAATAACGGCGAATTTCTTTTTGCAGTCTTTGCATTCATACTCGTATGTGGGCA
The DNA here is from genome assembly GCA_026388345.1 of Deltaproteobacteria bacterium. The sequence continues at coordinate 6,341 of JAPLJY010000045.1, forward strand.
TTTCAATCCTCCTTTTTTCTGCCGGAGATGGCTTCACCCGCTTCCTTCTCCCCCCGGTCGGGAAGGAGGGCGATGGTACACCGTTCGCGCAGTCGTCGGCGTTTGTCTTATCTTAGTGAATTGGCATATATTGTCAAGAGAAGAAGCCGACCCTTCTGAAATATTCATTTCTGCTTGCATTTTCGATGGCAAGGAGCGCGTCGAAGGCCTCGTTGAAATCCTCTCCTCCGGTGGTGAAAACCCCATGTCCGTGAACGATGACACCCGGATGGTCCTGGAGAACGGGGGGCACGGTCCGGCAGAGACCGTAGCGGCCCGTCCCGATCTCACCCGGAACGATGGGAGTTCCGCCTGCGGATCGTTTCTCAGGACAGCGGAGGTGGCAGAAGCCCCGTTCCGGGCAGTCCCGCCGGTCGCAGTCCAGCGAAAGGATCACCGAAAACCGGGGATGGCCGTGAAGGACGGTACGCCTCCCCGTGTACAGGATGATCTGGCGGTGGGCGGAAAACTCGCTGGAGGCGGTGATTCCCACGCAGGAGGAGCCGTCCAGCGGCACCGCGTCGATGCAGCCTGCGAGCCCGTCGAGGGAGCTCTCCGTCTGGCTGATGTAAAGGACCTTCCCGGAGAGGAGGGAGATGTTCCCGAAATAGGAATCGACCAGACGGCAGGCCACGGTCGCCCGTCCCGCCTCCTCCATCGCCCCCAGGATCGCCTCCGCATCGCCGAAGGGCCCCTTCCGGAGCGGCGGCAGGGCCGCGATCGGCGGATCGAGGTACTTAGCGGCCCGGCGGAAGGCCTCCGCCCGCATCGGATCCACCTTCCCCCGCCGGATCTCCGCGAGGAAATCGGCGAAGAACTTTACGAAGGCGGCAAAGCAGACGGAGCAGAAGGCGATGAAGGCCTGCTCCGGGCTCACCGTCCCGAATGTGACGACCCCCCGCCCCGGAACGATGACGCATTTGCGCTCCTTCAGGGCGGCGATGATCTCCCGCGTTGCGAACGCCGGAGCGACAGGGAGATCGTGGAAGAAGGTCCGGGTCTCCGTGTCCTCCGGGAAGATTGTCCCATCGGCTTCCCCGGCGAGGAAATCTACGACGGTCCGGTAGGGCTCGGCGGGCCGGCAGAAGAGAAGGGACTGGATGTTGAGCCCCGCGAAGACCTCTTTGAGGACGGACCGCGCCGGGTCGTCCCGGTTCCAGATGAGATCGGCGTCAACAGCGCCCATCAGCGGCGCCCGCGCCTCCGCATACCCGGCAGCGACCAGCTTCTGCGTGTATTTCCGGATCAGCTCTTCCATACAAGCCCCAGCTCCTCCGCCTTCTCCCGCGTCGGCATCCCATGCTCGTCCAGACCGCGGATAGCATAGTAGCGGGCGCGCGCCGCAAGAAACGCCTCCCGGTCGACGGGCGGAACCGGGATGTGGCCCCCCCCTGAACCGGGCATCGTGAAGAAGCGCCCCGGCAGGTCGTCATCCGCGGCGGTAAAACCGTTTCTGGCATTCATCATCCTCTCCCGGTAGATAATCCTCTCTCCGGCCTTCAGGAGATTCTGTGCGGAGGCGGGAATGCCGGTCACGGCCCGGAAGGCCTTTGCATACTCATCGAGAGAGGCGGCGAAGAAGACGAACTTGCAGGCCGTCAGCGAATCGACGGCGGCGTTCAGGTCCTCGGCGATCTTGATGATCCGGGCCTTGCCGCTGAAACTCATCCGGTCCGTCGCCACGGGCTTGCGCAGGATCTCATGGGCGATGGGGTAGGCCCCGAGGTGGCAGCCTCCGCGGGTCGAGGTCGCGTAGGCCAGGGCCATGCCGCACGCCCCGCGCGGGTCGTAGGCGGGAAGCTCCTGGCCTTTGACCGTCACGGCGCATTCGGTGCGTCCGCGGGAGGCGGCATAGGCCGCGGAACCCCGGCCGAGTTCCACGCCGATCCCCTTCCCCCGGCCAACCGCTTCGAGGAGGGCAAGGATCTCCGCAGGGCATAGTTTGGTCCCTTCGATTTCGGCATGGCAGGCGAGCGTCGCCGCGGCGGAGATCGTGTCCATCCCCATCTCGTTGCAGAGGCGGTTCGCCGCGACCACGGTATCCAGATCCTCGTTTTCCAGCAGGGCGGTGAAGTGGGAGAGGGTTTCGAACTCCGGGAGGGGCATCCCATCCGGCGCGATCTTTTTGCAGAGGATCGGGCAGCCCCGGCAGCCCGTTTTCTTCGGACGGTACCTCTCCCGGAGGGCGGCGGCGTTGAGCAAAGGCGCCGCCGGAAAAAAGGTTTCGCGAAAATTGGCCGTCGGCATCATCCGCCGGGCATGGGTCAGATCGTAAAGGGCCGGCGTGCCGAACTCGGCGATTCCGAATTCCCCGAGAAGCGCGGGCGAGGCGGCTATGAGACGGCGGATGTCGTCGACAGCGTCCTGCAGCCCTTCGGAATCGGCGACGGCGGTTTTTCCGTGCCCCGTCGCCGTGACGTACCGGAGGTTTTTTGCGGCGAACGAAAGGCCGAGGCCGTTTCGTCCTGCCGCGAAATGGCCGTCCACGATCACATTCGCGAAGGCGACGCCGCTCTCGGCCGCCGGTCCCGTTACCGCGGCGGAACCCCTGCCGCGGAGCATATCGAAGATCCGGGATGTCGGACAAGCGGCCATCTTGCCTGCGTCCGTCAGGGTGACTTCTTCGCCTGTAATTTCAATCCCGCAGGGTCGGGGGCTCCGGCCGGTGATGATCACCCCGTCCCACCCCGCCTTTTTCAGAAGGGTCCCGAGACTGCCCCCCACGGAGCAGTCGCCGACGGTTCCGGTGAGCGGCGAACGGGACATGATCGTCATCCTTCCCGACGTCGGCGACGCGGTATCGACCAGCGGGCCGGTGAACAGGAGCAGCGGCATGGCGGGATCGTCCCAGCGGCGCATGACCTCCGGCTCAAGGTAGAGGCCCGCGAGCCCCCGTCCGCCGAGGCTCTCATGGTAAACCGCAGGCGGCGGGCAGTCACTCTGCCTCATTCCCGTCGCCAGATCGATCCTCAGGATCCTGCCGCACCAGCCGTTCATCGCTTCTCCCGATCTTTTATCGTAAACCTCGAGATCGTCCCCGGGATGGCCCCCATGATCTCTATATTAATCCATCCGTTTCTGCCAATTCCTTTTTGACATACCCGCCGACAAAGCCGACCAAACACAACCGGCGGGGCCTCATCTGCACACCCGTTTCCGGAACTTGTCAAACCGATTTCCTTGCCCGGCGGATGGTTATTATGGATGGATGTTCTTTTTTCTCATGATTTATGATAGATAAAATGATATCTGGCGAACGGGAGATTCCGGTCCACCCGACACCCGGAAGGAGGAAGCGGATGACGACAACCAGTCCAAGGATGAAATTAATCATCGTTTTGATAATGGTGGTTTTCTGCTGCCCGACAGCCATGGCCGGCGCCGCCCCGCAGGTCAAGACCGACAAGGATATCTATTCTTCCGGCGAAAGGATCAACGTGAATTATTTTAACGCGCCCGGCAATACACGGGATTGGATCTGTATCGTGGCGGCAGGCTCTCCGGACGACGAGGCCGGGGACTATCAATACATGCCCCGGGGGGTGGTTCAGGGCGTCCTGACCTTTGACTCTCCCCCGCCCGGGAAATACGAGGCAAGGGCCTATTACAACTACAGCCGTAACGGGTATGTGGTGTCTGCCCGTCATGGCTTCTCCGTGGGGAGTGTCGTCCCGCCGGCGCCGCCGGCAACGGCGTCTCCGGCGGATCCCGCTATGGGCGCCGAGAAAACTAAACCGGTGGAAAGCCCCGTGACAAAGACTGTTCCCGGAGATTCCAGCCGGGTCAACCTTTCCGTTTTTCATTTTACGCCCCTCAACATGGACGCATCCCCTTACGGCATCACGGCAACCAACACCATCATCAATTCCCTGAAAAAGCAGTCGTTTGTCATGCTGGACAGGAAGGATCTGGAGACTTTCCTTTTTGCCAACGATCTTCAGCAGAACGACCGGACGGAAAACGTGATCCATATCGGCACAAGGATGGGACTAAACTTCGTGATCGCCGGCAGCGTTGAAAACAAAGGAACGATGATCATCACAAACTGCAAGGTCATCAGCATCGAAAAGAGGAAGGTCGTCTTCACCAACAAGTCCATATCCCTGGGGGAGTCCGACCTGATCGGCAATATGACGAAACTGAGTGATGCCATCAGGGAAGCCATCCTGAGCAATACTCCTTAGCCGGCCGGCGCCGGGAATTTCGCGATTGCCACGGCTGAGCTTGCGGGAACCTTGACGAAAATGCGAGACTACAAACAGTAATAATTTGATGTTATTCCTTTCGTTGCCGTAGTGAGTTTATACATAATTCCCCTCTTTGCCCTCTTTTTTCATTCTTCTGAAATATCACTACAGTTATTCGTGAAAATGCCGAATATACAATTGAATCCAATTCACATACAAAAGAAGGCGAGGGATGAGTGCATCGAGCAAAGATCATAAGCACCGGGCAGAGTCTTCATTGACGGAAAATATCCTCACGGTCCATGAGGTGGCAGCATATTTGAGATTGACGGAGACGACCATTTGCAAGCCTGCTGTCTCCGGAGAATTGCCGGGATTCAAGATTGGCGGGTCGTGGCGGTTTGACAGGGGCGAAATTATGGGACGGATTGCCGCTGCGAAGCCAAAGGCAAAAAACGCAACCATACAAGAAGAAGGGAGATAGGCCGGTGTTGTATGGGCCAAGCGGCAAACGGAGAAAACAAACCTCAACCTGTAGCATCGGGATAAATCGGTTTCTCGACTTAAAGTTTATGCACTGGGGGAACGGGAGATACCATGGAAGTATTGAAAATAAAGTTTGGGGTGAATGGCGACAAAGTCGACGCATTTGGAATACGTTTTTATGGGGATATTGATAGCAAGGTAAAACACCTTGGGCGCATTGGCGAAATATTTTCTGATTCAGATATGTCACCCATGATAAAATATCAAAGGATTACTTTTTGGTTTACTTTTGAAAAAATTTGCCCCTATGAGAAAGTCTCCAATCTTCTTAGTGAGTTGATAGCCAGATTAAGGAAAGAAGGGTATGCGATTATAATTTCATCCGTTGATGAACTTGTTGATACGACCTCACTTGAGTACAAAAATACGCCTGAAAGTAAATTCCCTGCTTCTGAAAGAATGCATGGTTATAATGCTTCAAGCGGTTTTTCAATTACATCTGAAAAAAAAGATACCCAGTCAAAATTTTCAATAAAAGAAATAGAAATAATCCAGGAACTGGCTATAAAATTTGGTCGAATAGTCTATGGTCGGTTCTTAAAAAAATGTTGATATAATCAACTAACAAATCGAAATCATATTTTTTAAAAACGCGACAGCCTCCCCGGAATCTCTTCTCCGGTTTTGATAGATTTTCGAACATCACGGACCGGACCTAAAAGGAAAATTTCGCCGTGATTCTTCCAATTTTTCCGGTTGACAACAGACACAATTTTACTGATAATACATTTTCAAAATGTGATAATAAAAGCTTAAATAGCCGTTCAAGGACCGGTAAACCCATGCCACAGATATGGCCTATCGGAGGGGGAAAAGGCGGTACGGGAAAGAGCTTTGTCACGGGTTCCCTCGGTATCCTCCTTGCCAGAGAGGGTTATCAAACCCTGCTGATCGACCTTGACCTGGGGGCCGCGAACCTCCATACGACCATCGGCGCCCCGGACCCGGAAAAGAGTCTCTCCGATTTCGTCAATAAAAAAGTCGCCTCCCTGGACGAAACAATCATCCCCACGCCAACACCGAATCTCTTCATGATCAGCGGCGCGATGAACAATCTGGACATCGCCAATCTGGCTCACGAGCAAAAAATGAAGATCCGGCGGGACATCGCAAAACTTCCCTATGACTACATTCTACTGGATCTGGGAGCGGGTACATCATTCAACACGATAGACTTCTTCATGATTTCAAATTCGGGTATTTTCATAACGACGCCGGAACCGACCGCCACAGAAAACATCTACCGGCTGATCCGCTCCGTCTATTTCCGCAAAATCAGACAGGTCCTCAATGTTCATCACTTTAAAGCACTGGCGAAGGAAGCGGAAGAACGAAACAGCAAAGCCACCGTGACCAACCCCGATCTGTTGCTGGACGTCATCAAGGAACTGGATCCGGAAAAGGGCGGGATGCTGGAGCGGGAGTTCAACGCGCTGGAGTTTGGTCTGCTCATGAATCAGCACCGCAAGCAGGACAACCCCAATATCGGCAGATTCATCTGCAAGATCATCGAAAAACATCTCGCCTTGAAAATACAATTTCTCGGAAATGTTGCCTTTGACGATCATGTCCATCACGCCGTCTGTAATAAACGCCCTTTTCTCGAGACGTCTCCTTACACCCGGGCAGCCCTCGATCTCAGGGAATGTTTCAAGAAGTTGCTGCCCTTGAAAGATAAATCTTCTGAAACCCGGTACGCCGCCGATCAGGTTCCATAAGAGGCATGCCTATTCGGTCTGATGATGAAACCATACCTGCAGCAAACCCATTATAAAATCCTCGATATCCCCATGGATGCATCGCCGTTTGAAATAAACCGGGCTTACGTGGAGGCCTTCGAACTCTATCGGGATGACAGCATGGCGGCTTGCTCTTTTTTTTCGAATTCCGAGAGAAAGGACCTCCTGGCCCGGATGGAAGAGGCTTATTTGACCCTGATCAATCCGGAATCGAGATCCGTTTATGATCGTTCGTTGATGGAAATGGGTGTCATGGAAGAAGAAAAACAGTACCGAGATCCCTCAAAAGGACTGATCCCCCTCTATGACATTCGGCGGAAGCAAGCCTGCCATATGTGGCTGGCTCAAACTCCGGATGTGGATGAATCCCTCGTTTCGGAAAACGCCCTCATTCAGGAAACCCTGAAACAGGACCGACTGACCGGTCAGGATTTGAAAAGAATCAGAACAACGCTGGGGGTGCCCCTGGTACGGATTTTTCTGCAGACCAGAATAACGATCGCCACATTGGAGGCCATTGAGGACGACCGGTTCGATCGTTTGCCTCCCACCGTCTACCTCAAAGGCTTTCTGAAATTGTACGCCCAATGTCTTCAAATTGACGCCAATACCATCGTTCAGGCCTATCTAAGGCATATGAAAGGGGGCAACTAAAATATCGATTATGGAAAAGACGGAAGACCTCTCCAACATCGAAGGGCCAAACCACGACGATCACGGCCTCGAGGAACTGGAATCCCTCTATTGCCGCGTCGCCCGGCTTGACCAACCGGACGTCTCGGTGGAAAAGGGTGATACCCATGGGGACGATAAGGATTTCAGGGACCTCCCGCGGCGCACTGCTCCTTACCCAAATCCGCCGAATAAGGAAGAATTGATGGAGAAATTGATGGCCATCAAGGATGCCTATGAACGGCTTCTGACGTATTGGCCATTCGCACGAGAACATCCGCCCCGGTCCCCTTTAAGAGAGGCTTCCCCTGAAATATCGACATGGAAGGCGCCGCCGGACGGCAAATGAAACGGCGCAAAACGCATTTGCCTCCCTCACTGACTACAATAAACTATAATCGACAAGCACCTGCTGTGTTCGATATCGTCGATAAGGGAGGTGAAGCTGCGATCATAATGGATTGATCCGGCCGGCATTCGCCTTCAGTTCGTCAGGCTGCCGATGGGGGAAGGGATCTGGCCGCCGCGGCGGATGAAGCGGGACGAATCCAGCCGGCTGATCGCCATGACCGGGGCCGTGCCCAGGAGCCCGCCGAATTCGACCCTCTCCCCCGCCTTTTTGCCCGCAACGGGGATGATGCGGACGGCGGTTGTTTTTTTGTTGATCATCCCGATGGCCATCTCGTCGGCAATCAGCGCCGAGAGCGTTTCCGCCGGCGTATCGCCCGGGACGGCCACCATGTCGATGCCGACCGAACAGACGCAGGTCAGCGCTTCGAGTTTTTCCAGCGACATTGCGCCCGCTTCGACGGCGGCGATCATACCGGCGTCTTCGCTGACGGGGATAAACGCCCCGCTGAGTCCGCCGACATAAGAGGAGGCCATGGCGCCGCCCTTCTTGACCGCGTCGTTCAGGAGCGCCAGCGCCGCCGTCGTTCCCGGCGCCCCGCATGTCTCGATGCCCATCTCCTCCAGGATGGCCGCGATGCTGTCGCCGACGGCCGGGGTGGGGGCCAGCGACAGATCGACAATGCCGAAGCGCGTGTCCAGCCGCTCGGAGGCCATGCGGCCGACAAGTTCCCCCATCCGGGTGATCTTGAAGGCCGTCTTTTTGATGATCTCGGCGAGCTCTCCGAAGTCGGCATCCGGGCTTTTCTGTACGGCATGCAGGACGACGCCGGGTCCGCTGACCCCGACGTTGATCACCGTCTCGGGTTCGCCGATCCCGTGAAAGGCGCCCGCCATAAACGGGTTGTCCTCCGGGACGTTGCAGAAGACGACCAGCTTCGCGCAGCCGATGCTCCCCTCATGCGCAGTCAGCTCGGCCGTCCGCTTGATGATCCGGCCCATCAGCCCCACGGCGTCCATGTTGATCCCCGCCTTGCTGGTCGCGAGGTTCACCGACGCGCAGACCTTTTGCGTGCCGGCCAGCGCCTCCGGGATCGCGTTGATCAGGCGGGTATCGCCGCGGGTGAATCCCTTATGGACCAGGGCCGAAAAGCCGCCGATGAAGTTGACGCCGGCCGCGGACGCGGCGCGGTCGAGCGCCCGGGCGACGGCCGCAAAACCGTCCGCCGGGATGCCCGCAGCCACGAGCGCGATCGGCGTGACGGCGATCCGCTTGTGGACGATCGGGATCCCCAACTCCTTCTCGATGGTCTCGCACACCGGCACGAGCCGTCCCGCCCCGGCCATGATCTTTTCGTAGATCTTGCGGCACAACGCGTCCGTATCGCTGTCCGCACAGTCCAGCAGGGAGATGCCCATCGTCACGGTGCGGATATCCAGGTGCTCC
>JAPLJY010000356.1 GCA_026388345.1 Deltaproteobacteria bacterium
TACGAAACCATACTGATCGCGCATGTCGATCTTTCCGAGGATGAACTGAGCAGCCTCATCGCCCGCTACAGCACGATCATAACGGGCCAGAAGGGCATCCTGGTCAAGGTCGAACGGTGGGGAAAGCGGAGGCTGGCCTACATCATCAAGAAACAGGCAAGGGGATTCTACATCCTGATCGACTATGCAGGCGAAAGTGCAGCAGTCAATGAACTGGAAAGAAATCTCAAGATCAATGACAAGATTCTGAAGTTCATGACCGTTCTCAAGGATGAAGCGGTCGACCCCGCCGCCTTGGAAAAGGAGATCGCGGAAGCTGCGCAGAAGACGGAAAAGAAGGAGGAGGTCAAGGTGACTGCCCCCGCAACACCACCGGCCGCCGCTCCGGTTGAAAGTCCCGCACCGAAGGCAGCGGAGATTCAACAGCCGGCTCCGGAAGAAACGAAGACAGATGTGAAGGGGGATCATTGATCATGGCAACGACACCTGCACCCAGGGGCCCCAGCAGGGGGGCCAGACCACAGAAAAAGTTCTTTCACCGGAGGAAATTCTGCCGTTTCTGTACGGACTCGAACCTGAAGATCGAATACAAAGAAACACAGACACTCCGAGATTTTACAACGGAGAGAGGCAAAATCATGCCTCGCCGGATTACGGGAAACTGCGCGAAACATCAACGGGAATTGACCGTGGCCATCAAGAGGGCGCGGACGATTGCCCTGCTGCCTTTTGTCGTGTCCGAGGGATAGAGGCTCCGCAATAAGTACATGTGCTGAGCTTAAAACCACGTCATTACCCTTCCGTTCCGTTCGGCGGGATAAGGACGGGGTTACCCTTGATCCATATCCTCCTCGCTCCGTAGGGATATTTCCTGAATGGCTCGGCGTTTACATGGAGCGGAGGGCCGGAAAATGTCGGCAGGACGTCCTCTTTCAGGGGGCATCGGCACATGACAGGTTCAACACTTGGAAAGAGAAAAGGGTGCTTTATTTCATAGCGACATGATCCGGGGCGGCGCGATCCTCACGCTCACCTTTCTCTTCGTGGCCCTGATTCCCTTCATCGGCCCGGTCGTCGTCATCCTCACGCCGTTGCCGATCCTCTACTACTGCTCCCGTCTGGGCAGGCGGAATGGACTGGTGCTCCTGACACTCTCGCTTCTGGCGACATGCGGGATCCTCGGCCTTTTGGGGCAAGGCACGAACCTTCCCGTTCTGTCCATGATCGGGTTTGCCGGCGTTTTGCTCTCCGAGGTGCTGAAACGACATCTTTCCTTCGAAAAGACGTTTCTGCTGGCCTCACTTGCGTTGTTCTGCTGTGGCGCCGGCTTTGTTCTTTACCATGCCTTCCGGACCGGCATCGCACCGTGGCGGATGTTGGAGCTCTATGTGGCGGGGATCGTCCGGGAAAACATCAAATTATATGCCCAGTTGAATATCTCGGAGGAGCAGGTTCGGCTGATCCGGGAGAGCGCCCCGCAGATCACCTATCTTTTCACCGGGATCTTTCCCGCCCTGGCCCTGTCGGGCGCCGTGTTCACGGTCTGGGTCAATCTGCTTGCCGGACGCCTCCTCTTTCGGAGAACTGGCCTCCCCTTTCCCGATTTCGGCGATCTGGCCGCCTGGAAGGCGCCGGAGAGACTCGTCTGGATCCTGATCGCCGCCGGGGGAATGGTCATCGTCCCCTTGGAGGGGGCCGCCATCGTCGGGATGAACCTCCTGATCCTCTGCGGCCTGATCTACCTGTTCCAGGGCCTGGCCATCGCCGCCTTCTTCTTTCGGCAGAAGCAGGTCCCCGCAATGTTCAGATGGCTGTTTTACGCCCTGCTCCTGGTTCAGCAGTATATGCTCATTATCGTGATCGCCTTCGGTCTTTTCGACATGTGGGTCGATTTCAGGAAACGGATCGGGGGAATCAAAAATTCCCCCGTGTAAATCAATCCGGATGACGGCAGCCGCTGCCGGCGTCCCTTAACAGGGTGTTGAAAAACACCCCGCAGGACAGGCTGTTCAAAAATGCTCAGATGCAAGGCGTGCAAAAACCGAAGAGCGAGACGTATATGGAAATACGTCGAGCGATGAGGTTTGCAGCGCAATAAAGCAGATGAGCGTTTTTCAACGGCCTGTTAAGGAGGAACGATATGAAGGTCGTACTGAAGCAGAATGTGGAATCTCTCGGCAAGGCGGGAGATCTGGTCAAGGTTGCGGATGGCTATGCCCGTAATTTCCTGATCCCCAAAGGGCTCGCCGCTGAGGCGAACAGCGGGAATCTCAAGGCCTTTGAACATGAAAAGCAACGCATCCTGCTGCATGCGGAGAAGATTCAGAAGCAGGCCGAGGAAACGGCTGCCAGATTGAGTGCGGTGACCTGTACGATCACCCGCCGCGTCGGAGAACAAGAGAAACTGTTCGGTTCCGTGGGTGCGAAGGACATCGAAGAGGCGCTGGTCGCCCAGGGGATCGAGGTCGACAAGAAGAGCGTCCTTCTGGATGAGCCGATCAAGGCGCTCGGCGAATTTCCCGTCCGGATCAGACTCAGCGCCGGCCTGACCGGCGAGATCAAGGTCGTCGTAGTCGCCGAATCCTGATCGTAACAACCGGCATTTCGCGAGGGCTTCCTCCATGAAAGACATCGACGCCTCTCTCCACAAGGTGCCTCCCCAGAACCTCGAAGCGGAGCAGTCCGTTCTGGGAGGCATCCTGCTGGATAATCTGGCCCTGAACACGGTTCTGGAGGTACTGGATCAGTCCGATTTCTACAGCGATGCCCATCGGAGGATCTTTGCCGCCATCATCGAGCTTTCCAACCGCAACGAGCCGTGCGATCTGATCACCCTGAGCAACATCCTCAAGGATCAGAAACGAATGGAACAGGTGGGGGGAACGGCCTATCTCTCTTCGCTTGTGGACAACGTCGCCTCGGCGGCCAACATCGCCTATTACGCCAAGATCATCAAAGAAAAGAGCATTCTGCGCCGGCTTATCGGCACAGCGACCGAGATCCTCAACAAGAGCTACGACGCAGGCATGGATGTCGATCGTGTACTTGATGAGGCGGAGCATGCCATCTTCGAGATCTCTGAAAACAAGATTCGCCCTTCTTTCTACCCGATCCGGGACATCATCAAGGACAGCTTCAAAACGATCGAGCGGCTCTACGCCAAAAAAGAGCTGATCACGGGGGTGGCGACCGGTTTCGACAAGCTGGACGACCTGACCTCGGGCCTCCAGAACTCCGAGCTGATCATCATCGCCGGCCGGCCGAGCATGGGCAAAACCGCCTTTGCGCTGAACATCGCCCAGTATGCCGCCCTGGAGATGGGCGTTCCTGTCGCCATCTT
>JAPLJY010000253.1 GCA_026388345.1 Deltaproteobacteria bacterium
CCATGTCTGGGAGATTGATGAGTTCTTCGGAGAAAACCAGGGGCTCGTGGTGGCCGAAGTGGAGCTCACGAGCGAGGATCAGGCATTTCAGAAACCCGAATGGATCGGCGGGGAGGTGACGGGCGATCCCCGTTACTTCAACTCGAACCTGATCAAGCGCCCGTTCACTCGGTGGTAATCACTGGGGACGTGAATCATTTTATTAAGGAGGCTATCCATGGGAAAACCGGTTCATCCGGTTGATGCGCACTTGAAGTTGTTAATTGACAATATCCGAGAAGTATGCAAGATTTCAAACACAATTCAGTATATTTTTGTGGGTCTATGATAACTGAAAATTTTCTTCTCGGTTAATCGAAAAGAAAAATAAATCTCTAACGTTTTATCAATATCAATCGGTCTTGCTGTAATGTTGAAGAGGAGGAAACCATGAGAAGATTTACTTTTGTCAGCTTGATTGTCAGTTTGTGTATCTTGAGCAGTAGTATGGTAAATGCGTCGGACCAATTGCAAATCATCTTCAATGATGGTACCTCTCAGACCATTAATCTGAATAAACCTGCTCACAGCATAAGAAGTATCAATTTCCAAGGAGATCTGACAGCATCGTCTCAGGGCGCAATTGCCGTTGTTGCCGGTACATACGGTAGGAATTGCGGAGCATCTTATGGAAACAAGACAGAGCATTTAGCCAGTGCCTGCAACAATCGAACGCAGTGCGAGTATATCATCGATTATCGGGTAATAGGTGATCCGGTTGTCGGTTGTGGGAAGGATTACGTGGCCGAGTGGCGTTGCGGAAACGATGTGACCACTCATCGGACTTCGGCATCTCCCGAAGCGGGTTTCAACAAAAAGATCATCCTCTCCTGTCCAAGGTGATCCTGCAACGAATTGTTGGCAACCCAAATTGCCATTAGGGAAGTGTATAGCGAAAATATTGAGAGGGCGGAATCTATGGACTCCTTCCTCAGCCAAGGCCCATTTCAACCAGATGATCAAATCAAAAGTACGCATGAACCGGATGAACCAATAAAATCATCCTTTGCGTTCGTGCAGGTCTGATCTCCTCCAAGATGTGCGCGCCGGTTCCCGAGGGCCTGCTGGACCTGGAGATGTGCAGCGCGAAGAAGTACGAAATGGATTATTTCGGCCGGCCCGAGCATTCCATCTCCTCCGACATCAAGTTCAAGAAAGAAGCACCGCCATGGGCGCTGATCCTCAGTCGGTCACATGCAGGTGTGCGTTCAGGTATTTTCGGAGTTCCCCGTAGTCGGCGGAAAGGAGGACCGGTTCGCCCGCCCGCTCGTCGATGTCCTTCATGCCCTGCGGGAGGTCGGGGTTGATCCCGAGCAGTTCGCGGATCTCGTCGGGGAATTTGGCCGGATGGGCCGTCTCCAGGCTGATGCAGAGCGGTTTGTCGCCGTACAGCTCGAGATAGACCTCAAGCCCCCGCCAGCCCACGGCGCCGTGCGGTTCGAGGAGGACCCGGTACTGGTCGTAGACCCGTTTGATCGTCTTTTTCGTCTCCCGGTCGGAGATGCTGACGGAATAGATGTTTTTTCTCATCTCATCCAGGTTCGGGATGCGGCGGACGATGCCGGTCCGGTCCACTGTGCCGTCATAGAGGTCGAAGAAGCGGGCCAGGTTGCTCGGGTGGCCGACGTTCATCGCGTTCGAGAGGCAGGCGCGCGAGGGTGAGACCTTCTCATAGACGCCGGTCTCCAGGAAGCGGGGGAATTCGTCGTTTTCGTTCGTCGGCATGATGAGTTTTTCCACGGGGAGGCCCATCCGCCGGGCATACTCGCAGCCGAGGGCATCGCCGAAATTACCCGACGGGACGGAGAAGATGGCCGGTTCGCCGTCGCGCGAAAGTTGCGACCAGGCCCAGACGTAGTAGACGATCTGGGGCAGAATCCTGCCGAAGTTGATCGAATTGGCCGATGTCAGGTTTAACCCGGCGAAGGACGGGTCGGAGAAGGCCTGCTTGACGAGGTCCTGGCAGTCGTCGAACTTCCCGTCCACGGAGACGGCCCGGACGTTCTGTCCGATCGTGTCCAACTGCTTCTTCTGCCGGCCGCTCACCTCGCCCCGCGGGTAGAGGATGGTCACGTCGATCCCCTCCACCCCTTTGAAGGCCTCGCCCACGGCGCTCCCCGTATCCCCGGATGTTGCGACCAGGACATTGAGCCTTGTTCCCGGATCGCGCAAGGCGCTCATCAGGCGTGCCATCATCCTGGCGGCGAAATCCTTGAAGGAGGCCGTCGGTCCCTGATCGAGGCGCATGATGTATTTGCGTGCAAAAACATTTTCCAGCGGCACCTCGTAGTTGTAGGCGTCGTCGATGATCCGCCGGAGCGTCTGTTCGTCGATCTCCCCGGCGAGGAAGGCCTGCGCCACAACCATTGCGGCTTCCGTGTAGGGCATCCCCTTGAGGGCTTTGAAGGTCTCCACGGGAAGGACCGGAATCGCCTCCGGCATGAAGAGCCCCTCATCGGGGGCCTGTCCCATCAGGAGGGCCTCCCGGAAGGAGACCGTTTCCCG
>JAPLJY010000153.1 GCA_026388345.1 Deltaproteobacteria bacterium
TCCTCATTCGGGATCAAGCGGGAGCTCCATGTCGATCTGAAGGAGTATCCCTTTCTGAACTGGCGGTGGAAGGCCGTTCGCCTGCCGCGGGGCGGCGACGTCCGGAAGGCCGCGACGGACGACCAGGCCGTCCAGCTCTACGTGGCCTTCCCCGCGATGGGCTTCCCGGCGGCGCTAAACACCCCCATTATCGGCTACATCTGGGACAATGAGGCCCCGCGGGGATGGACGGGACGGAGCGACCAGATCGGCGGCGGGAAACTCAGGTACGTGGTGGTCCGCAACAAAACCGACCTTGTCGGGGAGTGGTACGCCGAACACCGGAACCTCTATGAGGACTTCCGGAAACTCTTCCGGGATCTCAAGGGAGTGGATACCGTCACGCATGGGATCCAGTTCCACATCAACTCCCAGTACACAAAGAGCGACGCGGAGGGTTGCATCGGTGATGTTTTTTTCAGCCGGCAGGATACCAAGGGCATGACCGCTTCCGCACCCTTTCCGATTATACGGTAACCCTCTCGACATTCAAGGTAAAGGACCTTTGCTCCACCGGGATATCGTATCCCGGAAGCGCGCATTGGAGATTTTTCGGGGCACCCTGCCCCCGCAGCGTAGCGCCCGCAAAGACGATTGTTTGAGCGCGAAGCGCGAGTTTCGTCTTTGCAGCGAAGCGAGGAGGAACAGGGTCGGAAAATGTCCAGCGCGCGGAGGGACATGATTTCCAATCCCATCCAAACCGTTCATGAGGCCGCCGGAAAAGGGGTTTCTTTTTTCCCGCGACTGGGTTATACGAACCGTCAAAGATTTGTCCACGATCCCGGCTTCCGGGGAGGCATAAATTTGATGAGCAAGTCGCGTCCGTTTGACGAAGACCTCTACCGAACCCTGGCGAACAGCTCCCAGGCGGGCGTCTACATCCTCCAGGACGGAAAATTCCAGTTCGCCAACCCCCACATCCAGGAATACGCCGGCTATACCGAGGAGGAGATGCTCGGGATGGATTCGCTCAGCCTCATCCATCCCGTCGACCGGGTGCCGGCGCGCAAGAACGCCGTCCGGATGCTGAAAGGGCAGCGCTTTTCACCCTACGAATTCCGGATCATTACCAGCGACGGCCGGACGAAGTGGATACTGGAGTCGGTGACGTCGATCCACTACGGCGGGAGGCCGGCCGTTCTCGGGAACTCCATGAACATCACCGAGCAGAAAGAGGCCCGGAACCGCCTCGAGGAGTTGGAGGCGCTCGAGTCGTCGATCCTCGACGCGATCCCCCATGCCGTCATCGGCCTGCACAACCGCGTCTTCAACTTTGCCAACAACGCCGTAAAGGCCGTCTTCGGCTGGCGACCGGAGGAGCTGATCGGCAAGAACGTCCGGATTTTCTACCGGACCGACGGGGAGTATGAGGAGATCGCCCGCCGTTTCTATACCGCGCTCGAGAGCCGGAGGACCTACAGCACCGAGTTCCCCTGCCGGCGGAAGGATGGCGTGGATATCATCTGCATGGTCCGCGCATCGAGAATTGGCGAGACCCTTCGCGAGCGGCGGATCGTCGTGACCTATGAGGACATCACCGAGCGAATCCAGGCGGAGAAGGAGTTGGAGCACTCCCGGCAGGAGTTGCGCAACCTGTCCACCCACCAGCAGACCGTCCGTGAGGAGGAGCGGACGCGGATCGCCCGCGAGATCCACGACGAGTTGGGACAGACCCTGACGGCCCTCAAGATGGATCTCGCCTGGCTGAAGAACCGCCTCCCGGCCGGGATGAAGCCCCTGCATGCAAAGATGCAGCAGATGTCGAAACTGGCCGACGCGACGATCGAGTCGGTCCACCGCATCGCGACGGAGCTCCGCCCGGGGCTCCTGGACGACCTGGGTCTCGCGGCGGCGATCGAATGGCAGGCCGCGGATTTTCAAAACCGCTCCGGCATCGCCTGCAAGGCGACGCTTGCGGCCGACGACCTGGAACTGGACCGCGACCTGGCGACAGCGCTCTTCCGGATCTTCCAGGAGACCCTGACCAACATCGCCCGCCACGCCGGGGCGACCCGCGCGGAGGTCAGCCTGGAGCGGAGCGAGGACCGGATCGTGCTGACCGTGGCCGACAACGGCCGGGGGATCACGAGGAAGCAGAGCGAAGACGACCGCGCCTTCGGCATCATCGGGATGAGGGAGCGGGCCCATCTCTGGGGCGGCGAGTTGCGCATCGCGGGGAGCCGCGAGGAGGGAACGACGGTTACGGTCGCCATTCCGCTGCATCCCGCGAAGATCGCCGTCCGGGGGGGCAACGGCGGAGCCCCCGAGGAGCATGAATCATGATCCGGATCCTGGTGGTCGACGACCATGCGATCGTCCGCGAAGGGCTCAAGCAAATCCTGGCGGATGTGAACGACATGGCCGTCCGGGACGAGGCGGCGGGCGGTCAGGAGGCGCTGAACAAGATCCGGAGCGGCGAGTTCGACGTCGTCCTTCTGGACATCTCCATGCCGGGGCGGAGCGGCCTCGAGATCCTCAAGGAGATCAAGGCGGAGCGCCCGAAGCTGCCGGTCCTGATTCTCAGCATGCACGCGGAGGAACAGTACGCCGTCCGCGCCCTCCGGGCGGGGGCCTCCGGCTATCTTACCAAGGCGAGCGCCCCGGATGAACTGATCGGGGCAATCCGCAAGGTCTCCTGCGGCCGGAAATACGTAAGCTCCTCCCTCGCGGAGAAACTGGCCCTCGAACTGGACATCGACACAAAGAAGCCCCCCCACGCGACCCTCTCCGACCGCGAGTACCAGGTGATGCTGATGCTCGCCTCCGGCAAGGCCGTGAAGGAGATCGCCGACGAACTCTGTCTCAGCGTCAAGACGATCAGCACCTATCGCTCGCGGGTGATGGAAAAGATGAACATGAAGAAGAACGCGGAGCTCACCCTCTATGCGATCCAGAACCACCTCGTCGACTATTCAACCACGACCTTCTGGTAATCCCCTTTTTGTAAGACAAACACCGTCATAAACTTCAGCGGCCGTCCGACGTGAAAATCAGGATCCTGCCGATAGAATCCGGACCGTTGCCGTGTTAGTCTTCCCTCCAGGCTGAAAAGACCATTTTGCCTTCAAGCCGGGCCGCCCGCGCGGCTGCATAAAAAGAGGGGGATGTCGTCATGAGAATCGAAGAATTGCACGTGGAAACAGGTCTCCGAGAGATCCCGTTTCCGGTGGGAATGACCCTCCCGGATGTGGAGGAGACGCCGGCAGTGGAGATCGCGGCTGTCGAGCCGCTGCGAAGGATCCCCGCCGCGGAATTCCGCGGGATCCTGGCGCAGGCCCGCCGGGAGAACCGGACCTATCTGATGGAGCATGAGTGCAAGGAGCTCCTGGAGGGGATGGGGATCGCGACCACCGGCTATCTCGTGGCCGGCTCCGAGGATGAGGCGGCCGGGATGGCCCGTGCCGTCGGCTACCCCGTCGCCCTGAAGATCGTCTCCCCCGACGTCGTCCACAAATCCGATTCCGGCGGCGTCCGGCTCAACCTGACCGATCCCGACGAAGTCCGGGAGGCCTACCGGGAGATCGTCGGCGCCTACCGCTACCAGCATATCGTCGGCGTCTCCGTCCAGGCGATGGCCGCCCCCGGCGTGGAGGCGATCATCGGCGTGACCCGCGACCCGAACTTCGGGCCGGTCCTGATGTTCGGCTTGGGGGGGATCTTTGTCGAGGTCCTCAAGGACGTCACCTTCCGCATCCTTCCGGTGACCGAAGAGGACGTCGAGGAGATGATCGCGGAGATCAAGGGCTATCCGCTGCTCACGGGCTATCGGGGCCGGTCGGTCGATCTGGCGGCCCTGAAGAACCTGCTCCTGCGGATCTCCGATCTCGTCGCCGCCTTTCCCGAGATCCGCGAACTCGATCTGAACCCCGTTTTCCTCTACCCGGCCGGCAATTGCGTCGTGGACGCCCGGATGTTCGTCGGCGAGGCGGCGGATGAGATCGCCGTGAAACCGGCCACGGACCTTAAAAATTTATTCTATCCCCGAAGCATCGCCGTCATCGGCGCCTCCGGGGCGAAGGGGAAGCTGGGCTACAACGTGCTACGGAACCTGCTGTTCCACCGTTATGAGGGCAAGATCTACCCCGTCAATCCCAAAAACGACGAGGTCCAGGGCGTCAAGGCCTACCGGAGCATCATGGATGTGCCGGGCGGGGTCGACCTCGCCATCGTGATCGTTCCCGCGGAGGCGGCCCCCGCCGCGATCGAGGAGTGCTGCAAAAAAGGGGTCCGCTTCATCGTCGTCGAGACCGCGGGCTTCGCCGAAACGGGCGCGGAGGGGAAGAAGGCGCAGGCGCGGATCAAGGAGATGATCGAGGCGCACGGCTGCCGGATCCTCGGCCCCAACTGCTCCGGCGTGATCAACACCCACCACCGGATGGTCCAGTCCATCGGCCTTATGGAGGAACTCGGGCGGGGCAACATCGGGATGGTCGCCCAGGCCGGCGTCTATGCGGCCGGCATCCTGACGGGTCTGCGCCGGGTCATGGATTTCGGGATCGTGGCGACGATCGGCAACAAGATGGACATCAGCGAGACGGACATCCTGGAATTCCTCGGAAAAGACGACAACATCGATGTGATCGCGATGTACATGGAGGATGTCACGAGCGGGCGGAGGTTCATCGACGTCGCCCGCGCAGTCACGGCCGTAAAGCCGATCATCGCGCTGAAATCGGGGCGGACCGAGGCGGGGAAGAAGGCCGTCTCCTCCCACACGGCGTCGCTCGCCGGCGACGACCAGATCAACGGCGCCGCCTTCCGGCAGAGCGGGATCATCCGCGCGCGGGATAACGAGCACCTGTTCGGCCTGATGAAGGCCTTCGCCAAGCAGCCGCTGCCCCCGTCAGACGGGGTGCTGGTCGTCACCTATACCGGATCGCTCGGGGTCGCCGCAACCGACACGCTCTGCCTGAACGGCCTGCGGCTGGCCGATCTCGAACCGGAACTGAAAACCCGCCTGCTCCGGATCCTTCCGGATTACGTCAAAACCGTGAATCCGGTGGACTACTCCTTCAGCATGGATCCCGATCAGCTCCGGAAGACCATCGAAATCGGCGTGGAAAGCGAAGACGTGGGCGGCTTTATCGTGGTGATCCAGGGCGAGATTTTGGGCTCTTTCGTGGACTCCCTGAAATCGATCGACTATCAGGGAAAACCGATCCTCGCTTGTGTGGCCTGCAAGGAGTTCATGATGGACGACGTGATCCGGATGGAGAAGGCGGGCATTCCCGTCTATTCGACGGTGGAGATGGCCGCCGAGGCGCTCGCGGCGATGCGCCGCTACCGTCTCTACCGGGAAAAACAGATGCAATAGACTCCCATGCTCTCCCTCCCCTTGTTTTACGTACATCCCCCGGGGGAGGGGGAGTTCTCTTATCCTTCCGCTATCCCTCCGCCCGGAGGATCTCCCCTGCCCGGTCGATGTCCCGCCCGATCTGCGCGATCAGCTTCTCGGGGCTCTCGAAACGGACCTCGTCGCGGATCCGTTCGATGAAGAGGATCTCCAGGGACTCCCCATAGATATCCTTCTGAAAATCAAAAATGTGAACCTCGACGGACCGTTTTTTGTCGGCGAAGGTCGGGTTGAAGCCGATGCTGAGGACCCCGTCGTGGCTCTTCCCTTCCCGGAGGACCCGGACGGCGTAAACGCCGCGGGCGGGGACCAGTTCCTTGTCGGGGGCGATGTTTGCCGTCGGGAAGCCGAGCCGCACCCCCCGATGGTTCCCGGAGATCACCTGGCCGGCAAGGTTGTAGGGCCGGCCGAGAAGGGTCGCGGCGAAACGAACCTCGCCGGCGAGGAGGGCTTCCCGGATTTTCGTGCTGCTGATGACGATATCACCGACGCAAAAGGCGTTCATCACCTCGACTTCGAAGCCCAGCCGGCGGCCGGCTTCGGTCAGGAAGGCCTCGTTCCCCTCCTTTCCCCGGCCGAAGGTGTAGTCGTGGCCGATGAAGATCCGTCGGATCCGCAGCCTCTCCCAGAGGATCTCCCGGACGAACTCCTCCGCCGTCGTCCGGGCGTATTCGATGGAAAAGGGGATCAGGATGAAGGCGTCAATCCCGAGGTCGGCGAGGAGGCCGATCTTCTCCTCCGGCGTGGTGATCAGGTAGAAGGGGCGCCGCTCGGGGTGAAGGACCATCTTCGGGTGGGGATCGAAGCTGATCGCCACGGCCGCGCGCCCCTCACGGTGCGCCTCTTCGACGAGCCTCCGGAAAATGAAACGGTGGCCGAGATGGACCCCGTCGAAATTGCCGATTGTCACGAAGGCGCCCTTCAGACTTTCGGTGATGTTCTGGATGCCGCGGATCACTTCCATCATAACTCCTGCTCTCCTCCATGGGGCCGATACCATAACATCAATCGCGTCAATTTCAAGCAAATTGTCGGTTGCCCGGCGCCGCCACCGGGATGGACTCCCTCAGATTACGGATGTCTAAAATCATTGACAAACGGATCTTACGGTGTTTAAGTGCCATTGCTTTTCAACAAAATGATTTTGATGCGCATCGCACGTTCTTAAGGTTTCTTCCGTACCTTTCAAAGGTTTTTGGGGCAGAGGAATGACCGGAACAAAAGTGCTGCTGAAAATCATACCCCCTCATCGGCCCCCCCCGGCAAGGAATGCGCGTGATATCCTTCCTGCAGATCCGCCGGCGCCACACAAACTGAAACTCCTCAATCAACTCCAGGAAGCCCTGTGTTCACGCCATTACAGCCAACGAACCGAGCAGACCTATATAATTTACACCCGTGTCCTTAACCGCGGGACGACCGGTGTGCGCAGTCCCGTCAATGCGTTTTGACAGACTCCGGAGGATTTTATGCCTATCCGCATAAAACACCTTCATAAAGCAATGTGACTTATGCAAATAGTAGATACAAAGATGTTTATGATCGCGCCATCGACTTTCTCGTCGGTGTTTTATACGGCAAATATTGCGGTGTTTGGGGTTTTATACCGATCCATATAATTATTGTTGGGCAGGACAACAGGAGGCAGTATGCCAAGATCGTTCTTTGAGCGTCTCCGGAACTACTACCTGGACGTGGCGAAGGTCCTCCGTGGGGAAGCGGATGCCGCCTTCATATTCCCGAACCCGACAGATATCGGGATGTCGCGGGAAAAGGTCTACGCCGAGTTTCTGCGCCAACACGCCCCCTCGAAATGCAACGTGTTTTTCGGCGGCTTCCTCTTCGGGGACGATGGGAGTGAGTCAGGGCAACTGGATGTCCTCGTCACTACCGACACGACGCCAAGGTTCGACTTCCACAATCGGGACGGACACGGGAAGTCATTCTCTCCTGTAGAGGGCACGCTCGGCGTTGCTTCGATCAAGTCCACATTGAACAAGAATGAACTGGAAGATGCCCTCGGCGGGATTGCAGCGATACCTGCGACTGCTCCGCTGGAAGGGCGCATCAGCTTCGCACTATCGATCAAGAACTACGACGACTGGCCGTACAAGATCATCTACGCGTCAAATGGCATTTCGCCGCAAGCTGTTATCCGGCATCTGGGTGATTTCTATGCACGGCACCCCACTGTCCCGTTAGGCCGGCGCCCCAATGTTATCCATGTTGCAGGCAAGTACGTCATTTTCAGGGTTGTTTCCGGAATGACTGTTTGGGACGCCACCAAGAACGCAGAGGAGAAGCCGGAGGCAGGCACATTTCGTCTCTTCACCCGAGATTCTGATCTGCAGGGAATGCTTTGGGTTCTCGATGGTCTACAGCAGAGAGCAACAGCCTCGACACACATCATGTACTCTTACGGAGAGATGATGAACCAAGTGAATGGGCTGCCTCCACGGAGGAAAGCCCAACCAGCAGGTGCTGGCTGACGCCGCACCCCGCCGCTCGTCCCTCGCTCTGGGGCACGGCGCAGCAGACCTTGTCGTTATGGCTACGGAAAGGCATAGGAGTATTTGAATGGCAAGAAGCATCGTTTCTGTAGGCTTTGAGATACCCGGCGGTAAGGCGAAGTGTACATCCTTAAGTTCAAAGCTGTCTCTACTTGATTACGACATAGCGGTCTTCAATCCTGGTATTGGCGAATTCTGCGAGTATGGTGAGCAATACCTCGGTAAACCATGCCTGAGCGACTCAGGCTCCTTCCAACTGAAAGAGGCCCTGGAACACTGGCGACGGGAAATACTTGAGGCCGTTAAGGCCGGGAAGACGGTATTTCTGCTGCTTAATGAACTCGAAGAAGTGTATGTCGCCACAGGAGAGAAGACCTATTCCGGGACCGGGAGGAATCGACAAACAACAAGGCATGTTGTGCCTCAGACCAACTATGCATTGGTGCCGGGCGCCATAGAAATCGTAAATGCAAAAGGCGAATCAATGCAGCTGAGTGGCCACGACAACTTGATTGCTGTCTACTGGAAGGAAATGGACGCTATGTCGGAGTATCGGGTACTTGTCAGTGGGGCTGGTGTCCGGCCATTGGTCAAGACCAAGACCGGGGACAAGATGGTCGGTGCTTATCTGCGCTACAAGAATGCCACAGGTATGCTCATCTTGCTTCCGTTCATAGACTTTCAGCGTGACGAGTTTAGTGAGTACAGAGAGGAAGAGAAGACATTCTACTGGACCGAAGGGGCACTTCAAGCAGGGTCGAGATTTATGTCTGGTCTCGTTGGGATAGACAAAGCAGTTCATGAAAGCACAGATACGTCCCCGGCTCCGGAGTGGGTCGAATCGGAACGATATGTCCTGCCCGCGGAAAGTGACATACGGGAGGAACTTCTTAGGCTGGAAACGAAGATCGAGTCCATTCAAAAACAGAAAGAAGAGAAACAGCAGGCGCTGTCAGGAGAAACCGCACTGAAGAGACTTCTGTATGAAAAAGGAAGCCCCTTGGAAGAAGCGATTCGAGAGGCTTTGCATATCATGGGCTTCACAGTTTCGCAGTTCAATAATGGAGAATCGGAGTTCGACGTTGTGTTTGAGTCTCCCGAAGGCCGTCTCATCGGTGAGGCGGAGGGTAAGGACAACAAGCCCATCAACATCGACAAGCTTCGTCAGTTGGAAATGAACATTCACGAGGATTTCGCCCGAGAAGAAGTTAATGAAGTAGCCAAAGGAGCACTGATTGGAAACGCTTATAGGCTTGCAAAGCCCGAGGAACGAGGCGACTTCTTCACCGAGAAATGCCGGATTGCAGCTGAGAGAAGCAAAACTGCGTTGATACGCTCGATAGATTTGTTCACCGTGACCAGACATGTCAAGGGCGGCAGCGATGAAGAGTTCGCGAAACAATGCAGGCGGGCAATTCTGGAATCCATTGGCATTGTAACCTTTCCTCCCATCCCCGAAAAAGTAGATGAAGGAGATAACCAGTGCCACCCAGAATAGGCGCAGCCATAACCATCGGCGGCACCGGATCGCGGCAAAAGGCGGCCACTCCCGGTGAGCCTTGCGTTAGGAGTCACTAGAGAGGTGGGGGAAACCTAATGGCATCACTGAGATTTCGGGAGAAGAACCTTCTTGAGGATTTTCTTGAGATGGGTGGTGGCTACGTCTTGAACTTTAGTGACCGGACATTTGCTGACTTTTTCCGGGACTTCGACGTTGAGATCGATGGCGCTCCGTACCTTGATGGACATAGCGGCTCCAAGGCGAACCGGATGCGTAGCTTCTGGGATAGTGCTCCAGACCGGCAAGTCGGGGAGGTCCTCCAGGAGCTCATTGAGTACGCGGAGTCCTACCGTCCAGGCCACCCTGGAGCCAATGCCTGTCGGGCTATTGCGACCCGTTTGCAGGCCAGGCAGCCTCCGCCGGCAACGCCTCAACCAGCATCAGTCCTTGCCCAGCAGCGGAGCATTCGGCTGCCCATTACCGAACGCCCCATCGAGATCTTCTTCTCGTACGCGCATGAAGATGAAGCGCTGATGGACATGATCCTGCTCCAGCTCGTAGTACGTGAGCGCATAGGTGAGATCGTGAAGTGGCACGACCGGATGATTCCTGCGGGTGATGAGTGGCGGACACAGATCGACGGTAGGATCGAGCGGGCTCATGTTATCCTGCTCTTTATGAGCCCTCACTTCCTAGCATCTCGCTACTGCTACGAGATCGAAGGCGAGATCGCTCTGCGCCGGCACCGGGAGGGCACCGCCCGGGTTATTCCTGTAGTTTTACGAGCCTGTGATTGGACGGTTACCCCCTTCGGCAAGCTTCGAGGGCTCCCTATAGACGGCATCCCAATCACGCAGTGGGCTGACAGGGACCAAGCGTCTCTTGAAGTTGCTCGGGGTACCATGGATAGCATCCTGTAATTCTGGAGCGGAGACTCCTAACAACGCGTTCAACACCGACTCGCAAAAGCGGCGCACCGCGCCGCTTTTGCTCGCGGGTTAACGCGAACGTTGGGCCTCATAATTCCGACGACATAAAGAGGCTTGAAAAGGCATTGACAGGGTGTAGCCTATAGGCTACTATGCCTCATGGTCGAAATACGCAAAACCGAGACTTTCGCTCAGTGGCTTGACGGATTGCATGACCTCCGTGCAAGGGCGCGAGTTCAGGTCAGAATCGAGCGTCTGGCGGCCGGAAATGCCGGAGATGTGAAAGCTGTCGGGGTGGGTGTCTCTGAATTGCGAATCGATTACGGTCCGGGGTACAGAGTGTATTTCACCAAGCGGGGGCGTGCGGTGTTTATTCTGTTGGCAGGAGGTGACAAGCACACCCAGGCCAATGATATCAGAGTTGCCCAGCGCCTCGCAGATAACTTACAGGAGAGTCATCGATGAGAAAAACCATCACCACTCGATACGATGTTGCCGAACATCTCCGAACACCGGAGGAAATGGCCGCCTATCTGGAAGCCTGCCTTGAAGAGGCGGAAGGTGATGCTGCATTTATCGCCAAAGCTCTGGGCGATATTGCTCGTGCGAAGGGAATGACCCAAGTGGCGCGTGACGCCGGCCTGTCTCGGGAAAGCCTTTACAAAGCTCTCTCCGGTGATCGAAGTCCCGGCTTTGATACCATCCTCAAAGTAGTCGGTGCACTGGGTCTCCAACTACATGCCGTAGCTGTGCAAAACTCCATGGCCCAGCCAGTCGCTCCAGCGGACCCGTAAAATTGAGTAGGCCGCTGAGCTCATGCGCTGGGCTCAGCTCGCAACTTCTGAAAGGGACAACATGGCAGATTCACTGAAACATCCCTACCTGCGTAAGGTTGACCGACGGGGAGACATTCAGGTGTGGATCGTGGATGGCAGCTTTGTCCGCGGACACATTGATGAGGAGTTCACGAACTTCGGGCAGCACTACAGGTACGCGTACATTCCCGAGAAGGAATTCTGGATAGACGAGGAAGCGGAACATGATGAACGAACGTTTTTCACGGACCATCTTCTTGTAGAGCACCAGTTGATGGCCAAAGGGATGCCATACGAGAAGGCGCTCGTCGAAGCAGATAAGGAGGAGCGCAAGGAGCGTCGCCGTGCCGGTGACGTTGCAAAGGCAACGCGCCGGGGACAGCAACTCCCGGATGGCAGCGCCGCACATGAACGCCTCTGGAAGAAGCTGGAGAATGGCGTCAGCGTGTGGATTGCAAACGGTCGATTCGTGCGCAGCGTCTTCGATATCGATTTCACGGCCGGGGGGCACGACCATGTGTATGAGTTCGTGCCCACGGGGGAAGTCTGGATTGACGATGCGATCACGGAGAAGGAGCGGGGATTTGTGCTGCTCCACGAACTGCACGAACGCAATCGGATGGCGGACGCAGTGCCATACAGTCAGGCGCACGCGGAGTCCAGCCGCATGGAGTTTTGGTGCCGGCATCATCCGGATGAACTTCATGATGCGCTTGCGGCTGAAGGCTGGGCGTAGCCGCATGTGACGGCCCTCGTGGCTTTTTGGATTCCGTGATAGAATATGTCAACCTGGAGGGCAAGCATGGAAAACTTTCGATTCTTCAATTCTACGGCGATCATTTTCGGCAGGGATACGGAAAAGCTCGTCGGGGCCGAAACGAAAAAGCGGGGCAAGAGGGTCCTCGTCCATTTCGGCGGAGGGAGTATTAAAAAGTCAGGCCTCTACGACAGGGTCGTCGGCTCCTTGAGAGAATCGGGAATCGAGTTCTTCGAACTTGGCGGAGTGAAGCCGAACCCGAGATTGAGCCTCGTGTACGATGGCGTCGATATCTGCAGGAAGAATAATGTCGACTTCATTCTCGCCGTGGGCGGCGGAAGCGTCATCGATTCGGCCAAGGCGATCGCGCTCGGAGCGACGTATGCGGGTGATGTCTGGGATTTCTATATGGGGAAAACGGCGCCGACGGAGGCGTTGCCGATCGGATGCATCCTGACGATTCCCGCCGCCGGCAGCGAATCGAGCCAGAGCAGCGTGATCACGAACGAGGAGGGGAGGTTCAAGCGCTTCTGCGATACCGAAATCCTGCGTCCGCGCTTCGCGATCATGAATCCCGAACTCAGCTTCACGCTGCCCCCCTACCAGACCGCCTG
The DNA here is from genome assembly GCA_026388345.1 of Deltaproteobacteria bacterium. The sequence goes on from JAPLJY010000153.1 coordinate 12,519, forward strand.
CGGCGCCTCCGACATCATGGCCCACGTCATGGAAAGATACTTCACGAACTCGCGCCATGTCGAGCTGACCGACAGACTCTGCGAATCGGTGTTGAAGACCGTCATCGACAATGTGCCGATCGCGCTTGGCGAGCCTGGGAACTACGACGTGAGGGCCGAGATCATGTGGGCGGGCGCCATCGCCCACAACGACCTTTTAGGGACCGGCAGGATCGGCGATTGGGCGTCTCACATGATCGAGCACGAATTGAGCGCGATCAACGACGTCGCGCACGGGGCCGGCCTGGCGATCGTTTTCCCGGCCTGGATGAAATACGTCTGCAAACACGATATCCAGAGCTTCGTCCGCTTCGCGGTCAGGGTATGGAACGTCGACGAGTGCTTCCATGATCCGGAGCAGACCGCGTTGGAAGGAATCCGCAGGCTCGAAAACTTCTACGAGTCGATCGGGCTCCCGACCCGGTTGAGCGAAATCGGAATCGCCGAGAAAGACTTCGACATGATAGCGGGAAAATGCAAGCGATTCTATCGTGATACGGTTGGCAACTTCGTGAGGCTCGACGGAGAGGCCATCAAAAAGATCCTTGAGATCGCTCGATAAAAATTCAGAAAGGAGACTAAACATGCCGGAGTTCGGATCGCCCTTTGAAACATCCCCGCAGGCGGGGAGACAGATATGTCGCATGTCACTCTGAAATCCGGTTACCCTGAATTGGTCGAACGGTTGAATCGTTTTCCGCAGGGCGCTCCGCCGTCGGAGACGCTTTACAAGATTCTCAAACTTTTGTTCAGTGAGCGCGAGGCCGGATTGGTGGCGCAGTTGCCGATCAAGCCTTTCACGGCCGCACAGGCCAGCCGAATCTGGAAAATGGATCTGACCGAAACGCGCCGTGTGCTGGATGAACTGGCCGGCCGCGCTATACTGGTGGATATCGAGTTGGAAGGCCAGTCCACCTACACCCTGCCGCCGCCCATGGCGGGATTTTTCGAATTCTCCTTGATGCGCCTGCGCGGCGATATTGACCAGAAGGTGCTGAGCGAGCTGCTTTACCAGTATCTGAACGTTGAGGAAGAGTTCATCCGCGACCTGTTTGTCCGGGGGGAGACGCAACTGGGGCGTGTCTTTGTCCACGAGCCCGTGCTTTCCAATGAAAATAGCCTGCATGTACTGGATTATGAACGGGCCAGTGAGGTCATCCGCACGGCTACGCATCGCGGTGTCGGGTTATGCTACTGTCGCCACAAAATGATGCACCTTGGCCGCAGCTGCGAGGCCCCGCTGGATATTTGCATGACCCTCAACAACACGGCCCAGTCGCTGACCCGCCACGGGTATGCCCGTTCCGTGGATGTCCGCGAGGGGCTGGATCTGCTCCAGCGGGCCTACGGGCAGAATCTGGTGCAGTTTGGAGAGAACGTGCGGGAGCACGTCAACTTCATCTGTAACTGCTGTGGATGCTGCTGTGAAGCGATGATTGCCGCCCGCGAGTTCGGCATGCTCAACCCGGTGCATACCTCCAATTTTCTTCCGGTGGTGGATGAAGTACAATGCAATGGTTGCGGCCAATGCGTTGGTGCCTGCCCGGTGGAAGCGATGACGCTTGTTTCTGCCAACGATGCGCATCATCCGAAGATGAAAAAAGCCAAGGTGCAGGAAGACATTTGCCTCGGGTGCGGTGTGTGCGTGCGGACCTGCACCCGCAAAGGCATGTCCCTGCGTGTGCGTCCGGCGCGGGTGATCACGCCGCTCAACTCTGTCCATCGTGCTGTGATGATGGCCATAGAGCGAGGCGATTTCCAGAACCTGCTCTTCGATAATCGCGTATTGTGGCAACATCGTGCCCTGGCAGCGGTGCTGGGCGTCGTCCTGCGTTTGCCGCCGATCAAGCAGGCCATGGCCAGCCGGCAGATCAAATCGCGTTACATGGAGTACCTGATTACGCACATCAAGATTTGATGCCCCTTAAAAAACGCGAAGATGTGAAGCTCTCCGCCCACAGGGCGGGGCTTGCGGGTTGTGCTCCCGGTTACCCAGGGCTTGTCGAAGGGTGATTATAATTCATGGACGTCAGACCATGATTCTCATGATGTTTGTTATTTGAAAAATAGCAGTATCCAGGAGGGTAGATATGGGTCACCACATCCATCATGTTCACATATTTGCATCAGACATCAATAAAACCATAAAGTTTTATGAAGATTTCTTTGACGGAAAAGTTGCTTTGGATATGGAGCTTGCCGGTGCAAGAAACGTGTTTATGAAGGTCGGGAATGGCAGAATCCATTTTTATGATCAACCTCCCAAATTTTCGGGTAGGGGGAGCATACATCATTTTGGAATCCAAACGGATGATATCGAGGGTGTGGTGAACAAAATGAGATCCCAGGGAGTCGTATTTACAAAAAGCATTACCGATGCCGGATTTTGGAAATATATTATGGTTCCAGCACCGGATGACATTCTCATTGAATTATTTGAAGTGGATAAGAAACAGATTCCATCTGAATTCTTAAACTATTTTGAATAGGATAATACCTTTGGGCATAGCAAGCCGATCCAGTGGACCGGGGCTACCTCCGGTGTTTGCTCTGAGGCGCTCCCGGAATCTACGGCATGACCGCCGAAGAACTTGCGGAGCATCTCAAGGAACAGTGTCCGCAACTGAAGGAACTCCTGCTGAATAGCGCCTGCAAGTCCAGGCCGGTACGGAGAGTAAACCATACCGACGCCGGGACGAGAGGAGCCGTGAGGCTCTCCCCTATCCCGATTCGCCGCGAAATGACTTGACATCACTATAACGTCAGCGTACCGTATGTCGTACGACAAGGAGATTGAACAGAATGACAACGTTATCAGCATCAGACGCAAGAAAACGGCTGTACAATCTGGTTGACGAGGTAAAGGAGACACACGTGCCGGTCCAGATTGTAGGAAAGAGAAGTTCAGCAGTTCTTGTTTCCGAAGAGGACTGGAGGGCAATAGAAGAGACCTTATATCTCCTGTCGATACCGGGGATGCGGGAATCCATCAAGAAGGGCCTCAAAATCCCTATAGAAAAATGTGATGAGGAGCCCGGATGGTGAGTTGGCGTCTGGTTTTCACCAATCAAGCAAAAAGAGATGCGAAGAAAATAGCACAATCCGGCTTTAAACCTCAGGCCAGTCGCCTATTGGACTTATTAAAGGAAGATCCTTACCGGAATCCCCCGCCATATGAGAAGCTCGTGGGAGATCTCTCCGGCGCCTATTCCCGAAGAATCAACATACAGCACCGCATGGTCTACCAAGTTTTCGATGACATCAAGACGGTGAAAATTATCCGGATGTGGACACACTATGAATAGCGAGAAAAATATTCAGCGCCATGGTCAATGCAGTGGATCGGCGCAAAATCGGGTCTCCCGCTGATTTTCATGTTAGAAAACAATGAGCCAGAGAATACCGTTAGACTTCCCTAAGGGTTTGGCCCTGCAGCCCGGAGTATCGTTGACCCCATGAAGTTGGCGGTGGATTGCGGCTGTCATTTTCGCTTGACAACGGCGGGACCGTCAGTGTAGATAGGCGCCAGATTTTGTACTGGGTGGACATTGCCGAAGTGGCGGAATTGGTAGACGCGCTAGGTTCAGGGTCTAGTGGGTGTACGCCTGTCCGGGTTCAAGTCCCGGCTTCGGCACCATAAGAGAAACGGGGGGTTAACTGATTCATCGGTTAACCCTCTTTTCTTTTTAAACGATAATTCCCGTTGACATTCTTCCACTACGGGAATATGGATACCATCAAACATAGGCATTTTACACGCGAAGTTCATCAATCCTTCAGCGGCAAAAGCGGGAAGGTTGTCATGGAACGGTAACGAAACCCCGTTACTCACGAGAGTGCGGGATTTTATGAGGTGATGCAATGAAATCATCGTCTATTAGGATAGTTAAAGCTTGTTTTTTTGTTTTTCTTATTGCCGGCTGCGCAACAGCGCCGGTATCTCAAAAGACGGAAGCCGCTCCTGATTCCACTGCCGCACAGTTTTATGAAACAGATATCGACTATCATCAGATTATTCTAAAAATAAATTATAAGGGCAATAAGACGATCTCTGTAATTGTCCATGATCAACGTCCTTATGTTTTATCCGGACAGACGGGGCCTGAATATGTCGGAATATTCAGGGGCGGCTTTGGCAGGGCGTATGATATTGGGACAGCGACCCGTAAGCCCCTTGCCGATGAATTTTCTCGAGCCATTGTAAATGGTCTATTGGCCGCAGAATTTAAAATAATGGAATCAGCAGCCTCTGACAGGGTCATTTCAATCGATATATTAGAATGGTTAAGCGTTTCAGGGGGAGGCATGCTGTCTTTTACTCGCGGAACCGATCTTCACTATCGGCTTCTTGTCAAAGTATTTGACGGGAAAGGCAAAGTTCTGATTCAGCAAGAAGTCAAGGGGAGCGATGGCTTGGGGGGTAATTTATCGCAGATTAATGAATTGATTCCGGGAGCAACGGAAAACATCTTTAATGAAATTCTTAATTCTTCTAACATCCGCACAGGGTTAACAGAATAGAAAAGCTTCAATGATTGGGCCGGACTGGTTGCGTATTCCGATGCAAGCCGCCACCCGATTCCGATGGATTCCGCCATGGGAATCCGATCCAATCCGCCACCCCTTGGGAGAGGGTGTCAATGACGCTGGATAAACCCAATGAAAGCCGTTCATGCTCCCGGACTCATGTGGAGCGATCCAGTTCTTTCCTCACGGCCAGTCCCAGTCTTTCCAGGATATAAGGCTTCCTGACATAGGCGCCCGCACCGAGTGCCTGCGCCGTACTCACACGATCCGTCTCCGAAAAGCCGCTCACGATAATCGCCTTCTGTCTCGGATGGATTTTTAAGACGCTCCGGTAGGTGTCCAGTCCGTCCATGCCGGGGTCCATAATCATGTCCAGAACCAGGAGATCAATATGATGCTCCTTTATGTAGGCAACCGCCTCTTCGCCACTGGAGACGCTCGCAACGCGGTAATTCAGATTCCGGAGCATCTCGGCAGCCAGATCCCGCTGACCCTGGACGTCATCCACCACCAGAATGGATTCCCCCCGACCCATGTATGCTGAAACGGGTATGGCAGCCTGATCCGCCGTGATCTCCTCCCTCGTCACCGGGAAGTAAAGGGTAAAGGTGCTTCCCTTTCCCTCCTCGCTCTGAACGTTCACGTAGCCATGATGATCCTTCACCGTACCCCAGACCACCGCCAGCCCCAGCCCCGTTCCGCCTCTCCCCATGACCTTCTTCGTATAAAACGGCTCGAAGATGCGTTTCAGATCCGCCGCCGGTATCCCGTCCCCCGTATCGGACACGGAAAGAACAACATAGTCCCCCTCCCGGACCTCGTCATATCCCTGAATCGGTTTATCGATGTATTGATTGGCCGTTCTGATCTTCAGGACGCCTCCGTTCGGCATCGCCTCACAGGCATTCGAAACCAGATTGAACAACGTCTTGCTCAGATGGACGGGAGAACCGGAAATATTCAACAGGTCCGGTTCGAGATCGGTCTTGATCTGTATCGCGTGATGGTGGGAAGAGAGCTTCTCGAATTCCGGCGAATGTTGATCATGAACGATGACCTTATTCAGATTCAAAATCTGTCTGCTGGCGACGCCCCTTCTGGCCAGGGTCAGCAGGTCCTGCACAATCGAGGCAGCTCTTTCGCCTCCGCTCACAATATTCAGGAGACGGGGTCTGATCGGGCTTGACTTGTCCACCTCATTCAGAAGCAGTTCCGCATAGCCGACGACAATGCCCAGAACATTGTTGAGATCGTGGGCAACGCCGCCCGCCAGGGTTCCCAGGGCCTCCATCTTCTCCGCCCGTTGCAGACGCTCCACCAGCCTGAGGTTTTCCTCCTCCGCCTGCTTCCGTTCCGCCAGTTCCAGTTTCATCCGGTCGTAGAGCCGGGCGTTGTCGAGAGCGATCGAGGCCAGTTCCGCCAGGCGTTCCAGCATGGCGAGATCGTCATCCTCGAAACGTTTCGCGGCATCATGATGCGACAGGCCGAGAATCCCGGCAAGCCGTCCCTCATATCGGAGCGGAATGGCCACCGTTGCCCGGCGCATGTCATACTCCTTGCCCTTTGCCCGCTTGGGCCAGACGTGGTAGTCGTCAATCAGAACCGTTTGTTCCGTTCGCCAGACCTCCACGCTGATCCCACTGCCGGATTCGACGCGCGATCCGATCTGGTATTTTCCTTGTCCCATGACGGCTTTGTACTCGAAATCGCCGTCTCGGGAATTGTATATGAAGATCCACCCCTCGTCCGTTCCGGAAAAACGCATGGCCCGGACGACGATGGCTTGAAAAAGGTCCTTCAGATCGGTACGCCGCATCAGCCCCAGTGCGGTTTCATTGAGCGATTCCAGATAAACGTTCTGGTGTTGCAACGTTCTTTCCGCCCGCTTGCGCTCAGTGATATCCCGGGACACAGCGAGTATCCCCACGGGCCGTTGGTCCTTGTCGCGCAGCAAGGAGAGGCTGTTCTCCAACCAGACTATCGAGCCATCCTTTTTGTATTCTTCCAGTTCGATCACGCGGATTCTACCGGGATCGGCAGCGCCACTGGCTTCCAGTTTCATCTCTTCTGCAAAAACCCCAAGAACGATCTCCATGGATTCGGGGGTCACGACCTGATCAAGGGTCTGCTCCATGGCCTCCTGAACGGTGAATCCCCTGATACGCATGATGGAGGGGCTGACGTAGGTAAAGCGCAGATTCATATCCAGGACCGATATTACATCCGCCATGTTTTCTGCGATCAAACGGTATCTCTCTTCGCTCTCCCGCAGCGCCTCCTCCGCCCGCTTGCGCTCAGTGATATCCCGGGACACGATGAGAATCCCCACAGCCTTGCGGTCCTTATCGCGCAAAAAGGAGAGGCTGACCTCCACCCAGACAACGGAACCATCCTTCTTGTATTCTTCCAACTCCAAAATGCGCATTCTATCGGGATCAGCCGTTCCACTGGCCTCCAGTTGCATCTCTTTTTCAAAGACGGTCAGGCTGAGCCTCATGGATTCAGGGGTTAAGACCTGATCAAGGGTCTGCTCCATGGCCTCCTCAACGGTGAATCCACGGAGACGCATGCTGGCCGGACTGACATAGGTAAAGCGCAGATTCATATCCAGGATCGATATCAGGTCAGCTGTGTTTTCCGCGATCAAACGGTATTTTTCCTCCGATTCCCGCAGCGCCTCCCCTGCCCGCTTGCGCTCAGTGATGTCCCGGATCACACTAATGAACGCCCGCGGCTCACCGGTCGCAGTCCGTACTGCCGAGGAGTTTATTTCCATGGGAATCCATGTACCATTACGATTCCGCACCAGGTATTCGTTTTTTT
>JAPLJY010000217.1 GCA_026388345.1 Deltaproteobacteria bacterium
GGTGTCATCGACTACATTGAGTTCGCGGGGGAATACGCACCCTACGACCTCTATTCCCTGGAAAATTTCGGACGGGCCGTGGATCTCTTTCCGCATATGACCTCCATGATCAAGATCGATCAAGACCCCAGGGGATTCTTGACGAGCCGGGCGATCGGTTCGGGCATTGCGAACCTCCTTTTCGCGGATATCCGCGGCGTGGAAGACGCCCGGGAATCGGTTGCCGCTGCCCGGGCGGAAACGCCCAAAACAAAAGGTCTCATGGGCGCGGCGATGCGGAGGGATGTCGGCTATGTTCTCGGACCCGGGTCCAAGGAATACGTGCAGCAGCTCGAAGAAGGCGTTGTCGCCCTGATGATCGAGAAACAAGCCGCCATCGAAAACCTGGGGGCGATCCTTTCCGTGAAAGGGGTCGACATGGTCCAGTTCGGGCCGGCCGATTACTCCATGTCCCTCGGAATCCCGGGACAGTGGACCCACCCTCAGGTTAAAGAAGCTCAGGAATACATGATTAAGACAGCCATCAAAATGGGGGTCGCCCCCCGGGTCGAACTGATGGATTTCAAGGATGCCGGACCCTACCTGAAAATGGGGGTCAAGCATTTCTGCATCGGGTGGGATGTGTTCATTATCCAAAGATTCTGCCAGGAGCAGGGCGCGGCCTTTCGGGAGGCTTTCTGCAGGTAAACGCCATAGAATTTGCTCTGATTTGGATTATTATTGGCGGTTCCGTGATGTCTGTGCACTCTGCGGCTGAACAGTGACAAAGAGTTGATTTTATATAAGACGGATTTCCCGGCGTTCGTGGAGGAGAGTCACAATGGCTAAAGTCGTTATGGAGAAGCTGAACAAGTATTACGGGGATGTGAAGGCGGTGATGGACCTGGATTTGGAGATTCAGGACAAAGAGTTCGTGGTTTTGGTAGGCCCCTCGGGCTGCGGCAAGACAACGACTCTTCGCATGGTCGCCGGTCTGGAAGAGATCACCGCCGGGGATATTTACATCGACGACAAATTGGTGAACCAGCTCCCCCCTAAAGACCGGGACATTGCCATGGTGTTCCAGAACTATGCCCTGTACCCCCACATGACGGTTTACCAGAACTTGGCCTTTGCATTGACTTTGCGGAAACTCCCCAAGGCGGAGATCGACCAGCGGGTGAAGGATGCAGCGGAAATCCTGAATATCGGCGAGCTGCTACAGCGGAAACCCAAGGCTTTGTCCGGAGGGCAGCGGCAGAGGGTGGCGGTGGGCAGAGCGATTGTGCGCAAGCCAAAGGTCTTCTTGTTCGATGAGCCTTTATCGAACCTGGATGCGAAGCTGAGAGTTCAGATGCGGGCAGAACTCAAGAAGCTGCATGAACGGCTGCATGGCACCATAATCTATGTGACCCATGATCAGGTGGAGGCGATGACGATGGGGGATCGGATCGTGGTGATGAAGGATGGGTTGAAGCAGCAGGTGGGGCCGCCTCTGGGACTTTATTTTAAGCCGGCAAACAAGTTTGTGGCGGGATTCATTGGAAGTCCGGCGATGAATTTCATTGAGGGGGATCTTTTATCGGAGGGAGGAGAGCTTTATTTTCAGGCGGCGGGAATGAAGTTGAAGGTACCGAAGGACAAGGCGGAACCGTTGAGGAAATACGGCAAGAAACAGGTGATTTTGGGGATTCGTCCGGAGGATTTGCCGGAGGCGGCTTGTGCGTTGCCCGGGGAGACGATCGAGGCGGTGGTGGAGGTGACGGAGCCTCTCGGGTGCGATGTGTTTTTGGATGTGAAGGTTGGGGAGCGGAATTTAACTGCCCGTACGGAGCCGACGACACAGGCGAAGCCGCATGCCGCGATCTGTCTTCAGCCTTCACCGGAGAACATGCGTTTTTTTGACATTGAGACGGAGGAGGCGCTCATTTTATAAAGACGCAAAGCGCGGAGCGCATGGGCCGAAAGCAGAGCGCAGAAAACATCAGAAGGTCATTTTTGAATTCGCCAGCGAGCCATTCCCCGCAGCTTGCTGCGGAGAGCTTCAATCTGAATGCGGGGTGCTCCCGCCGGGAAAAGATTCCCTTCTGCCCTCTTTGATGGAAACCGGGGGCTTTTCTATTAAAGGATCCGTTGGTTAGATTTAGCCGCGGGATTCAGGCAATTCGGCGGTATTTGGTTGTTCAGCGCGGCAATAATGTCCCTGGCGCAAACGGCTGCCATCTCAATTCTCGTTTCCGTGGTCGAGGTGCCGACATGCGGCGACATGACAACGTTGGGAAGTTCAGATAGCCCCTCCATCAAGTCAGGCTCTTTCTCGAAGACATCCAAACCGGCTCCTGCAAATTGACCTTTCCGTAACGCCTCTACCAGTGCCTTCTCATCAACAATCGGACCGCGTGCATCATTGATCAGTATGGCCGTTTTCTTCATCAGCTTGAACTCATCAGTCCCGATAAGATGTCGGGTGGAGGGGAGCAGAGGAGCATGCACGGAAATAAAATCTGCTGACTTAAAAAGCGTTTCTTTGTCGACGAACTGACCACCCGTCGCGGCTTCAAAGGCAGGCATTTTCTGGACATCCGTGTAGATCACCTTCATTCTGAATCCTTGTGCACGCCGGGCAACGGCCTGCCCGATCCGGCCGCCGCCGACGATGCCCAGCGTCTTGCCCGTCACTTGGGTGCCCACCAAATTCATCGGGTTCCAGCCCTTTTTCCCGGCCCGAACGAACTGATCGCACTCTACGATTCGCCTTGCCGTTGCCAACAACAACGTCCAGGCCAGATCAGCCGTGGCGTCGGTGACAACATCAGGCGTGTTGGTCACATAGATGCCCTGTTTGGTTGCACTCTCCACGTCGATATTATTGTAACCCACACCATAGCAGGAAAAAATTTTGCAGTCCGCTTTGACGCTGCGGCATATCTCCTCATCGATGATCGTCGAAATAACGAGTATGGCATCCCGGTCTTTTATCTTGGCCAGCAACTCATCTCTCGTCAGTACCCGGTCTTCGCTGTTCATCTCTACATCATAGTCACCCAAGAAATCGAAGATTTGAACCGGGATGGGTCGCGTTACATAGACACTGGCTTTTGTCATCATCATCACCTCAAATTGGGTTGTTCAATCATTGTCCTGGCCGAGGACGATACGGAAAGGCGTTTTGCGTGTCAAGGAGAATTTCCCGGTTACGGCCAGTTTCCCTCTCCTGCCTTCGCGCCCAGTCGGCATGCCGGAATGCCTCGAAAAAACCGCGAAATCAGACCGGTCAGACCTGATTGTTCACCAGATCCCTCAAATGCCTGGCAAAAGACTCTATCATAAAATAAAAGGCGGTAGCTCCGCCATCCCGCTTACCCACCGTCCCGTCAGGACGCCAACTGCCCCGTCCGAATTTGGCCTTCATATTATCCGTGGCCAGCATACCGGCTTCAGCGGCGGATACCGCAGCTTTCAGGGCCTCTACAATATTTTCTTTTTCGTTAAAAGATCGCTGAAATGTTTCAACCGCCGGGACCAGCGAGTCCAGCATGGTTTTATCACCGACCTCAGCCTTTCCCCTCTTTTTTATTCCATCGATGGCCCCGTTTCCCATCGATATCAGATCAACGACCGTGATCTCCGTTTTATTCAAAACGGCCTTACCGGCGCCCGTAAAAGCCGACGCCTGCAAGGTACCGAAGGTGGAGGGATTAACTTTATTGACATTCATACCGCATTTGACCAGCATTTTGCCGATATCAGTTTCATCTGGAGCTGCCAGGTAAGCGATCATGGCATCGGAACCCATCCCAATGGTAACCCCCAGGTCGCCGTCGCCCATAACCGCGTCCAGGTCCCGTAACTGGTCGACATGTCCTTTCATATCGCCTGCCACCTTGATTAAAACTGAGGTCAGATCCGTCCTGTTTAATTTAATGCCTGTCATGACTTTCTCCACTGCGGCAGGAAGGGTGAAAAGGCCGGTGCGTCCAGCAGTTTCTTGAATTCATCATCAAGACGAAGCAAACTCAATGAGGCTCCCGCCATCTCCATAGAGGTAGCGTATTCTCCCACAAAGGTCTTATAAACCTTTATTCCATGGGCTTTCAGTATATCATGGACCCTGTTGGAGAGGATAAACAACTCCTCCGGAGGGGTGGCGCCCAGTCCATTCATCAACATGGCAGCTTCATCGCCTGATTTGAAGGGCAGGTCATTTATGACCCTCTCCGCCATAATCGCAGCCACTTCATCCGCTTTCTTTAATTTGGTCCTTTCAATTCCCGGTTCGCCGTGAATTCCCATGCCTATTTCCATCTCATCTTCGGCAATAGTGAAATTCGGCTTACCCACAGCGGGA
>JAPLJY010000052.1 GCA_026388345.1 Deltaproteobacteria bacterium
TCGCCTGTCTGGTAGACATAGATGGCAAGGACGGCGACGAGGAGCGTGGCCAGGGCCTGAATGGGGACCTTGATGTGCAGCGGATAGAAGAGCCTCCGGAGGATCCCCTGTTTCTGCCCGGCCTCTTCTCTGACCCGGGACATGATTCTCTGCTCGAAGAAAGGCGGCGGTTCCACCTCTCCGAGACCCTGCACGAGCTGTTCCGCTTTCTTCAGGCCCGCAAAGGCCCGGCTGCAGCGGGGACAGGAGGCGAGGTGTCCCGCGATGCTTTTTTTCTCTTCCGGGGAGAGGAGATCCTCCAGGTAGGCCGGAAGCCGATTTTCGATCTCGTTGCATGTCATATCAGATCACCGAGTACCCGGAACAGGCCGTCTTTCAGCGCGTTTCTGGCCCGGAAAAGCCGCGATTTAACGGTTCCCTCGGGCAGTTTCAGCAGGACACCGATCTCTTCGTAAGAGAAACCCTGGATGTCCCGGAGGACCAGGACTTCCCTCTGTTCGCCGTCGAGGAAGCCGATGCATTCCTGGACCTTCGCCTCTAACTCCCTCTTCTCGAGCCGCTCGACGATCGACCCCTCCTGGGAACGGGGCTCGTTTACAAAACTTCCGTCTTTCGATTCCGCGGGATCATCGAGCGACCCTGCCTCGCGGCGCGAACGGGCGGCCTTCCGCTTGATACAACTTCTCGAATGATTCAGCACGATGCCGCAGAGCCAGGTGGAGAACCGGGCATCCCCCCGGAATTTTCCGATGGCCCGGTAGGCGGAGAGGAAGGCCTCCTGCACAACGTCGCAGGCTTCGTCGTAGTCGCCGATCATCCTGAAGGCGACGTTGAGCATCTTCTTCTGGTGCCTCCTGACCAGGACCGAGAATGCTTCGGTATCACCCCTCCGGCAGCGTGCGACAAAACCGGCGTCATCGTCCGCGATGGTCCGGTTCTGCGCATCCACTGGATCAGGGTTATCCGGCAAAGGTGTTACCTCCCGTCATTGCATGCGGAGCGAGGCAATCCCGTAAATAGACATTATAATGCAGTACTAACACGTTGCTTCGCTCCGCGCAATGACAGAAAACCCATGGTTTCCACCCTACGGCCTGTCAGGGCCGCATGCTCAGCGGAGGCGGAGGGGCGTAACCGCCGTTGTCCCAAAAGCGGTTGGGCGGACAGCGGGGCGGCTTGGCGCATTCAACGACCCCCAGTTTGCAGAGGGTCGAGCGCCACTCGTACTTGAGGTAGATGGTCTCCACCGCCCGTTTCTCCGGCTCAAAGGCCACGATCTGCGAGGGGGAATACTCGTCCCGGCCATAGCCGGTGCCGGCGCTCTCCAGCACCTGTTCCGACCGGGCGTCCTTTTCCTTCATCCGCTTGCCGGAGTCCTCCCGAGCGGCAGGCGCCGCTTCCGCTTTGTCGGCCGAACCTGCCGCCTTGCCTTCATAGCCGCGTGGATATGAGGGGGCTGTCCGGGAAAGGGATATCGGCGGCTCGTAGCGATGCACCTCAGGAAAGAGCGCAACGGCGATCACCCCCATGGCGCTCTCGTCGCCGAACGCCGCGGCGTAAGAGTCGGGTACGTCGGTGAAGTAGAAACGGTTGATGCGATCTTGGGCCGTGCGCCAACCCGCATATTCTCCCGAACCGTATGGTTCGAGGATGTACATGTGCTCGTTGTTCTTCAGCCAGGATTTCGTGCCGCTGATGATGTTGCGGCCATCCACCGCGATGACCAGCCCGACCCTCCGGTTGAGACGGTTTTTCACTTCGATGCGGTAGTGGTCCCCCTTGATCGCCTCGGCGTACACTTTGCGCACCCCGTGGCGCATTTTCACCGGGTAGGTCGGCAACGTCCGGCCGTCATCGGTCACGATCCGAACCTCCACGGCATCTCCGACGCCCCCGACGCCCCCGACGCCCCCTGCCCACGCGCCTGTCGTGCACACCACGATTGTTAGAATGACGATTGCAATGGTTTTCATGATCCGTTCCTCCTTGTAAGTTGTCTTTGTAACCTTAGACAGGGGAAAGAAGAGAAAAGTTCCCGGAATGTTTTTACGTAGGGATTTTGTTCATTTTTGTGGTCAAAATTCCATTGACACACAAGATCCTTCTTCATATAGTCCCACCGTGAAAAAGGAATACGGCGTCTACCGCCTGAGCATGCCCCTGACCAACTTGCCCAATGGAAACCCGGAGACGGGAAAATACCTGGTACGCTGATGGTCGAAACTCTCTTTTTATTGAAAAAAATTATCTCCCTCTTCTTTCAGCCCTTGTCCATCGTGACCTTCTTGATGGTGAGCGCCTTGATCCTCCTCTGGGCAACCAGGAAGCAGGTTCTTGGTAAAATCTTCTTTACCCTGGGAACGATCCTGCTCCTGCTGACAAGCTACGGATTCCTGGCTGACAGGCTCGTCGTATCGCTCGAAAACCGTTACCCCCCTTTACTGAAGGTTGAGGATATCCATAGAGCCAAAGATATCAAATGGATCGTTGTCCTGGGAGGGGGCGCCCGGCCCGATCCTCGTTTGCCCCTTTCCAGCCGGCTTAGCCCGGATTCCCTGACCCGGCTCCTCGAAGGGGTAAGGCTCCACCGTCAGCTCCCCGGGTCCAAACTCCTTCTTTCCGGCGGGGCCGTATTTCAGGACACACCGGAGGGCGAAACGCTTGCGAAGACGGCCTTGTTGATGGGTGTGAGTGAAAATGACGTGGTAATGGAAAATAAATCCCTGGATACGTCCGATCAGGCAAAATTGATCTCAAGCGTCATTGGCCGTAACCAGTTCATTCTCGTGACCTCGGCCATCCACATGCCCCGTTCCATAGCCATTTTTCGCAAATTCGGAATGGAACCGATCGCCGCGCCCACCAACTATCTCGTTGATAAGCAATCGCGTTTCCATCCCCAGGCTTTCTTCCCCGGTGCCCATTCCCTGGGTAAGATGGAAGCGGCCATCCATGAATATCTGGGCCTGATCTGGATGCGTGTTCAGTAACGTCCGTTTTAAGGATATTCCGGATATTTTAGTGGCGGCGCAGATACTTATGCAAAGAAAATAGATCCGATGCTATTTTCGCTCAATTATTCAATCGCGGATGGGGGGTAGAACACGCTTCCATGTGGACCATCAATGAAAAAACATTCATAACATTGACCGTTCTTGGCATAGTGATCATCCTGATCTCTATTCCTCTTTACCTGGGCAAAGTTAAGATGAACGGTGTTTACGGATTCAGAATTCGGAAAGCTTTTGAATCCGAGCAGAACTGGTATCGGATAAACCGTTACGGGGCAATGGCATTGATGCTGTGGGCGGTGGTCCTAATGGCTGTTGGAATCACCTGCCTGTTTGTTCACCCGCAATATGTCCTTAATACGGCAAGGGGCGGCATGATATCCATCATTATTCCGATTATGTTGACAATAGTCTTTGGAAGAAGGATATGATGACATGAAGTAACTCAATGCAGCCATTTTGTTGAAGATTGCTTCCTCGCTACTTGACGAATTCCGGAAAGTTTTCAACATTTTGACCTAACAATTAAGTGCATAGGCGCACGAATGACAAATGAAGGAGGCGACGAATAATGTCTGCGGGCTTTAAGTTCAATGCTCCCTGGGGATTATCCCTCAAACTGATAACGGCATTTTCTGTTGTCATCCTTGTCGGCATTTCCGTAATTGGTCTATTTTGGGGTCCTCATGGGAATATCATCTGGATCTTGGGTACAATCTTCACTCCCCTTCTCATGCTTGCAGGTGCAGCCTCTTTCATGATTCGGGGATACATTATCACAGAACAAAGTCTTCTGGTGCAACGTCTTGGATGGAACTCCGAATTGAGTTTGAACAATCTGCTTTTCGTGGAATTTGATCCGGAGGCAATGAAAAAATCCATTCGAGCCTTTGGCAATGGCGGATTATTTTGTTTTGCCGGGAAATTCCAAAACAATAAACTTGGATCTTACCGCGCCTATGCAACAAATCCTGATTTATCGGTCGTTTTGAAATTCAAAGATCGAGTAGTTGTCATAACTCCTGAAACTCCTGATAAGTTTGTAAATAAGATCAAAGAAGCGATAAAATAAGTGCTTTGTTGCCATAATTTATGATGATATTCCTTGACTTCTGGAAAAATATTTGAAGTAGTGTTCGCTAATCCATTCTCATATTCCATCTCCTTCACAATGACATTACAGCTCGCGTGCATATATCCTGTGGGTCATTGTTCCAGTCGCTGAAAAAGAGGAATCTTAACCGTTCAGTATATCCGTCCCGATAAAGCCAAACCGTCCGTTAGGAGGGGGCGGAAAGCGGCGGGTCTTCAACCATCTTTGGATCTGCGACCATCGTTTCTCTTACAGCTCAGTAAACTCATCAACCTGCCCTTTAACTTTCTGGAGGTCACCATGAAAAGGAGTTACCGGAAGGTGCCGATATTGCGGCTTCCATGGAGGTTACGATACCTCTTTGGAGGCTTACGTTTTACGATACTCAGAATATCTATTTTCATCTAAAACAAATTCAGGCATTCACCTGCCTGTGAAAATGGAGGTAAAAAAATGGTTACCATCGGAATGATATCTTTTCCCACGGAAAGTTCAAAGGAGATGGGCAAGCGTTTTATGGAGATACCCCCTCTGCCCACATACATAACCAGGAAAGGTCCCTATGTCGGCAGCGAATTAGGGGTGGGCATTAAGCTTATATCTATATGGGAGTATGACCCATCCAAAATGGCAGAAGCCGTTGAATTTGTAGGCAATTACTATGCACATTTCATCGGCGTACCTGGCTTTACATATACCATTGATACCTGGTTTGAGATTAAAGAGGCCTTCAAGATGATTGGATTGGCTTAGTATGCCCAATCCATTTGAGACATTAACTGGTTGCACTTCAACCACCTGCAAGACTTAATAAAAAGGAGGAAAAGCTATGGGGAAATATCTGTATCTTTGGGAAATTGACCGGACAAAAATACCTGTGGATCCAAAAGAGCGTGGGGTTGGATTTAGTATGCTGATGGAGATGGTTAAGCAAGATATAAAAAAAGGCATAACCAAGGATTGGGGAGTATTTGTCGGCGAATTTAACGGCTATTCAGTCGTTGAAGGAACTGAGGTGGAAATTATGAACCAGATACAACAGTACACTCCGTTTGTCTTTTTCAAGGTCCACCCCATCGGCTCAGTAACTCAAGTAGAGGAAATGATAAAAACCCTGACCAAGTGATTGTGTGAATTCAACCGATTCTGTAGAGGGGCGGTGCCGTCAATGACGTCGGAGCAAGGCACTGCCCCTTTACGGAAGGAATAAAAAGCCCAAATAAATTATTGAGGCGGCATCATGAAAAAACTGGGGCTGACGATTGGTGTCCTTCTGTTTCTGCCGGCCGCTTATTTGACCCTCTGGCCGGTGCCGATTAAGCCTGTCAGCTGGAATGCACCCATGCCGCCCAGCTATACCGGCCCGCACGCAGTCAACACAAAGCTTGCCAATCTCAAGATGATTTCACTGGGCAAAGAAGAAGGACCAGAGCATATCGCCATCGGCAAAGACGGCAAGCTTTATACCGCAGTAGCCAGCGGCAACATCCTGCGAATGAATCCGGATGGCAGCGCACAAGAGGTGTTTGTAAACACCGGCGGGCGGGTGCTGGGTTTTGACTTTGACGCAGCCGGAAACCTGATCGCTGCCGACGCCGTGAAGGGCCTGCAGTCGATCAGCCCCGAAAGAAAGATCACGGTGTTGACCGACAAGGTGAGCGGAGAGCCGATCCTCTATGCCGACGCAGTGGTGGTGGCCAAGTCCGGTAAGATGTATTTGAGCGATGCGTCAACCCGCTTTGCACCCAAAGACTGGGGCGGGACATTTGAAGCCAGCGTGCTGGACATTATCGAGCAGGCATCAACCGGCCGTATTCTGGAGTACGACCCGGCAAATAAGACAACCCGTGTCGTTGCGAGAGGCTTTAGTTTTGCCAACGGTGTGGCCCTGAGCCGGGATGAACAAACGCTGTTCGTCAATGAAACCGGTAAATACCGGGTGTGGAAAATTTTTGTGAACGCGAGAGATTTGGATATTTCTACCCCGAGCGGCCAGGCCAAAGTGCTGTTTGACAACCTGCCCGGTTATCCGGACAACCTGATGCGCGGACTCGATGGGAAAATCTGGCTGGGCTTCGCCAAACCTCGCAATCCAACCATCGACAAACTGGCTGCCAAGCCGTTTCTACGTAAACTCATACTGCGCCTGCCGCGCGTGATGTGGCCGGTTCCGAAGGCCTACGGCCATGTGATAGCGTTCACGGAAGACGGCAAGGTGGTGGCTGATTTGTAGGACCCGAGCGGCGCTTACCCGGAAACGACGGCGGTGACGGAAACTGCTGACCGGCTCTACATCCAGAGCCTGCACGCCAAGGGGTTGGGCTGGATGCCCAAATGATGATTCTGTTTTGAACGGGGAAAATATACAACAATAATTACTGTCAACTCGTATATAACCTTCTTCCTTAAAGAAATAATGGACTTGATACTATGTTTCCTGTAGATTTCACAGTATAATGAACACTGTAACTGGAAATAGGGCAGGTGTCCCTGATTTGCAGGATCTTCTGGACGCTGTCCCGGCCGACAGGACGGTCGCCTGCCTGCCAACCCACGAATCCCTCATCCTACACGACGGCGATAAAGAACTCGGCCGCATCCCCCTCGACGGTGTGGTCGATGTCTCGCTCCTCGACGATTCCTCGGTCCAAAGACGCTACACCGTAGGCCGATCTCTGCTTCTGGGACCTCTGGTTTTACTGTTTCCGAAAAAAACCATTCGCGAGGCCTACCGTCTCTGCATTCAATGGAAAAACCCGAAGGGCGACTACCACTTCACCTACATCCGCATCGCAAGACGGATCATGGCCGACCATATGCTCAACACCGTCAAACGCTCGCTTACCCCGGAAGTCCGCAGGGAACTGGCGAAAAAGGTGCCCGAGGCCAAGGAGCGGGCCGCCGTCTTGGAAAAAGAGCAACACCAGCGGCGGGTCGAGACCTCGCCGTTTATCACCTGCGGGCACTGCGCCATGGAATTTAGGAAGACAGACCTACCGCCCGGTGGCAAGTGCCCGGTGTGCGGCCGATCGCTCAATGTCGTTGCAGACTAGAATCGCTTGTGAAAGTTCCCGCGCTGGCCTGTGGAGTCTTTTCGGGTTCCACGCCTTCTGCGGCCACCGCATCTCGCCCAATGGCTAAACAACCATGGGAAATATGGCCCGCTACATCATACCTGAAATCCATGTTTGACATGTTTTACAGGAAATTGTAGCTTTCAAAGCATATTCGTCAATAAAACTGGTTATTAAAGAGGGGAATATATGGATATAAATGAAGCCGTTAAAAACAGGAGGAGCGTAAGAAGCTTTCTGCCGGCGAGGGTTCCGGAAGAAACAATCAGGGAACTCATCAGCGATGCTCTATGGGCTCCATCGTGGGGGAATACACAGCAGTATGAATTCGTGGTGGCAACCGGCGACGCCCTTGAGCGCTTTAAAAAAGAAAACAGGGAAGCCCTCACGTCCGGGGAAAAGTCGGAACCGGATGTACCCGTGCCGGAAAAATGGCCGGAGACTTTAAAGAAGAGATATACGGATGTGGGTAAGAGCGTTCTTACATCTCTTTCTATTCCGCGGGAAGATAAAATCGGAAGGATGAATTACTATGGAGACATGTTCTCCCTCTTTAATGCCACTGCCCTTCTCGTTGTAATAGTGGACAAGGATATCCTTCTTGAATATGCCATGCTTGATGTGGGCATTTTCATACAGACCTTTAAACTATTGGCTCATGCAAGGGGACTTGGCACCATTTCTCTTGCCGCATCTGTACTTTATCCGCAAATTATACGCAGGATTTTTAATGTCCCTGAAAGTATGAGGATCATTATAGGAACTGCAATGGGATGGCCGGATAATGATTCGCCGGTAAACAACTTTGAAAGAAAACGCGATCCCGTTGAGATGTTTGTACGCTGGGTGAGCTAAGATGCAGTATTTATTAAATCAAAGAACCAACCGGTCATAGCTAAATCAGAGGTTGATGAAATTATAAGAAAAATCGAAGAAGGGAGATTGACGCCATCGTTTAAAACTAACAAGTAGCATGTAAAACACGTCAAGCATATGGTAAGCGAAAAGAAAATAGGCTCCTCATCGGGAGCCCTTGTAGATTGACTGGGAGAAGAGGATTCGAACCATTGAACAATCCCCCAAAGGTGTGTCCCAATGTGTCCCAACGAAAAAGGCCTTCCCGAAGGAAGGCCTTGATTTTGGAGCCGATGAGCAGGATCGAACTGCTGACCTGCTGATTACGAATCAGCTGCTCTACCGTCTGAGCTACATCGGCTTTCCGTCGATATGGGTGCACCCCTGAAAGATTTGCCTATCTATCGTAAGCCATACCTGTTGTCAAGGTTTTCGTTCGAGGTTTTCGTTCGATGGGGGAGAAGGAAAAAGGGAGACTCCACCTTGACTTTCAAGGCTTCTCTGATATGATTTCCCCGCTTTAATGATCTTGCCGGAATTCGCGAAGGAGAAAAGACCATGAAGGAGCGATGGAAGAAGATCCTGTCGGTATCACCCCTGAAAATTGCGGTCCTGATCATCCTGATCGCCCTTGTCCTGTTCTTCGTCGACGCCCCCTTCATTCGCTTCATGGAGCTGAAGGCGCTGGACCTCCGGATGGTCTCCCGGGGGGCGATGCCGTCGGGCGGCGAGACGGTCATCGTAACGATCGACGAGAAGAGCCTGAGCGAACTCGGGCGGTGGCCATGGCCGCGGACGACCATCGCGAAACTGGTCGATGTTTTGAAAAGTTACGGCGCGAAGGCGGTCGGTTTCGATATCGTTTTCGCCGAACCGGATGACAACTCCAGTTTAAAGACAGTCGCCGAACTGTCGCGCGAGGTCAAGAATGTCGGTATCGGGGACAGCCGGATCTACGGCCTGCTGGAACAGAAGCAGAAAGCGGCCGATACCGACGCCGCCCTCGCCCATTCCATCGAAAAGGCCAAGAACATCACCCTCGGCTACTTCTTTCACATCACCGCAAAAGAGGTGGGCCATCTGACCGAGCAACAGATCGCCGCCGGGGAAAATGATATCGCCAACGGTCGCTTCCAGATGGTCCGGGCGAAGACGGGGGCGGACGAATCCCCCCTGATCCACGCCTACGCGGCGCAGCCGAACATCCCCAAACTCTCCGCAGCGGGTGAAAACAGCGGTTATTTCAACGCCTTTCCGGACAGCGACGGGGTTATCCGCTGGTCGCCGCTCCTGATCAAGTTCCGGGACAACTACTACGCCTCCCTGGCGCTTTCGCTCCTCGTTCAGTATCTCGACTGGCCGATGCTTGTCCTCAATGTGGCCGAATACGGCGTGGAAAACATCCGTCTGGACAAGGCAGTGATCCCGACCGACGAGAGCGGGCGATTGCTCGTCAACTACCTGGGTCCGGCGAAAACCTTTCCCCACTATTCGATCTCCGATATCGTCAACGGGCGCATATCCGCGGATAAACTGAAGGGAAAGATCGTTCTCGTCGGCGCCACGGCGACGGGCATCTACGACATCAGGGTGACACCGTTCAGCGCGGTCTATCCGGGCGTCGAGATCCACGCGACCGTGATCGACAACATCCTCCATCAGAACTTCCTGATCCATTCCGGCTGGACCAAATTCCTCGACGTCTGCATGATCGTCTTCGTCGGTCTTATCATGGGACTGGCCATTCCCCGGGTAAAAGCCGTCGCCGGAATCGCACTGAGCGTCTCGCTGATCGGCGCGTTTTTCGCGGCGAATACGGCCATCTTCATCTGGTACGCCGTCTGGATGAACCTGATCTACCCGGTCCTGACGATGTTGACAATCTACCTCGTGATCACCGTTTACCGCTACGTGACCGAGGAGCGGGAGAAGAAGAAGATCCGCGGCGCCTTCCAGTATTACCTGACGGCCTCGGTCGTCAACGAGATCCTGAAGGACCCCTCCAAGCTGAAGCTCGGCGGCGACAAGAAGCATCTTTCGGTCATGTTCTCCGACATTCGGGGTTTCACGTCGATCGCCGAAAAGCTGTCGCCGGAAGAGCTGGTCAGGCTCCTCAACGAATATCTGACGGCCATGACGGATATCGTCTTCAAGTACGACGGACTTCTGGACAAGTACATCGGCGACGCAATCATGGCGGTCTTCGGCGCACCGCTGGACCAGCCCGATCATGCTTTTCGAGCCTGCCGGACAGCGCTCGAGATGATGTCGGAGCTCAGACGTCTCCGGGGAAAATGGGCCGCAGAGGGAAGGCCGGACGTGGACATCGGCGTCGGCATCAACAGCGGCGACATGGTCGTAGGGAACATGGGATCCCAGATGCGCTTCGACTACACGGTCATGGGGGACAGTGTGAACCTCGCCTCCCGGCTGGAGGGAACCAACAAGGAATATGGGACGAACATCATCCTGAGCGAATTCACCTACGAGATCGTCAAGGATGACTTCACCTGCCGCCAGCTCGACGCCGTGCGGGTCAAAGGAAAGAAGCTCCCCGTCCGGATCTTCGAACTGATCTGCGACAAGAAGGACGCCCCCCAGTGGCAGGAGTTCCTCGGCCGCTTCGAGACGGGGCTCGCGAAATATCGCGAGGGCCTCTGGGACGAGGCGATCGCCGCCTTCCGGGGCGTCATCGAGGTCAAGCCGGACGACTATCCGGCTCAGCTCTACATCGACCGCTGCGAGGCATTGAAGGAACACCCCCCCGAGGGAGAATGGGACGGCGTCTTTACGATGACGAAAAAATGACGGAGATGGTGGTCTCTTTGAAGGAAAATTATCAATACCGCAGTTGGGTCGAGGTTGACCTCGGCCATTTCGCCGCAAACTGGGCGGAGATGAAGCGGCTGGTCGGCCCTGGCGTGAAGATCCTGCAGGTGGTCAAGGCGGACGCCTACGGTCACGGGGCGATCGAAATCTCCAACGCCGCCCTCCGGAACGGCGCCTCCCTGCTCGGCGTGGCGAACGCCGACGAGGGGGTTCAGCTCCGCGTGAGCGGGATTGCAGCCCCGATTCTGATCCTCTCCCCCGCCACCGATTCCGAGATCGATCAGATCATTAAATACAACCTGACCCCATCGGTCTCCGACCTTGGTTTCGCCCGGGAGCTCCAGATCAAGGCCCGCAGGGCGGGCATCCGGGCGCCGCTCCACGTCGAAGTGGACACGGGGATGGGCCGGGGCGGGACGATTCAGACCGAGGCCTGCCGGACCATCCGGGAGATCGCCTCCTTTCCCGATTTGAGCCTCGAAGGGATTTTTACCCATTTCTCCGAGAGCGAGATCCTCTCCTACTACAACGACCTCCAGTGGCGGGCGTTCCGGGATGTCCTGGGGCAGTTGGAGACGGACGGCCTCCGGATCCCCCTCCGCCACATCTCCAACAGCGGCGCCATTCTGAACTACCCGGATTACCACCTGGACATGGTGCGGCCGGGGATCATGTCCTACGGCATCTACCCCTCCCCGGAGACGCGGGACAAGGCCTCCCTCGCCCCGGTGATGAGCTTCAAGACCAGGGTGGTCCTCCTCAAGGAGTTTCCCGAGGGCTACAGCATCGGCTACGGGAGGACCTTCATCACACGGCGTCCAACCCGGATCGCCACGATCCCCGTCGGCTACGGCGACGGCTTCGGCTGGCTGCTCTCCAATCAGGGAGAGGCCCTGATCCGGGGAAAGCGGGTTCCCATCGCGGGACGGATCTCGATGGACATGTGCACCCTCGACGTCAGCCGGGTCCCCGAGTGCGCCGTGGGCGACGAGATTGTCCTCATGGGCGAACAGGACGGCGAGCGGATCACGGCCGACGAGATCGCCGCAAAGACCCGCTCGATCAGCTACGAGGTCCTCTGCGCCCTCGGGAAACGTGCGCCGCGCGTCTTCCTGCACGAGGGGCAGGCCGACCGGGTCGAACCGAGCCTCCGGCGGATCTTCATCCCGGACGAAGAGAAGTCGATCGCCCGGATCGACACCATCATCCGCCACTGTTTCCAGACGCGGGCGCGTAACGAGGAACTCGGCGACGCGATCTACTATGAGATGTTCGAAACCCTCTTCGGAAAGGAGGATCGCCAGCTCGAACTCCGGGACGATTTCCGCTATCAGATTCAGGTGACGGAGTTCGCCCCGGATGAAGGCGTTCCAGACGGGGACACGATGCGGCATCATGTCCCCGTTTGCACGATGCGGCATCATGTCTCCGTCCAGGACTACTTCCGGGTGACGACCCGCGTGGAATACACGAAGGCGATCCGGAATCCGGTCTTCATGATCGGCTGCGCCCTCGACAACGAACAGCTCGCCGCGTTCTTCGAGGATCCGCGGTGCGAATACCGGTGGCTTCTGAACCCGGGCGAGGGCCTCGTCCCCGAGCGGGACTTCCGGGTGAACCGCGTCCGGATCGACGGGGAAGAGGTCCCGCTTCTGCGGAAGGAGAACACAAAACGGGGTTACGAGGTATGGTGCGGCTCGGAGGACCTCAAAAAAAAGCTGAACCGGCAGGTCCGCGTGGAGATCGAGATCGAGACGAAACAGCGCAAAAGCAACCGCCTCTTCTCCGCCTATCTGGTCTATCCGACGCGCGGGATGGAGATCTCCTTCCGGTACGAAGGAACGGGCATCAAAAACGTGAGGGATGTCGGGTTCTTCGCCGGGAAGCACCCTTATCCGGAGACAACGCGGGAGGAGGGAAAATCGGTGACGCTCCGCCTCGGCAATGATGCGTGGATCTTCCCGACAAGCGGCGTGACCTTCGTCTGGGATATATAAGGTATTGATGATATGAATAAATTGCGTGTCGGTGTGATTCTGGGGGGGATGTCCTCGGAGCGGGAGGTCTCCCTCAACAGCGGCCGGAACGTGCATGACAACCTCGACCGGGAGGCCTACGCGCCCGTTCCGGTATTCATGGACGGGGAGGGGCGGCTGTGGATCATCCCTTGGCAGCTCGTCTCCCAGAACACGACGACGGACATCACCGAGCGGCTAAAAGAAGAGGCGCGGCGGGTCTCCTACGAAGGGCTGAAGGAGGAGATCGATTTCGCCTTCCTCTCGCTCCACGGGAAGTTCGGTGAGGACGGCTGCATGCAGGGCCTGCTGGAGCTCCTCGGGATTCCGTACACGGGACCCGGCGTGCTCGCCTCGGCCCTCGGCATGGACAAGCACATCCAGCAGCGGATCCTTCAGGCCGCAGGGATCGGCGTCCCCGAAAGCCTCCTCGTCCATGAAACGGAATGGCGGAATGACCGGGAGGGGGTGATCCGCTCGCTCTTCGCCCGCTTCAAACTCCCCGTCTTTACGAAGCCCCCGCGCGAAGGCTCCAGCGTCGGTGTAACGCTGGTCCGGGACGAAGAATCCATCGCGGGCGGCATCGAAGAGGCCCTGAAATGGGATCGGGCCGTCCTCGTCGAGGAGTTCCTCGACGGGATCGAATTCTCCTCCATCATCCTGGAGGAGAACGGGGAGATCCGCGCCCTGGAGGTCACGGAGATCACCCCGCAGAGCGACTACTTCACTTACGACGACAAGTACATGCCGGGCCGCTGCCGGAAATTCACACCACCCAGAAACATCCCGCCGCACGTCGTTGCGGCGATCAAACAGGAGGCGGTCCGGGCCTTCCGGGCACTGGGATTTCGATCCTATGGCCGGATCGACGGCTTCCACCTGAAGGACGGCCGGATCCTGATCACGGACCCCAACTCCTCTTCCGGCATGGCCCCCTCCTCGTTTTTCTTCGAGCAGGCGGCCTGCGCCGGGATGCTCCCCTCGATGATCCTCGGCCGGCTGATCGAAAACGCCCTTGTCATCCACCGGGGGAAACACGGGCCGCTGTAACCGGTTCAAGCAATAAAGGTTTATGATCCTCTGGAAAATAATGATACTTGGTGGTATACGGGGCGCAAAGTTTCGGCAGAGGAGACAGACGCGGATCAGAAAACACAACCAACACCGTAAGGAGGTTCACATGAAAAGATCACAATGGACGGTTCTTTGCGCGCTTGCACTGCTTCTTTTCTCGGCGATGCCGGTCGGCGCGTTCGAGATCGGAGTTAGGGGTTATTACTGGTTTCCGGGATTCAAGACGGACATGAAGTCGGACAGCGCCGGCCTGACCGGCAGCGACATCAACCTGAAAGACAACCTGGATATCGGCACCAAAGCCTTTCCCTCGGTCGAGGTCTTCGGCGGTCTTGGAAAACATCACCTTGGTCTCACCTACACGCCGATCGCATATTCCGGTTCCACAAGACTCGCCATACCCATCAATTTTAGCGGCAAGACCTTCGCCGCCGGCACCGATGTCGATTCGGATCTGAAATTGCGGATGCTCGATCTGGAGTACCGGTTTACCGCGCTCAATATGGAAAACATTCTGGCCGGCTTCTCGCTGGATGTGATCGGCCAGATCAAGTACATCGACGGTGAAGCGAAGATCTTTGCCCCGGCCACCGGAATGGAGGGGAAAGAGTCTATTCAGCTCCCCATCCCGATGGTGGGCGTCGGCGCCCATATCGGTCTTCTTCTGAACATCCTTGAGGCGCGGGCGAAGATAACCGGCATCGGCTATTCCGGCAATTACCTCTACGAGGCATTGGCCGACCTCTCCTTTACCCCTTTTCCCCTGCTGGACATCCATGCCGGCTACAAGGTCATCCGGGTGCATCTTGACCGGAATGATCTTTATCTGAATTCGGAATTTGCCGGACCTTTTGTGGCGCTGACGGTGAGCTTCTAAAGATGGTTGAAACCGGGCAAGACAAGGCACAAAGGTTGAGGGTCGGGATCGTCATGGGGGGCCTCTCCTCCGAAAAGGAGGTCTCCCTGGAAAGCGGACGGAACATCTTCAGCAAGATCGACCGCCGTAAATATGACCCCGTCCCGATCTTCATGGACAGCCGGGCGGCCCTCTGGGAGATCCCCGTTAAACTCATCATGCGCAACAGCACCAGCGACATCGAGGAGGACCTCGCGGAAGAGGCCGGGCCGATCCCGTACGAATCCTTGAAGGAGCGGGTGGACGTCGTCTGTCTCGGCCTCCACGGCAAATATGGGGAGGACGGCTGCATGCAGGGTCTCCTCGAACTCCTCGGGGTCCCCTACACGGGTTCCGGCGTCCTGGCCTCCGCAATCGGGATGGACAAGTATGTCTGCCGGCGGATCCTCGAGATCAGCGGGATCGACGTCCCGCGGACGATCCCGATTCCCCGGCGGCGGTGGGAGACGGAGAAGGCGGACGTCACGGAGGAGATTGCCCGTGAGATCGGCTTTCCCTGCGTCGTCAAGCCCTGCCGGGAGGGATGCAGCACCGCCGTAAAGAAGGTCATTGCGGCGGAGGGCATCCCCGATGCCGTGGACAACGCCTTTCTGTGGGACAATATGGCCCTCGTTGAGGAGTTTCTCACCGGGATGGAGGTCACCTGCGGGGTTCTGGGCGTGGATGCGCCCGAGGCCCTCATCCCCTCGGAGACCATCCCGACGGACGACGTCCTCTCCCTGAAGGACAAGTTCCTCTACGGGCAGGGGGAAAACAAAACCCCGGCACGGCTTCCCGGGGAACAAATCGAGAAGATCCGCGAGACGGCGGTCGCAACCTTCCGCAATCTGAACCTGAAGGGATATGCGCGAATCGACATGTTCGTGAGAGAAGACGGCCGGGTAGCGGTACTGGAACCGAACACGCTCCCCGGGATGACGCCCTCCACGGTGCTGTTCCACCAGGCGGCGGCCTCCGGGATCACCCAGGCGGACCTGATCGACCGGATCATCCAGTTTGCGCTGGAGGTGCACGCCGGCAAGAGAGGGCCACTCTAAATGAGCCCTGCGCCTGGCGCGTTGGACCGTCTCGGCAGGGCCGTTCTGGCCGGGGTCGAGGAGATGGGGAAGATCATCCTGCTGTTCATCTCGGTACTCTCCTGGATGTTCCGGCCCCCCCTCAAGCTCCGCAATATCTTCAAGCAGATGGAATTCGTTGGGGTCAAATCGATCTTCGTCGTCGTCCTCACGGGGACCTTCACCGGGATGGTCATGGCCCTCCAGGGGTACCACGGCTTCCGGATGTTCGGCGCCGAGAGCCTCGTCGGTTCCACCGTCGCCCTCGGGATGACGCGGGAACTGGGACCGGTTCTCACGTCGCTCATGGTCACGGCGCGGGCCGGCTCCGCGATGGCGGCGGAACTCGGGACAATGCGTGTCACCGAGCAGATCGACGCCCTCTACGTCATGGCGGCGAACCCCGTGAAGCATCTGATTGTCCCCCGCGTGATCGCCGGCGTCCTGATGGTGCCCCTGCTGACCGTGGTCTCCGATTTTGTAGGCATCCTGGGCGGCTACTTCGTCGGCGTTCACGTCCTGGGTATCAACTCGGGGGTCTTTATTAAAAATATCACGCGGCTCGTGGACCTGAACGACATTTACAACGGCCTGATCAAGGCCGCCTGTTTCGGTCTGATCATGGCCCTGATCGGGTGCTACAAGGGGGTCAACACCTACGGCGGCGCCGAGGGGGTCGGGCGGGCGACGACGGAGGCGGTGGTTCTGGCCTCGATCACGATCCTGATCAGCGACTATTTCCTGACGGCGATCATGTTTTAAGACGGGTGCAATGATCAAACTGGTCGATCTCCATAAATCATTCGGCAGACAGAAGGTCCTCGACGGCCTCGACCTTGATATCGAGGATGGGAAGACCACCGTGATCATCGGGAGGAGCGGCGGCGGGAAAAGTGTCCTGCTCAAGCACATCATCGGCCTCCTCCGGCCGGACCGCGGGCAGGTTCTGATCGACGGGACAGACATCACGAAACTGAACGACCGGAAACTCAACGAGATCCGGAAGAAATTCGGGATGCTCTTTCAGGAGGCGGCGCTCTTTGATTCGATGACCGTGGGCGACAATGTCGCCTTCCCCCTCCGGGAGCACACCAAAATGACGGAGGAGGAGATCCGCGAGACGGTCGCGGACCGGCTCCGCTCCGTCGGTCTGACGGGAGTGGAGGAGAAAATTCCCTCTGAGCTGAGCGGAGGAATGCGCAAACGGGTGGGACTGGCGCGGGCGATCGCCATGCGCCCCCAGATCGTGCTGTTCGACGAGCCGACGACGGGCCTCGATCCCGTCATGACGGAGGCAATCAACCGGCTGATCCTGGACACGCAGAAGAGTTTCAATTTGACCTGTGTGGTCATCAGCCATGACATCCGGTCGATCTTCGAAATCGGCCACCGGATCGCGATGCTCTACGAGGGGAGGATCATTGAATATGGAACGCCGGAGGAGCTCAGGGCTTCGCGGAATCCCGTCATTGTCCAGTTCCTCGCGGGAAGCATCGAAGGGCCGATCCGGATCCTGTAGCGAAGGGAAATGGGTGAAACAAGATCCCCGGAAACGGGCGATTGCCGGCCGGCGCCGGAGGGACCCATTCTGATATTTGTTGGGAGGCAGTAATGTTTTCAGTGAGTTCGGAGGCAAAGGTCGGGTTGTTTGTCCTCGTGGGACTGATCATCCTCGGGTATATGTCTTTCCAGGTCGGAAAACACACCCTCGGTCTGAAGCAGGGCTATACGCTGGAGGTCGTCTTCGACAACGCGGCCGGCTTGGACCGGGACGCCTCGGTCCAGATCGCCGGCGTGGAGGTCGGGCGGGTCGAAGCGATCAGCCTGAAGGATGGCAAGGCCCTCGTCCGGCTTCGGATCACCTCCGGCGTGAAACTCGAGAAGGACGCGATCGCTTCCATCAAGACCCACGGCATCCTCGGCGAAAAATACGTTGAACTCCACCCGGGTACACATGGGGAGGCCTATCTCGCGGCCGGCGAACAGATCTCCCGGACTGAGCGGCAGGCGGACATCGACAAACTTCTCAACCAACTCGGCATGATCGCGGACGACGTCCGCGGGGTGACCAGCTCCCTCAACCGCGTCCTGGCCGGTCAGGCCGGCGAAGAGGCGATCACCAGCATCCTTACGAATACCAAAGATCTCACGCGGAACCTGAACCATGTGATCGTCAGCAACGAGGAGGCCCTCCGCGCCGCCCTGGAAAACACCCGCCAGTTGACCGGGAATCTCAACCGGGTCGTCACCCGGAACGACGAAAAGGTGGGCCAGGTCATGGACACCCTGAAGATCGCCTCGCGCGAGATGGAAAAGACCTTCGCCGCGCTGAGCGAGATCACCGAAGGCGTCAACCGGGGCGAAGGGACCCTGGGCCAACTCGTCAAGGACAAGACCACCTCGGAGAAGCTGAATAAAACCCTCGCCTCGCTTGAAGAGGTGACGGCAAAGATCAACGAGGGACGGGGGAGCATCGGCAAGCTCGTCAACGACGAGGAGACGGTCCGGAACCTCAACGAAGGGCTGACCGGCCTGAACCGTTACGTGAACAAGGCGGAACAGTTCCGGACCTTCCTCAGCTACCGGGGCGAATACCTCTTCGACAAGAGCGATGCAAAAAGCTACCTTGACCTGCGGATCCAGCCCAAGGAGGACAAGTTCTACATCCTCGGCATTGTCAGCGATCCGCGGGGACGAAGGACCACCAAGGATGTGACGGTGGGCGGCGTCACGACGCGGTCGGAAGAGTGGGACCGCGACGGCATCCTCTTCAACGCCCAGATCGGCAAGCGATACAAGGACATTGTTCTCCGGGGCGGTCTGCTGGAATCGACTGGCGGCGTCGGCATCGATTACCTCACCCTGAACGACAAACTGAAGCTCTCCTTCGAGGCCTTCGGCTTCGGAAGGGACCGCCGCGCCCACCTCAAGGCCGGCGCGGAATACCAACTCTTCAAGCACCTCTACCTCTCCGCCGGCTGGGACGATTTTGTCAGCGACCAGGACAACCGTTCCATTTACGGCGGCTTTGCCATCCGCTTCGAGGATGACGACCTCAAGTACATGCTGACCACCACGCCCATTCCGAAATAGCGCTGTTGCATTTAGACCGCCGTAGAGACATTGATCCGGAGCCGCCAAACATAACCGTTCTCCAGGTGCGTTTGCGGGTGATCCTCCATGGTCGGGGGGCGGAAAAGGCGGGATGCTGCCGTCCGCCCGGAATTTCTGTATGAACCTTCTTAGAAAGGAGGCAAGACATGATTTTTTCTTCCTTTTTTCGTCGGCACGTTACAGCGCTTCTCCCGGAAACGGCGCTCGTCCTTTGCGTTCTTCTGGCCTGCGGCCCGGCGGTGGCGGCGTCCCCTGACCCATCGCCGCCGGATACGGAGACCCGTTCCCTGATCATCGGCGTCGATGCCGGAACGGCGCCTGCCGCAAAGGCCGACCGAAAGGCGGCCCTTGCGGGGATCCTGAACCGCGGCCGGCAGGCCGCCCTGGAGAAGGCCCGGAACCGCTTGCGCGAACTGGGGAAGTTCGGTCTCGACTTTGATCTCGTCCGGTCGACCGCCGGCTTCGTCCAGCTCCTGCGGCAGGAGGAAACTCCCTCCCGTAAAGGAGACCGGCCCCATCTCTGGCTTGAAGCGGAGACCGGGTTTGTCCTCAAGGACAGAAAAACCGGCGGCCGCCCGGATCCCGGGCTCATCGGCCGGGCGGATCTCCTCGATGTACGGATCTGGACGGACCGGAAGGAGTACGAAGAGGGAAAGACGGTCACACTCCACCTCCAGGGTAACCGTGATTTCTACGGGAAGGTCGTCCGGATCGACGTGAAGGGGACCGTTCTCCAGATCCTCCCCAACAACTACCGTCAGATGTCCTCTTTCGAAAAGGACAGGCCCTACCGGATACCCGATGAGGGAGACCGTTATCAGCTCTCTGTCCGCCCCCCCTTCGGCACGATCCGCTTCATCGTCTATGCGACGCGACTGCCGATGAGCCAGGTGAATCTCCAGTCGACCACCGGCGGGATTTTCAAATACCGCGCCTCCCCGAAGGCGTTCGGCCGGAGCGTCCGTCACATCATCCCGGCGGGCGAGGAACAGATCGCGGAATTCTGCGAGGCTTCCTGGGAGATCAGGACCATCCCCCCCAAATGAACCCGCTTTTCGGGGTCATCCGATGATTGAGGTTGACAGACGCCGGCCGGTGCATATATTAAGTGCAATTGAGAACGGGGGATGTTCGATGGGGCGGTATTTCAGTACAGAGCAGATATCGCTTTCCGGCCGCGTTTTTGCGCAGGCCGAGAAGATGGCGGGGCAGTATTTCCGCATCGGAGCTGCGGAGTGGAAGGAACGACGGTACGACGTAAAGACCCTCGCCTTCCTGGAGAAGCACGAGGTCCGCGAGGGGGCGTTTGCGCAGCTCTGCAAATACCAGATCCGGAAGGAACCGGAGGAAAAGGACGAAAGTTTCCACTTCTATCGGATCTGTCTCCAGGACGACCGGATCCTCGACGCCGTGGAGCGGGCCCACTCATTCATCCGGCTTTCGCCTTTGCTGCTCTATATCGCCGCGCACGAGTTGGTGCATGTAGTCCGCTTCGAGCGGGGCGAGGGTAACTTCGACGCTCCGGAGGAGGAAAAACCGGACGAGGAGGAAAAGGTCCACCGGATCACCCGGAATCTGCTCAAGCCGGCCACGGATCCCGATCTGAATCTGGTCCTGGACTGTTTCAGCAACCGTTACCGGATCGGAGATCTGGTTCAATAAGATATGATGCTGGAGGTTTTTTGATGCCCATTTACGAGTACAAATGTCAGAAATGCGGTGAGGAGTTCGAGGTGTTTCAGGGGATTACGGCTCCCGCCATGAAATCCTGCAAATTCTGCAAGGGTTCCGTACAGAAACTGATGTCCCTTTCCTCCTTCCACCTGAAGGGGAATGGCTGGTATGCCACGGATTACGGCGGGAAGAAGGCCCCCGCAGCCGAAAAACCGGCAACCGAGAAGAAGGAGGTCAAAAAAGCCGACACGGAAAAAAGCCAGCCCGTGTCCAAGACCCAGGCCGAAGAATAACCTTTCACCCCGCCCTCACCTGAAACGGTGAGGGCGGTCAACATAAGGCGGCTGCAGGGAGAACATCATGAATATGCAGATCCTGTTCGTCATCCTGCTCGCCGCCATCGCCTTGATCATCCTGATCAGGCGGTTTTCCAGCGGCCGTTATGGAAGCCTCCGGCCGAGCCTGGAGACGACGAATGCGTATCTTTCCTTCCAGGTCAACCCGGGGATGAAGTACTATCTGAGCGGCTCCGACGTCTATCCCAATGCGATCATCGGCATCGAGAGGGCGTGGATCCTGGAATCCGATCTGTGGAAACCTCTGGAGATGGATTCGAAAACCTTAAAGGGACTCATTGAAAACATGAAGACCGTGGGGCTGGGATCGGGGGTCATTCCTTACGGGTATGAGATCTTCGATGACCGGGAGGGGAAGATCGGTGACTGGTTTTCACTCCCCGGGCAGAACGTCACGGTCTGGATCAGAGGGGAAAACCGGTTTAAACTCTCCACACCGGAAAACCTCCACTCTTAAAAATGAATCGTCTCCCTGCGTCTACCCGTTCCCGCTTGTCCCGGCGACCGGCTGCTTCTTTCGCCGCAGACGCTGGACCAGAAACCTGTCCACCGCCTCCTGCGAGAGGTCGTTGTCCAGAAGCGCTCTGAGGATATCCATGGGAATCTCCACCCTCGCTGCGCTCCGGTGACCGCCGGCCGTACCGAATATGCCGAACGATTTTCTGGCGATGGCGCCGCAGTCCTGCCGGTAACCATCCCCGCGGAAGATGATGACCAGCCGTTCCTTCACGATCCCGGCAATGACCACATAGAAGATGTTGATCACCCGCAGGAAGAAATCGGCCACCTGGACACAGGCGTCCGGGCTTTCCACCGTTCCGAGAAAGATGATCACGCGGTCGTGGTAGCGGCGTTTGTGCTGGCAGGCGTAATCGAAGTACTTGAGAAACCGTTCGGGAATCTGGTTCAGCTCGATACGGCGGATGAGCTGCCGGTTTGCCCGTGAAAAAGTGAGGTAATATGCGCCGATGTCCTCGAGGCTGACATCCCGCTCGAAATTGACCGTGTCGCTCCTGATCCCGTAGAGGAGGGCTGTGTAAAGCCGCTTGGGAATCTTCACCCGCGCCGCAAGGAGATATTCCGTCATGATCGTGGAGAGAGCCCCGTAGGAGGGCCGAACATCGGCCAGCGAGGCGTGCCAGACTGTCTTGCAGGGGTGATGGTCGATCACGATCTGGGGTTTCACCTCTCCCAGGAGTTCCCCGAAAAAGGTAGGCTGGCCGTCAACCACGGCAATCAAGCGGAACTCCCCAAGATCGAGCTTGTCCAGCATCTGGATCTCGACCTTCATCTCCCGGATGAACTCGGCGTTCTGGTACCGGATCACGGGCTCCGTGGCGACAAAGATGCACTTCGCCAGGGGCTTCGTTTGGTTCAGGATCTCGCGCAGCGCCATCGCGGAGGCGACGGCATCCGGATCAGGACTGCCGTACATCAGTACGGCGAGCGTATCATTCTCCCGGACCATCGTTTTGAGTTTGAAGACATTGAAGACCGTTTCCTCTTTTCGGGCCAGAAGCCATTCGA
The DNA here is from genome assembly GCA_026388345.1 of Deltaproteobacteria bacterium. Next base: position 22,594 of record JAPLJY010000052.1, read on the forward strand.
TGCGTTTCATGGAAGCGTCCCTGGTTTACCTCCCTGCAGTCGCAGGACTTTGCCGCAGACACAGTGTATTTTCTACCCCGACACCGCGATTTGCAAGCGGAATAATGAGAAGGCGATCAACTACAGCCACCGATAGGGCGGGGTCATATCAAACGGGTATGGTTTCAACAGGGATGTTCCGTTATAAGCGACGCGTTACGGTTTCTCTTCCCCCAGAATTCCCGTCACCCAGTCCAGGTTGACCCGGGAAGCGATTCTCATGTGAGGATTCTTTTTGGATCGCAGTAAACCGTCGCACCGGTATTTCGTCGGTTACAGGCGCCCACATTGTCCGTGTCCCGCCAAAATGAGAATGTCCTAAATCACCAAAGTAGAAATGTCCTAATGTAAGGCTGTAATTTTTCCCTAACGAAGGGGGGTAATTATGGCCGGGAGGGACATTATCGTCATGAGTATGCGGGAGGTCAGGCGAC
>JAPLJY010000313.1 GCA_026388345.1 Deltaproteobacteria bacterium
CTCCTGTACAAGAAACACTGACGAGGAAAGCGAACATCCGCCGCTCACCTCCTGCTCTCAAATGGCCCTCCATTCAAGAACAGTAAAAGCGGACAACTCATTTGCTACAAAACCGGACAAGTCTATTTACTCTTGACAGAAGTTTCTGCCGGAAGGTGCTTGACAGTCACTGCCCTTTTCTCTATAGTACGCCTTCAGAAAGGACTCCCCCGGGGACATTTCAGACTTCATGAACCTGCAGGGCATCGTCGGAATCATCTTCTTGACGGGCCTCGCCTGGCTGATCAGCGAGAACAGGCGCGCCGTCCGCTTTCAGATCATCTTCACCAGTCTTGCCGTCCAGTTCGCCCTGGCGCTGATCCTGCTCAAGATTCCGATCTTCGGAGATTTCTTTATCCTGCTCAACAGGGGGGTGAACGCGCTCGAACGGGCCACTGCCGCGGGCACGACCTTCGCCTTCGGCTATCTGGGAGGCGGGAAACTGCCCTTTGCGGAAACCTATCCCGGATCGACCTTTATTTTTGCCTTCAAGGCCCTGCCCCTGATCCTGGTCGTGAGCGCCCTCTCCTCGCTCCTCTTCTACTGGAAGATCCTGCCGCTCGTGGTCCGGGCCTTTTCCTGGCTGCTCCAGAAAACCTTGCGCGTCGGCGGCGCCGTCGGCGTCGGCGCGGCGGCGAATGTTTTCCTGGGCATGGTGGAGGCGCCGCTGCTGATCCGACCCTACCTCGGCCGGCTCACGCGCAGTGAACTGTTCATCACCATGAGCTGTGGCATGGCCAATATCGCCGGCACCGTGATGGTCCTCTATGCGACAATTCTCTGCCGGCAGATGCCCGACGTGATGGGACACATCCTCATCGCCTCGATCATCAGCACGCCGGCAGCCATCATGATCTCCCTTCTGATGGTTCCGGAGACCGGAGAGATCACCCTCGGGCAGTACATCCCCCCCCAGAATGCATCCAGTGCCATGGACGCCATCACCCGGGGCACCTCCGAGGGCATTTCGCTGTATCTGAACATCATCGCCATGCTGATCGTCCTGGTCGCTCTGGTGGAGTTGGGCAATCAGATCCTCAGCCTCCTACCCTTTTTTCACGGAGAGCCCGTAACGCTGCAGCGGCTCCTCGGCTACGTCATGGCGCCCGTAACCTGGATGATCGGCATCCCCTGGTCGGAAAGCATGACGGCGGGCTTTCTACTCGGGGAAAAGACCATCCTCAACGAACTCATCGCCTATCTGGATCTCTCCCGGCTGCCGGCGGGGTCCCTCAACGCGAGAAGCCAGGTCATCATGGTCTATGCGCTCTGCGGCTTTGCCAACCTGGGCAGCCTGGGCATCCTGATCGGCGGCATGGCGGCCATGGTCCCGGAGCGGCGCAACGAGATCGTCTCCCTGGGGTTCAAATCGATCCTCTGCGGCACCATGGCGACCTGCATGGTTGGCGCCATCGTCGGCCTGCTCCTGTAACATCAAGTTGATAACGTCTCCCTTATCTTTTTTGAAAGGATCTCCATGGTGAACGGCTTCTGGAGAAAACCCCGGCAACCCCGATCCAGGATCTCCTGCGCCTGGCCGTTGACGCTGTACCCGCTGGCAAGAAGGACCACGATCCCGGGATGGATCTGCTGGAGACGGTCGAAGGTCTCTCCCCCCGATATCCCCGGCATGATCATGTCCAGAATGACCAAGTCAATCCGGCCTTTTTTCTCCATGTAAACGGCGATCGCCTCCTGACCGCTCCCGGCCGCAAAGACCCGGTAATCCAGGGACTCCAGCATTTCCCTGCCCACTTCCAGAACCATCTTCTCATCATCCACCAGCAGGATCGTCTCCGTCCCCTTCAGGATTGCGCCGGAAACCGCCTTCTCTTCGACGACAGACTTCTCCGAGGCCGGAAGGTGGATATTGAAAATCGTCCCATGACCGGGCTCACTGTTAACATGGATCACCCCCCCGTGACCCTTGACGATCCCGTAGACCATCGCCAGCCCCAGGCCGGTCCCCCTTCCGATGCCCTTCGTCGTGAAAAAGGGGTCAAATATCCGATCCCTCGTCTTCTCGTCCATCCCCATCCCGGTATCGCTTACCGATACCTTCACATACCTTCCCGGCTTGTTCAGGTCCGGAAGATGATCATGCTCATCCAAAACAACGTTTTGCGTTTCGAGATAGATGGAACCGCCTCCCGGCATGGCCTGCCAGGCGTTCACATAAAGATTCAGGAAGACCTGTTCCATCTGGCCCTGATCCACCTCCAGCGTCCAGACCTCCTTTTCATACTTCCGGTGGACGGCGATCTCCTTCCGGGTTCTGCCGAACATGGAGGAGCTCTTTTCGATGATCTCATTGATGTTTGTCGGCTTCACCTCGTATCGGCCGCCCCGGGCAAACCCGAGCAGTTGCCGCGTTAAATCCGCCCCGCTCTGCACCTGATTTTCGATCAGCTTCAGCCGCTCGTGCTGGGGCTGGGAAGGATCGAAATCCAGCATCATCAGGGACGCAACGCCCTGAATCCCCATAAGAATATTGTTGAAATCATGAGCGATTCCCCCCGCCAACGTTCCAATGGCCTCCATCTTCTGGGCCTGGAACAGTTGAGACTCCAGTCGCTTGTGTTCCCTCATGTCGATGAAGCTCTCTAACAGATAATCCCGCTCCGCGATCCTGACCGGGACCGCGGTCTTGAGCACCGGGATCTCTCTTCCGCCCGTCGTGAGCAGAACCCGTTCCGCCCTGTCGATCGACTGTTCGCAGTCGGTGATCGGACAGTTGCCCGCGGCCGCCGGGCAGATGTATTTGTGGCAGGTTTTGCCGATCATTTCCTCCTGAGTGGCGCCGCACATCTCCACTGCCATCCGATTGGCATTGACAATCGTGTGGGTGGCCGAATCGACGAGAAAGATCCCGGCCTGAACATGTTCGAAGATGGCGGAAACAAGCTCCGTGCTCTCCCTCAGCCTCTCTTGGGCCTGCCTGCGTTCGGTGATGTCCCGGGTGATGCTGAGGATATGGGGAACGCCCTTGAGTTCGATCACGGCGGCGGACATCAATCCATAACGGATGTCGCCGTTCTTCATTCGATACGCGGCATCGAGATTCCTCACAACCCCGTCTTTTTTCAACCCCCCCAACAGTTTCTGCCTGTCTTCCAGATTGGCCCAGACGTCCAATTCGACGGAGGTTCGGCCGATCGTCTCCGCTTCCGAATATCCGGTGATCCGGACAAATCCATCATTGATCGACACGTATATGCCATCCGACAGGCGAGTGATGTTGACGGCATCCGGGGTGGTATAAAACGCCTTGCGGAACGTCTCTTCGCTTTCCCGCAGGGCCTGATCCATCCGCTTGCGCTCGGTGATGTCGCGGGCAAAGGTCAACGCGGCATTTTGATGATCATACCGGATGGGCACCGCATTGGCTTCGACGGTAATCTCCGCCCCATCCAGACGGACATAAACCTGTTCCACGATGGGTACGTTCCTGCGCTCCTCGTAGAGAATCCGGAGACGCTCGCGAACCTGTTCGTGAAAGTCGGGGTGCCATCGTTCCAGGAGGGAGGTCCCGATCAATTGGTCGGTCCCTTCCGCCCCGAAAAGGTTTGCTGCCATTTGATTCATATAAACGTATTTTCCATCGGCATGGACGTAGACCGCCTCCGGCGCATTCTCGATCAGGGAACGGAACCTCGCCTCGCTTTCCTTGAGTTCCGTTTCGGCCTTCAGCCGTCTCTCTCCCTCCTCGATGATGAACCGGGCCTTCAGACCATAGTAGGAAAACAGAACTGCGCCCAGCAGAAACAAAGCGATAACCAGAATGAGCCGGTTCCGGAAATCCATCAGCGAAGCCAGGACTTCGTCTTCCGACGAGGCGACGACAATCGACCAGAAGGTGTTCCCGAGGGCGATCGGCATGTAGACGGCGTGCTTCTTGACGGCTTTCACCGTCTGCCCGCCGATCTGATCGAAGGTGTAGGTGGTGACCCCCTGATGTCCCTTGAGCATCTCCCCGGCCATGGCCAGGATGGAGGGAAAAGCTTCGCAGTTTACGTAGACCGATTTTCCGGTATGCCCCGGGACGGGACAGTAGAGTTCCGTTCCGTCGCGGCTGGTCACCCAGGCATAACCCGTCTTGCCGATCTTGATCACTTCGAGGTATCGCCTGGCCAGGGATTGAAAATCAACCGTGACGGCAATCGTGCCCCGGTAGATTCCGTCCCCGAAGACGGGAACGTGGAGCGCAACGGTCCGGTAACCCTGAACGGCGGTGAAGACATCGCTGATCGCGGGTTTACGGGTGCGCATCACTTCCCGGACATGGTTCTGGAAAGAGATGTCCCTGCCGATCAGGTTGCGGTCATAGGGGATCGCGTAAACGATCCTGCCTTCGGCATCAACGCGGGTGATCCCCCGGATCTGTTCACGGTTTGTCTGATAAAAGCTATCGAGGGCTTCCCTGCCGGTCTGATCCAGATCGATGATATGTCGCCATTTCGACAGGACGGTCAGGATGCCCGTCCAGTGGTTGAAGAAGTCTTGGATTCCCTGGGCGGCCTGCGTGGCATGAAGCGACTGCTGGATATTGAGGTTATGAATCGCCTCCCGCTTGGCCTCCTGATAAAAGAAGGAAAAAAGAAAGGCACACAAACCCAGCAGAGAAACAAGCAACAGAAGCAACCGGTTTTTTTTCATCTTCACCCTGCCTGTCGGAATAACGATTCGAGTCACCCTTGGATACCGCAAAGTTTCTTGGCCTGTTTCTGCTTCTCTTTCTAAGATCCAATATCGGAAGGTTTGGCGCTTTCTTGATGGACACCCGATCCGGATTGCCCTGACCAAAATTCCGAAAGACCGGCAGCGAGTTCTTCCTCTCTGCCGAAATAGAAATGGTCGGCGCCCGGAAGGAGTTTGACGGGTGCCTGGATCCGGCCGGCCATCTCCAGCAGTCGCGGTATGGTACAGTAGGGATCCCGGTCGCCGGCGAGGATCAGATGAATCTTTCCGGCAAGGCCGGAAAAATCGAAATCCAGCAGATCGATGGGTGGGGAGACGAGTACCCCGCCCCTCAGGGACGGCCGGCGCCGCAGGACCTGCACATTCACCCAGGCCCCGAAGGAATAGCCGGCCAGAAAGATCTCCCGGACGCCTTTTTGCTGCAGGACGCCTGCCGCACTGATAAGATCTTCCTGTTCCCCCAGTCCCTCGGCGTAACGCCCCTCGCTGCGGCCGACACCCCGGAAATTGAAGCGTAGCGTGGTGTATCCCTGGTGGAAGAAAGCTTTCACAAGTGTTTCCACCACATTGTTCTCCATGCTGCCGCCCATGAGCGGATGGGGATGGGTGACGACCACTCCCCGCCCGGACCCGGCCGGGGCATAATAACCCTCCAAGAGGAGGGATTCTATCGGGAAAATGATCTGTTGCTCTTTCATCTTTGGACTCGCATGGGTTTCCCTCATGAGAAGTAGCGTGAAAAAGAAGCTGCCGAACACATCGGGGATCAGACGCACATTACGGGGTCAATACACCATAAGCATTTCCGCTTGTCAACAGCAAACCCTGTGTTTTGAATGTACTTGACACCGTGAAGCATTCCTACTATAGAGTCACGAAATTATAGAATAACAAACCCTCGTGTGCCAGGAAAACCTGGAAAATCAGATATGCCCCAAGGAATTTTACATCGGGCTTTCCGACGTAGGAAAGCGGAAGAGTTTCAAAGACGCGAAGCATTATGAGCGAAGGGAATTTCCTGAGGTTGGAACGATAAAGGAGCAGTCTTATGCCCAGGCGGATGCGGGAAGAGAGGAATCAGGGGTTTTATGACGAAAGGGCCGAGCGGATGGGCAGGGCCGACCGCAACGCCTTCAAGGAAAAGGAGGCGCTCCGGGTTCTTCGCTACGCCTATGAAAATGCGCCGGGTTACCGAAAGTTTCTGGATGAAAGAGGCGCCCATCCGGAGGCCGTTCGGAATATCGGCGATTTTTCCGGCATTCCCGTCCTGAAGAAGAACAGGATGCCGGAACTGCACCGGGACAACCCGCCGTTCGGGGGCTTTCTGGCGGTGCCCGTTGAAAAACTCAAAAGGATCTATGTCTCCCCGGGCCCCATCTACGACCCTGAAGGACGGAAAGAGGATTACTGGGGGCTGCGGAAGTGCCTGTACAACGCGGGGTTCAGACCGGGGGACCTCGTCATGAACACCTTTTCCTACCACCTGACGCCCGCGGGGATTTTTCTGGATGAGGCCTGCACCGGCATCGGATGCACCACGGTGCCCACCGGCGTCGGGAATACGGAGATCCAGGTCAGGACCATGGTGGAACTGAAAATCAACGGCTATCTCGGCGCCGCCTCCTTTCTGCTTGCCCTGATCGCCAAGATGGAAGAACTGGGGCATGACCCCGCAACGGATCTCGCCATCGAGATCGCCCTCGTCGGGGGGGAGATCTTGACCCCGGGCTTAAGAAAAGGGCTCAACGATCATGGTATCCTCGTGCGTCAGGCTTACATCACGGCCGATCTGGGAACACTTGCCTATGAATGCCCGCAGGAAGACGGCATGCACATCTCGGATGATCTCTATCTGGAAATCTGCGACCCGGTGACCGGAGAACCCTTGCCTGCCGGCAGCGTCGGCGAAGTGGTGGTCACCAACTTCAGCAACGAATGCTATCCCCTGGTCCGCTACGGCACCGGGGACCTTTCCGCCGTGGATGAGGATCCCTGCGCCTGCGGAAGAACCTCCTGCAAGCTCAAAGGGATCATGGGCAGGGCGGATGAGGTGACGAAGATCAAGGGGATGTTCGTCCATCCCCGCCAGGTGGATGAAGCCGTATCCAGGTTCCCCGGGGAAGTGGACAAGGTGAGGGTCGTCGTTACGCGGGAGGGCGTGACGGATGTGATGACCGTGGAAATCCAGCTTAAAAAGGGCGTCGCCGGAACGGACGCCCTGAAGGCTTCCTGCGAGGAAAGGGTGCGGGAGACCACAAAGCTCAGGGGAAGCGTGGTTTTTGTCCCCGAAATCCCGGAGGGCAGCAAAAAAATCGACGACCGAAGAAAGTGGCAATAGACAGGCAGGGCTTTATTCCCTGAAGACTCTGGAAATCGTGATCCCTGCGCGCGCTGGACATTGTTTCGACCCTGCACCTCCTCGCTTCGCTGCGGGGGCAGGGTGCCCCGAAAAATCTCCAATGCGCGCTTTAAGGGATCCGATTTCCAAGTTGCGCAAAGGTCTCACCCTGTGCGCCACCCTTGGTTCATGAAAAAAGTAACCAGGACGGCAGAAAGACGGATTGCCCCCGAAATCGTATTGACATGCAGGACGGCCTCCCCTATACTGAACTAAAATGTATACTGATCACCAAGCTGTACTCACGGCATAGAATATGGATATTCCAAAGAAATAACGGAGGCCGGGCGAGGGTCTTCGCCCGCAGGGCGTTCACCGGGTTGTTTCTGAAAACTTGAACGGTTGCAGGACGCGGAAGTGCCCCCTTAGGGGGGTGTTGAAAAACACCCCGATGGGCAGGCTGTTCAAAAATGCTCAGATGCAAGGCGCGCAAAAAACCGAAGAGCGAGGCGTATATAGAAATACATCGAGCGATGAGGTTTGCAGCGCAACGCAGCAGATGAGCGTTTTTCAACAGCCTGTTAGGGGGTCTTGAGCAGACAGGGAAGCATATGGCGAAGTTGAAGCTGAAGGGTCATGTAATCAACCGGGACTGGTGCAAGGGATGCGGAATCTGTGTGCATTTCTGTCCCAAGCAGGTGCTGGAGCTGGACGAATTCGAAAAGGTGGTGGCGGCGAGGCCGCAGGATTGCGTTTGCTGCAAGCTCTGCGAGTTGCGGTGCCCGGATTTGGCGATCGAGGTACAGACGGAGCAGGATTGATATGGGCGGCGAATTGAGGTTTGTTCAGGGGAATGAGGCCTGCGTGGAGGCGGCGCTGTACGCCGGGCTGGATTTTTTTGCCGGTTATCCGATCACGCCCTCGACGGAGATCGCGGAACTGATGGCGTCGCGCCTGCCCCTGAAGGGCGGGAAGTTCTTGCAGATGGAGGATGAGATCGCCTCAATCTGCGCGATCATCGGGGCGTCGTTGACGGGAAGCAAGGTGATGACAGCAACGAGCGGACCGGGTTTCTCGTTGATGCAGGAAGGTCTGGGGTACGCGATCATGGCGGAGATCCCCTGCGTGATCGTCGATGTGCAGCGGGGCGGCCCCTCGACGGGTCTACCGACCAAGGTGAGCCAGGGGGACGTGAACCAGGCCCGGTGGGGAGTGCATGGCGATCATGCGATCGTTGCGTTGACGGCGTCAAACCACCAGGATGTGTTTGCGATCACGGTGGACGCCTTCAATTTTTCGGAGACCTACCGGACGCCGGTGATCCTGCTGTTTGACGAGGTGATCGGACACATGCGGGAGCGCCTGGAAATTCCGGAACCGGGGGAGATCCCGCTTGTGGAAAGGCTCAAGACCTCGGTCAAGGAGGGGGTGGATTACCACCCGTACCTGCAAAGGGAAGACGGCCGTTTGCCGATGTCGGATTTCGGGGGTGTTCACCGGTACAATGTGACGGGCCTGTTCCATGACATGTGGGGATTTCCGTCGGAGAATCCGCGTGTGGTTCACGAGCTGATGCGGCACCTGGTGGACAAGATCGACAACCATGTGGACAAGATGGCGCGCTATCGGGAATATTTTATCGAAGACGCGGAGATGCTCCTGATTTCGTACGGATCATCGGCGCGCTCGGCGCTGCATATGGTCACGGACCGCCGCCAGCACGGGGAGCGCATCGGCCTGCTGGAGCTGCAGACGCTGTGGCCCTTTCCCGCGGCATTGGTGAGGGAAAAGACGAGGAATGCCCGTTATGTGGTGGTCGTGGAAATGAATATGGGGCAGGTGCTTCAGTCGGTCAAGGCGGCGGTGGAAAGGCCTGAGCAGGTGTTTCTGGCCAACAGGGTAGATGGGGTATTGATTACGCCAGCCGATATTCGCGACATTCTACGGCTGATCCAGGGTAAAGGAGTCTAAAGATGCCCGCAAGGGACTATATCCGCGAGAGATTCTTCCCGCATATCTGGTGTCCGGGTTGCGGGCACGGTATCGTACTGAACGGTCTCGTGCGCGCGATCGAAAATATCGGGTTGAAAAAGAACGACATCGTAATGGTGTCGGGGATCGGCTGTTCGTCACGGATCGCTGGGTACATGGATTTTCATACGCTGCACACGATCCATGGGCGGGCGTTGGCGTTCGCAATCGGCGTGAAGATGAGCCGTCCGGATTTGACGCTTCTGGTGCCGATGGGAGACGGAGACGCCCTGTCGATCGGAGGGAATCACTTCATCCACGCATGCCGGCGGAACATCGACATGACGGCGATCGTGATGAACAACCGGGTTTACGGAATGACGGGGGGACAGTTTTCGCCGCTGTCGGGACACGGCACCATGGCGACGACGGCCCCGTATACGAATATCGACCAGGAATTCGACGTGGTTAACATCGCCACGGCAGCGGGGGCCACGTTTGTGGCGCGCGCCACGGCGTACCACGTCCAGCAGCTTCCCGACATCCTGGAGGAGGCGATCCGCCACAAGGGATTTTCGGTGGTAGAGGTGATGACGCCCTGCCCGACGTACTTCGGACGGAAGAACAAGGAGGGGAGCGCGGTGAACATGATGGATAACCTGAAGACCAGAACCACTCCGATCGGTTCGAAGGCGAAACAGGAGAATCCTTCATTGATCGAACGGGGGGTTTTCGTAAAAAAGGAGATGCCGGAGTACTGTGCCGAGTATCAGAGGATCGTCGAGCTGGCGATGAAGGGGAAGTGACCATGGAACGATGCAGGATGGTGTTTTCCGGTTCGGGCGGGCAGGGGGTGATCACGGCCGCGATCATTCTGGCCGAGGCTGCCGTACTGCATGAAAACCTCATTGCCGTTCAGTCCCAGTCGTACGGTCCGGAGGCGCGAGGCGGCGCGACCCGCTCCGACGTCATCATCGCCGAATCTCCGATTCACTTTCCGAAAGTGATCCAGCCCAATGTGCTGGTGTGCCTGACGCAGCAGTCGTATGCGAACTTTTTTTCCATCCTCCGTCCGGGCGGTCTGCTGGTCACCGACAACCGCTACGTAAAGTTAGGGAAGAAGGTGGATGCGCGTCAGGTGGAATTGCCGATGTACGAGACGGTGATGGAGAAAATCGGCCGGCCGATCGTTTTCAACATCTGCATGCTCGGGGCCGTAATCGGACTGATGAAGCTGGTCCGGCCCGAATCGATCATGAAGGTTTTGAAAACGCAGATTCCCCCCAGTTTCCTCGATATGAACCGGCAGGCCCTCGATCTCGGACTGAAACTGAGCGAAGGAATCTGCGATTGAACCCGCTTGCTCAAACCCATTTTGACGGCTACGTAAAAAATCCATTCCTCTGTCATTGCAATCCCGTACACCCGAAGCTCTGGAGGTAAGATATGAAGATCCATGAGTATCAGGCAAAGGACCTGCTGCGCGGCTACGGGATTCCGGTGCCCCGCGGGAAGGCGGCTTCGACTCCGGAAGAGGCGCGCAACGCGGCCAAAGAACTCCAGGGAAAAACCGTCGTCAAGGCGCAGATCCACGCCGGAGGCCGGGGGAAAGGCGGCGGCATCAAACCGGCGGCGTCTCCGGACGAGGCCTTTACGGCTGCCAGGGCGATCCTCGGGATGCAGCTCGTGACCCACCAGACGGGCCCGGAAGGGAAAAAGGTTCGTAAGGTTCTCGTCGAGGAAGCGTCCACCGTCCGGAAGGAACTCTACCTGAGCCTGGTGGTGGACCGGTCGCGGGGAAAAGAGTGCGTGGTGTTCATGGCCTCGGAGGCGGGCGGAATGGACATCGAGCGGGTGGCGGCGACGGCCCCGGAGAAGATCGCCCGGTGCGCGGTCCATCCCGCCGTGGGGTTCAGTCCATTCCAGGCGCGCAAGCTCTCCGCCACGCTGGCGCTGGATGCGGAACAGCGCAAACCGTTTGCGGAGATCGTCCGGAACCTCTACCGGCTGTTTCTGGAAAAGGACTGCTCGCTTCTGGAGATCAACCCGCTGGCGATTACGGAAGATGGTCGTCTGCTCGCCCTCGACACGAAGATCAATTTCGACGATGACGGATTGTACCGCCATCCCGAGATCCGGGAGCTGCGGGATCCGGATGAGGAGGATCCGTTGGAGGTTGCGGCCAAAAACGCCTCGGTGAACTACATCAAGCTGGACGGAAACGTCGGCTGCATGGTCAACGGGGCGGGGCTCGCGATGACGACGATGGACCTGATCCAGATGGCGGGGGGCGAGCCGGCAAACTTCCTCGACGTGGGCGGCGGCGCCTCGGCGGAGCAGATCGAGAAGGCGTTCCGCATCCTGACCTCCGATCCGAACGTGAAGTGCATCCTTGTCAACATCTTCGGCGGGATCCTGCGTTGCGACCGCGTCTCCGCCGGACTGATCCAGGCGGCAAAAAACATCGAAATGAAGCTGCCAATGGTGGTGCGGCTCCAGGGGACCAATGTGGAGGAGGGGCGGCGGATGCTTCAGGAGTCCGGGCTCCGGTTCACGGTGGCCGACGGCCTGTACGAGGCGGCCGAGAAGGCCGTTGCGATGACAAGATAAACTACGAGAGACCGTTGTGAATCGTGATCCCTCGGCACGCTGGACCTTTTTAGACCCTGCGCCTCCTCGCTTCGCTGCAAAGACGAAACTCGCTCTTCGCATTCGAACAATCGTCTTTGCGGGCGCTCCGCTGCGGGGGCAGGGTACCCCGAAAAATCTCCAATGCGCGCTTTCGGGATCCGGTTCCCAGCGAACGCAAAGGTCTCGAAGCAACTACTGAGGAGAAGTTCCGATGGCCATACTGCTGGATGAAAAATCACGCGTCGTCGTTCAGGGGATCACGGGTTCGGAGGGAAGCTTTCACACCCGGGAGTCGGTCATGCTGGGAACGAGGGTCGTGGCCGGGGTCACGCCCGGCAAGGGTGGAACGGAGCTGGACGGCATTCCCGTCTATGACTGCGTCGGCGACGCCGTCGAAAGACAGCAGGCCAATGTCTCCGGAATCTACACGCCGGCGGCGTTCACACCGGATGCAATCTTCGAGGCGATCGAGGCGGGAATCGGCCTGATCGTCTGCATGACGGAGGGGATTCCGGTTGCGGAGATGATCCGGGTGAAGCAGGCGTTGAAGGGATCGGGTACATGGATGATCGGGCCGAACTGTCCGGGGATCACGACCCCCGGCGCGGGCAAGGTCGGCTTCATGCCCAACTTCATCCACAAAAAGGGAAATGTCGGCGTCATCTCGCGCAGCGGGACCCTCACCTATGAGATGATCTGGCAATTGACCGGCCTCGGGATCGGCCAGTCCACCTCTGTTGGAATCGGCGGGGACCCGATCGTAGGTTCGGGATTCATCGATATGCTGGAACGGTTCGAGGCGGATCCACAGACGGAGGCGATCGTGATGATCGGCGAGATCGGGGGGACGGCGGAAGAGGAGGCGGCCGAGTTCATCCGGGGGAATGTGACGAAACCGGTGGTCTCCTTCATCGCCGGGCGGACGGCCCCCGCGGGACGGCGAATGGGTCATGCCGGCGCGATCATCTCCGGGGGTAAGGGAACAGCCGAAGAGAAGTTCCAGGCCCTCGAACGGGCGGGCGTCCTGGTGGAAAAGAATCCCGGCGAGATCGGCCGCCGCGTGCAGGAGGTATTGAAGGCGGAGGGTAAAGGGAAACCATCCGCTTAAAAGGATTCCCGCTTGACAGACCGGGAATTCCCTGTTAGAAACCGTCGGTACGTGCCGTTCACAGTCCCGTTTTTGTATCGGGAGAGGGATTCGCGGTGTTGTGCGAAACCGTCATTTTCCTGAAATCAGACAGGGGGGCGTATGTTCATCTGGCTTTTCCACCGCATCAGCGGTGTGACCCTGATCGTTTTGTTCGGCATCAAAATCCTCACCAGTTTCTTCCTTTTCACGAAAGATCAGAAGCCCGACTGGGCGCTCAGCCTGCATAGGCACCCTGTTCTGGATATCCTCATTCTGATCCTTTTCACCTTTCACAGCCTGTATGGCCTGAGAACCGTTGCCATAGACCTCGGGTACCGCAAAGAGAAGCAGTTGTTCTGGGTGGCGAATGTCGCCGCAGCCTTGATTTCCGTGGCGTTGATTATTCTCTATTTCCGGCTTTCATAGGGCGCGGGCATGCTGAATCACGATATTCTCATTGTCGGCGGCGGTCTCACGGGGCTCAGGGCGGCCGTCGGTCTTTGCGATCAATTCAACGTGGGACTGATCTCCAAGGTCTATCCCGTGCGGTCCCATTCCATCGCCGCGCAGGGGGGCATCAACGCGGCCCTGACCAACAATCCCGACAGCCGGGACGATTCCTGGGAAAAACACACCTTCGATACGATCAAGGGGAGCGATTTTCTGGCCGATCAGGATGCCGTGGAGATCATGTGCAAAGAGGCCATCCGGATCGTTTACGAAATGGAGCACTGGGGATGCCCCTTCAGCAGGTTTCCCGACGGCTCCATCGCCCAGCGCCCCTTCGGCGGCGCCGGCTATCCCCGGACCTGCTATTCCTCCGACATCACCGGCCATGTGCTGCTCAATACCCTCTATGAAAGGGCCGTCGCAAAGGGGGTCAAGATCTATCCGGAATGGTTCGTGACCGCGCTGTGCATTGACGACGGAAGGTGCCATGGCGTCGTCGCGCTGAATATGAAGACGGGCGAGCTCATCCCCGTCGGCGCCGGGGTGACGTTCTTCGGCACCGGCGGATACGGGCGGGTCTTCCAGCACTCCACGAACGCGCTGATCAACACGGGAAGCGGCATCGGGATGGCCTATATGGCAGGCGCTCCCCTCAAGGACATGGAATTCGTCCAGTTCCACCCCACATCGCTGATCGGCACCAATATCCTGATGACGGAGGCCTGCCGGGGCGAAGGGGGTTATCTGTTCAACAACCGGGGCGAACGCTTCATGCAGCGCTATGTGCCCTCGGCCATGGAACTGGCGCCCCGGGATATCGTTTCCCGGTGCATTCAGACGGAGATCAACGAGGGGCGGGGGTTCGACCACCCACTGGGAAGGTACATCCAACTCGATATCCGACACCTCGGAGAACAGAAGATCGTCGAACGGCTTCCCGGCATCCGGAAGATCTGCATCGACTTTATCGGCATCGATCCCGTGCACGAACCGATCCCGATCATGCCCTGCCAGCACTACTCGATGGGGGGTATCGACGTCAACGAGCGTTGCGCCTCCGAGATCCGCGGTTTCTACGCCGGCGGCGAATGCGCCTGCGTCAGCGTCCACGGCGCCAATCGCCTGGGCGGAAACTCCCTGCTGGATACGATCGTTTTCGGGAAACTGGCGGCGCAGGCGATCCGCGAGGATCTGGCGGGCGGCGTCCCCCGACCGGACGAAAAACCCCTCCTGCGGTTGAAGGATGAGGTGGACGAGAAGATCCGGAGGCTGACGGCGCCCGGCAGGGAGAAACCCTATCGGGTCCAGGCCGAGCTTGGCGCCGTGATGAACGAGAAAGTGGGCATCTTCCGGATACGGGAGGAATTGGAGCAGGCCCTGGAGAACCTTCTCGATCTCAAGCGGCGCTATCGGGATGTCGGCGTCTCCTCGCCGGCCCGGCACATGAACTATGAACTCACAAACGCCTTGGAACTGGAATACATGCTGGAGGTCTCCCATACGATCATTCGGGGGGCCCTTCTCCGGGAGGAAAGCCGGGGCGCGCACTTCCGGACGGATTTCAAAACCCGGAACGACCGCGACTGGCTGAAGCACACCATCGCCAAGAGGGGGGATGACGGTGCGCCCATGATCTCCTTCAAGGATGTGGTGATCACACGGTATCAACCCGTCGAGAGGAAATATTGACGGAACACGGACGATCGTAACATTTTACGAGGGCATTCCCATTGATCAAGGACAGTGCATTTACCTTCAAGATCCTCCGGTATGACGCGAAGGAACCGGACAGCGGGCCCCGCTTCTCCACCTACCGGATCCGGGTCATTCCGGGACTCACGGTGCTTTCCGTGCTGATCCGGATCCGGGATGAGATCGACGGGACGCTCTCCTTCCGCTCCTCCTGCCGCTCGGCCGTCTGCGGGTCCTGCGCCATGGTGATCAACGGCAAGATCGACCTCGCCTGCCGGACGCAGGTGGCCGCTTTCGACACCGATACGATCATTCTGGAACCCCTGCCCAATTTCGAGGTGATCCGGGACCTCGTCGTCGACATGGCGCCATTCTGGCGGATGTATGACAAGGTCCAGCCCTATCTGATCCGACGCAGCCCCGATCCGGAGAAGGAGATTCCGCAGAGCGAGGAGGAGCGCCGGCGGATCGACCAGTTCGTCAACTGCATCCTCTGCGCCTGTTGTTACGGCGCCTGTCCGGTGCTCTCGCGGGAACCGGACTATGTTGGCCCGGCGGCGGCGGCCAAGTTAGAGCGGTTCATCCTCGATTCCCGGGATGAGCGTCCCGCCGGCGCCTTGGAGACCTTCAACAACGAACAGGGCGTCTGGGCCTGCGATACCCTCTTCCGCTGCATCGACGCCTGCCCGAAGGATGTGAGGCCCACCGACGCCGTTGTCGGCCTGCGTAAATCGCTGGTGAAAAACCGTTTCCGGAAGATGCTGGGGAAGGCAAACGATGAAGCTTGATTATTCCCTCATCACGAGGAGAACTTTTCTCAATACGCTTTTTTTCGGCTGGATCGCCGCCTTCTTCTCCGGGACGCTCTATGCGCTGATGAAATTCGCCTTTCCCACCCTCGGCAAGGAACCGGACTTCGTCGTCCTGAACCGGAAGGATTTTACGGGGCTGGCGAACAACACGGTCAAGCCCTTTCCCTGGGGCGGCACGGTGGGACTCTATTACAAAAAGGACAACGGCAGCGTGATGGCCCTGAAGGGCGTCTGCAGCCACATGGAGTGCAACGTGGCCTACAAGCCGGCGGAGAAGCGCTTCTACTGCGCCTGCCATCAGGGATGGTTCGATGAGAACGGCCGAAACATTTCCGGGCCGCCGCCCAAGCCCCTCGAGATTTTTGAAATCAGCGAAGAGGGGGATAAGCTGATCATCGCCAGGAAGGGGGTCAAGGTTGAATTGCCCAAGGCTTAAAAACTGGCTGGATGAACGCTACGACGTGAGGGAAATCACAAAGCTGGCGAAGAGCAAGCTCGTTCCGGAACACCGCCACGACCTCTGGTACTACACGGGCGGGATCACGCTTTTCCTGTTCATCCTTCAGTTTCTGACGGGGATGCTGCTTTCCTTTTACTACGTCCCCCACATCGATTTCGCCTACAAGAGCATCATCGAGATCGTCACCAAACTGAACATGGGCTGGTTCTTCCGGTCTCTGCACCACTGGGGGGCGCAGCTGGCGATCGTTTTTCTGTTCATCCACCTCTTCGGCACGCTGCTGCTGAAGGCCTACCGCAAGCCCCGGGAACTGGTCTGGGTAACCGGATTCATCCTGCTGGGCATCTCGATCTTTTTCGGCCTGAGCGGCTATCTCCTTTTGTGGGACGAGCGCGCCTTTGCCGCCGTCCGCGTAGCGACAGGCGGGGCCGGCGCCTTTCCCGTCGTCGGAGGGTTCATCAAGGCCTTCCTCCGGGGGAGCATCGATGTTACGGGCGACACCCTGCTGCGGTTCTACGCCTTCCATGTGGCCATTCTGCCGATCATCACGCTGGCCCTCATCGGTCTGCATCTGCTTATGGTGCAGTACCACGGAATGAGCGTACCCCTGTCCCTGAAAGAAGAAAAACTCCGGGAAGTCCCCTTTTTCCCCAATGTCTTTTATAAGGATCTGATGATCTGGCTGGTCGTCCTGGGGATTCTCTCGACCCTCGCGGTGCTCCTGCCGCCGGAGATCGGCGTGAAGGCCGACCCCCTGGCCCCGCCCCCGGAAAACATCAAGCCGGAATGGTATTTTCTTTTCCTGCTCGAAACCCTGAAGCTCTTCCCGGGCGCCATCCTGGGCATGAACGGGGAGACCATCGCGATCCTCTGTGTCTCCGCGGGGATCCTCTTTTTCTTCCTCATCCCCTTTATCGACCGGAAATCGGCGCGGGGTGAAAAGAGCCCGCTCTTCACCTGGATCGGCGTGGTCTATCTTCTCTATTTCCTTACGATGACGGTGGTCGGTTTTCTGAGTTAGGAGTTCGTATGCAAGGGATCAGAATCTTCAGAGACTTCAAAAGGTTTCCCCTTTTCCGCCTCGCGCGGCCGATCATCATGGCCCTGTTCGTTCTGGTTTACGCAGCCCCTTCGCCGGCGGCGGAGCGGATCGCCGTTTTCCCCGCGGCGCCCTATGACGCCTACATCATCTACGAGAGCCTTGCCGTCTTCTGGATTGCCATCATCGGCCTGATCGTCATCATCCGCATGAAGCTCCGGGAAATCGAGCGGATTCAAGAGATGGGCGAAGACCGGGAAGACAACGACGCCCCCTTATTGGAATAGGCGACCCTTCCCCGCCCGGCGGAAAACACCCGAAGCCGCGCTGCGTTGCGCAACAATCAAAAGGCCCCTCCCGAAAGGAAGGGGCCTTTTGATTGAAACGGTCACTTTAGAGCCGCCCACGGATCACTTTTTACTCAACTGGCCCGCCACCGATGCGGTCGCCTTGGCGACAGACTCCGGATCCCCCAGGTAGTAGTGGTTGACGGCGTTGAGGCGGTCATCCAACTCATAGACAAGCGGAATCCCGGTCGGGATGTTCAGCTCTGTGATCACCTCCTCGGGGACCATGTCCAGGTACTTCACCAGGGCGCGGATGCTGTTCCCGTGCGCCGCGATCAGGACCCTCTTGCCCGCCCGGAGGTCGGGAACGATCGCCTCGTGCCAGTAGGGAAGGACCCGGTCCAGCGTCGTCTTCAGCGATTCGCTTTTCGGCGCCTCCCCGGGCTTGAGGCCGGCGTAGCGCGGATCCCTCCCCGGAAAACGTTCGTCCGTCTCATCGAGGCCGGGGGGCGGGGTGTCGTAGCTCCGCCGCCAGATGTGGACCTGCTCCATCCCGTATTTCTCGGCGGTTTCCCGCTTGTTGAGCCCCTGGAGCGCGCCGTAGTGGCGCTCGTTCAACCGCCAGGAGCGGTAGACGGGGATCCACATCAGGTCCATCTCGTCGAGGGCGATCCACAGCGTCCGGATCGCCCTTTTCAGGACTGATGTGTGGGCCAGATCGAAGGTGTATCCCCCCTCGCGCAGAAGCCGTCCCGCCTGATGCGCCTCGCGGACCCCCTGTTCGGTGAGGTCCACGTCGGTCCAGCCTGTAAAACGGTTCTCGAGGTTCCAGGTGCTCTCCCCATGGCGCAGCAAGACCAGCCTGATCATCGTGATTACCCCCTTTGAAAATGAATCCATATGAAATAAATCCGCCGCCGCCCCGATCGGAACGGCGAAAGTATGGCATATCCCGGCGTCCCCGGCAAGGGACTTTTCTTCTTCCTGAAAATTTCAATAATGAATAACTCTTGACAAGACTCTTGATTCTGCTACCCTCGCCGAAAATGCGGCAAGAGAATCGTTCATGACTGCTTCTGCTTCGCTTCATAAAAGGAAAACACTGTTTCTCGTTATCCTTTTTATCGCTTTTTCCACCTTCACGGCGGACGTCCTCGATCTGCGCGAAGAACTCCACATCCTCTCCTGCCCATACAGCAGCCTGGACAACAACATCACAACCGGGATAACCAGCAACGTCGACTTCGTGCTGGAACCGGTTGTGCTGTTTTGCTCCGTTCACCGGAAGTCATCGGTTGAAATCTCATTTTTGCATCTATTGCCCTACGGTTTCAGGGCTCCTCCCTCCTGGTTTTAGTTGACCACCCTGTTCGGATTCCTTAAATCCACACTGAAAACGTTGTCAACTCGTGGCTGAATGATGGTTGGCCTGTCTTTCACCACAAGGACATGTTTGTGAACAGTTTCCATAAAACATAGCTCCTTGATCTGCAGAATAACTGTAGTCATATGCTCGACATGATTGATGTTGCGATAACATCAGGCATGTTTGAAGATTCTCCGGCAGAAGGAGGGAAGAAAACGAATGGACTCACGGTTGATCGGAATAGTCTTGGTGGTGGCGATGGTGTGTTGGGCTGTCTTTCAGATTTGGCAGATACGTAAGGCCACGAAGAAATGAGACGATCCGGCGCGGAAATAAACATGAGGAAGGTTTCCAGGTAAGAGAGGAGGAGAGATAAAATGCAAAGCCCGTGGTTCGGCGGAATCATTATGCTGGTTATGGTGGTCGGTCTCGGTGTCTGGATATGGTGGGCGATGCGGAAGAATAAGGAAAAATGAGAATCTGCCTTCTGACGACGATGCCATTGAGGTCACCTGTACGAAATGCCTCACGCGCGGCACCATTCACGGATAACGTGCCCTCGGCGAAACGCTGTTTCCGGAGGGGATCATGACTGCGTTTTCACGAGAGAAGGGCCGTCATGATCTCCCCCGCCGATCAACAGGGATGGCCGAATGAGAGAAACAGGCTGATGAAACTTATGACTTTTGCGGGTAAATTATTCAAGGCAAGGGGCGATAAACTGCCGGTAATCTGTATCTTCGGCTGCAAGGAGGTTGAATTGATTACCCCCGCGGAGAATGGGGATGAGGAGAAGAGACTGGATTGCCGATGTTATTCTTCCGATTCCAGCCTCGAACAGATTCTCGTGCAGGACAGGCCGCATGTCATCATAACGGTCGGGAACCGATCGTCCTACCCCCGTCTGATCAAAGCCCCTTCCGAGATTCAGAGGCGATGGCTTCATTATGATACCCTGCCGGACCTGGACCGGCTTGGCATATCGGCCTACGACCGCTACTTGAAAAACATGTTTGACGGTGGCGAAATGGAAAGAAAACCCCTTGTTACCGTTTTTACCCCCGCCTATAAGAGCGGAGAAAAAATCCAACGGCCGTTCCGGTCTCTTCGGGAGCAGACCTATACCAACTGGGAATGGGTCATCGTGGATGATTCGGATGACGACGGGAAGACATTTAAAATGTTGGGTTCCCTTGCCATGCAGGATCACCGAATCGAGGTCTTTAAACCGTGGGAACACTCGGGCATCATCGGGAAGGTCAAGAACTGGGCCTGCAGCCTCGCAAGGGGCGATATCCCCGTGGAACTGGACCATGATGATGAACTGACCGATTATGCGCTGGATTGCGTTGTCCGGGGTTTTGAACGGTTTCCGGAGGCCGGGTTTCTCTATACGGACACCGCTGAGATTCATGAAGACGGTACCAGTTACACATACAGGGATGGCTGGGCCTTTGGTTACGGTTCCTACACCGATGTCGAATATCATGGCAGGCTGTATAAGTCGGGGAGTGCCGGCAACATCAATTCCAAAACGATTCGGCATATTGCATCAACTCCCAACCATATACGGGCGTGGAGAAAATCTTTTTACGAATCGATAGGCGGGCATAACAGGGAGCTTCATGTTGCAGACGATTTTGAGATCATGGTCAGGACTTTTCTCAAGACCCGGATGGTCAGGGTTCCCAAGTTGTGCTACCTGCAGCATATCGGCAACACGGTCCAGCAGGAAAGAATAAAGGAGATCCATCGACATGTAAGATCCATCCGGAATCATTACGACAGAATGATTCACGAGAGATTCCTTGAACTGGGCTGTGAGGATTTTGCCTGGGATGAAAAAAAAGGCTGTTTTGATTATCAGATCCCGAATCCCCAAGCGGTATCCCATGCTACCCTGATAGCGAATGGACTCACGGTTGATCGGAATAGTCTTGGTGGTGGGGATGGTTTGTTGGGCTGCCTATCAGATTTGGCGGATACGTAAGGCCAAGAAGAAATGAGGCGATCCAGCGCAGAAATAAACATGGGAAGGTTTCCAGGTAAGAGAGGAGGAGAGATAAAATGCAAAGCCCGTGGTTCGGTGGAATCATTATGCTGGTTATGGTGGTCGGTCTCGGTGTCTGGATATGGTGGGCAATGCGGAAGAATAAGGAAAAATAAAGAAAAAGAGGCCGTCGGGATACCCCAAAAGGTTGTATTTTCGTTATCACTTTGACGGGTGGAATTTCATTCGAGGTCAAACCTTCTATAAACCGTACCGTTTTCGTCCGGGAGGAAACCATAATGAGCACAAACAAGACCTATCGTCGTCATTGCACCAAATGCAGCGAGGAAACGGTCCATGTATCGGTGCATCCCAGGCCCTTGCAGACTGCACTCCGCACATGGCAAATCATCGTCTTCTGTGTCAGCTTTGCCATGTTGTATCCACATACTTTCTCACCCGATGATGAATTGATGGTCAAATGTACGAAATGCGGCACGCGCAGCACTACATCTTACGGATAGCGCGCTCTCGCGCCTAAATTGTGTTTGCTTTTTGAACCTTCGGTATGACAGCATAACAGCCCACCGCATGAGCGAAGAAGGAGAATCGTTATGTTTGGAAGTATCGGGATGCCGGAGTTGATGATCATTCTGGTCATTGCCCTGATCTTTTTTGGACCGGGGAAGCTCCCGGAGCTGGGCAGTTTGATCGGCAAGGCGATCAGAGGCTTCAAAAAAGAGATGGATGCGCCGCAGGAAAAACCGGATACGCCGGAACCAGGTAAAAGCGAGGGCAAAAAAGAATGAATGTTGCACAGGGCCGCACCCGATGAATGGCCGCTTTATCTTCAAAATGCTTCTTCTTTTTGGGTTTATTGTCCTGGGAGCCTATCTCTTTATCCACTTTGACCTGCATCACTTCTTCACCGACCGTACCAGGGCGATTCACTTTATCAAGAGCTTTCATCCTTTTGATGAAGTAGTTTTTATTGCGCTGCAGATCCTGCAGGTCGTCGCTGCCCCCATTCCCGGGGAAGCGACGGGGCTCATCGGCGGTTATCTCTTCGGCCCCATCCTGGGGACGATTTACTCCACCATAGGCCTCACCGTCGGTTCCTGGATCGCCTTTATGTTGGCCCGCATTTTCGGGATGCCCCTCGTCGAAAAGGTGGTCAGACCCGAAGTCATCGCAAAATACGACCACTTCCTGGAACACCAGGGGACTTTTGTCTCTTTCCTTCTCTTTCTGATTCCGGGGTTCCCCAAGGATTGTCTCTGCTATATCATGGGGGTCAGCCATATGCCGACCCGGACGTTTATCATCGTCTCCACGGTCGGTCGGCTGCTGGGAACGATGTTGCTTTCCGTATCAGGGAGCTGTGCCCGGAATGATGAGTATCTGGCCCTGGTTGGGATCATGCTGGTGAGCGGAATTTTCGTTATCATCGCCTTCCTTTACCGGGACGGCTTGCTGGAAACGCTGAAGAAAAATACGACGCGAAAAAAGTTTTATCCTCCGGGAAACGGCCCCGGGAAGGCCCCCTCGCAGCATAAAAAAGGCCCCCCGCCCACAGGCGGGGAGCCGTAGATGTCTTGCACTGCCCGGGGGAAACGCCCGGGCGGCGAACAGCACAGATTACTCGATCTCCTCCAGGGACGCCTTCTCCTTCTTGATGACGACGGCGTAGACGTTATAGATGACCGAAAGAATAGCAAACAATCGGATCACTTTAGTTTTCCGTGGGAACATCAAAAGGAACATACCTTCCCTGCATCCAAACTACCGGGATAAGGCCCGGAGCTTGCCCCACGCAAGCGCAATCGCCGGCCAGAACAGCAGGAGGAGCCCGGCGGTCATAATCGCGCCGACAAGCCAGTTTGAAAAGAAAATACTCATTGCACCCTGGGATCCCAATATGGCCTGGCGGAACGAGACTTCGGTCCGGTCTCCAAGCACCAGGGCCAATATCAGAGGTGCCAATGGATAATCCAGCTTCTTAAAGACATAACCGATAACGCCGAATGTCAGCATGACCCAGATGTTGAACATGGCATTGTTCACGGTGAAGGCGCCGATCGCACACACCACGACAATGACCGGGGCGATGATGGCGAACGGGATGCGAAGGATCGCCGCGAATAGCGGCACGGTGGACAGAACGATGACCAGGCCGACGACGTTCGACAGATACATGCTGGCGATCAGACCCCAGACAAAGTCCTTTTGCTCGATGAACAGCAGCGGACCCGGCTGCAGCCCCCAGATCATCAGGCCGCCCAGCAGCACCGCTGCAGTGGCAGAGCCGGGGATGCCCAACGCCATCATCGGCAGCAGCGCGGCGCAGCCGGCCCCGTGGGCAGCAGTCTCGGGTGCAAGCACGCCCTCCAGTTCACCCTTGCCGAAATTGGCGCCATTTTTTGAAAAGCGCTTGGCAACGCCGTAGCTCATGAAGGATGCGGCTGTTGCACCGCCCGGTTTGAAACCCATCCATGCACCGATGACCGCGCCCATGAGCAGCGTCAGCCAGTACTTTGGCAGTTTTTTCCATGTTTGCCACACAACCGTCGGGTTGATCTTGTCGTGGACACCTTCGAATTTAAGACCCTCTTCCATGCTGACCAGGATTTCTCCGACGCCGAACAAGCCGATCACCACAACCAGGAAATCGACGCCACGCAGCAGCTCGGACCAACCAAAGGTGAGGCGGAGCGTACCGCTGACGTTATCCATCCCGATTTGCGCCACGCCGAAGCCCAGCATCAGGGAGGCCATGGTCTTGAATGGGTCCTTACCCGTGCCGATGAAACTGGCAAAGGTAAGAAAATAGACGGCAAAGAATTCAGGTGGACCGAATTTCAGCGCAAACTTTGCCACCAGCGGCGCCAGAAAGGTGATCATCAAAATGGCAAAAAGGGCGCCGAAGAACGATCCGGTGAAGGAGGCCGTGAGAGCTTCACCGGCCCTGCCCTGCTGGGCCAAGGGGTAGCCGTCGAACGTGGTGGCCACCGAATGCGATTCACCGGGAATATTGAACAGGATCGAGGTAATGGCCCCTGCAAACAACGAGCCCCAGTAGATACACGATAACATGACGATCGCCGAGGTGGGAGACATGGTAAACGTGAGCGGCAGCAGGATAGCAACGCCGTTCGGCCCTCCCAGGCCCGGCAGCACGCCGACGATGACTCCCAGTATAAGGCCGATCGCCATCATGCCGAGGTTATACCAGGTAAGTATAAC